>JAQWMI010000039.1 GCA_029246865.1 Alphaproteobacteria bacterium
CGTACCCAGCCATCAAAGAGTCTCCATAAAGAATTATATTATAATTAGAGGCGTGCGAATTAGAGACATTCAGTAAAAATAAAAGTATGGTTAAAATCTTAATCATGAGTGATCTAATTACTTTAAACAATATCCAGTTACAATATCAAAATGGTTCTGTGGTAACAGAAGTTATTAAAGGAATAACACTTGCTGTAAAAAAACAAGAAACATTAGCTATAATTGGAAAAAGTGGATCTGGTAAGACTTCTCTTATTATGCTACTTGCAGGTTTAGAAAAACCAACTTCAGGATCTATTGTATTTGAAAATCAAACAATCTCTAATTTTAATGAAGAAGAACTCTAAGATTTTCGTCAAAAAAATATTGGAATAGTATTTCAATCTTTTTACTTAATTCCTAATTATACAGCTCTTGAAAATGTGGCTTTAACTTTAGAAATCAATTTACAAAAAAATGCTACAGAATTAGCTAAAGATATATTAATTAATCTCGGTTTAGAACATAGGCTTCAGCACTATCCAAGTCAGTTATCTGGAGGAGAGCAACAACGTGTAGCAATAGCTAGAGCAGTCATTAATAAGCCCAGTATTATTTTAGCAGATGAGCCTACTGGAAATCTTGATGATGAAAACAGTGTTTTAATTTCTGATACCTTATTTGATGTTGTAAAATCTTTCGGATCTAGTCTTTGTTTAGTAACACATGATAAAGAATTAGCACAACGCTGTGATAGGCAGATTATCATACAAGATGGAAAAATTATTTAATCAAATACAATTCATCCATACACAAGCTTGGAGGGATTTTATTAGAAATTTTTATAAACGTTGGGTTATTATTGTAACTATATTTATTAGTACATTTGTTTTATTTCTAATTAGTACACTCAATTTTTCTATCAACCAGGAACTTAGAGCAAATACTAAAATTATATTAGGAGGCGATGCGGAAATTGAAGTTAATACCAAACCGCTTGATAGCGAGATAATAAAAAAATTGCAGTTATTAGGTGATATTTCACTGAATACGTCTCTCACTTCTATGGCATCTCGTGATATCAGTAATGATATATTAACAGCATTTATAAGATTACGAGTAGTTGACGACAAATACCCACTCTATGGTTCAATTAAAACAAAGGACCTTGATAATCTTGAAGAGTTTTATAAAAATAATAATCAAGTTTTAATTAATGAAAACTTATCTACAAATTTAAAAGTCAAAACAGGCGACGTAATCACAATTAGAAACAAAGATTTTATAATTAATTCTATTATACAAGATATACCTGATATCGGTGGAGCCGCTATATTTGGAGATCTAGCCATCATTAATGAAAAGGGTTTGAAACTAATGAATATTAAAGAAAGTGAAAATTTTCTAGAGTATGAATACAGAATTAAATTTTATGAAAAAAATACAGAAACTGAGTCAAGAAATGCACTCAATCAAATAATACTTGATAACTCAGATATTCGTATACGTTTTCCTGAAAATACTTCTAACTTAGTACAAAACAATCTTAATAACTTTAGTAATTTCCTGAGTTTAATTTCTTTAACAGCTATACTAATAGCTGGAATTGGAATTGCCAATACTATGATTGCTCTAATCAATCAAAACCAAACATCAATTGCTGTACAAAAATCATTAGGACTTCCTTCACGGATAATTCAAATGATCTTTGGATATCAAATTATTTTCTTAACTTTTGTATTATGTGTCATAGCATTTTTAATCAGTGGTATATCTCCTAATTTAATAAATCATTTCCTTCCAGCGAGCATGGGCTTACAACTACAATCTGTGTTTAACTTAGGAATTTTTCTTAAAACAACATTAATAGTAATTTTAGCAATAAGTATCTTTTTAGTACCAGCATTGAATGCCGTTAATCAACTATCTGCTAATAGTTTGTTTCGAAATTCTTTTAATTTTGTAAATTTCACATTTAACAAAAGATCAATAATTATAAATTCTGTGTTAGTAATGTTGTTAATTCTTCTATTTACATTAGGAAATAGTCTGTGGATTACAAATATTAGTTTTTTAATTGGTTTTGTTATAGCTATATTTATTTTCTATTTCACTTTTAAAACATTAACTATTTTTATGCTTAAGTATAACCAACCAGCTGGTCTGCCTTATCTATTAGCTAAAAGGAATATACTCAGTCCTCAATCCCTAGCACCTGTCATTTTAACAACACTAGGTATGGGAATAACTCTATTACTGACAATTGTTTATGTGGCATTTAGTTTTCAATCATTTGTTAATAAAGGGCTTGAAAATGAAGTGCCTGATTATTTTTTTATTAATATCAATCAGAATATTAAAGATGATTTTGTTAATAAGATTACTTCCTATGATCTTAATGCAAAAGTTAATATTGTACCTTTAGCGACTGCTAAAATTACAAAAATTAATGGAGTAGACCCGAAGACCTATATTAATAAAAATAATAACTCATCTTGGGTTATTGAAAGTGAAAGAAGAATTTCTTGGAGTGAACAGCCAGCTAAAAATAACCCCATAATGGAGGGAGAATGGTGGGATAATAATAGTGCAGAGAATTTGTACATTTCTTTTGATTATAATGCTGCAAAAGACTTAAATATAGAATTAGGTGATAAGATAGCACTTTCAATCTACGGGAGAGAAATTCAAGGGGAAGTAAAGAATTTCAGAGATGTAGATTACGCAGATTTTACTATTAATTTTGCTGTAATCTTAAATACTGCCTTTGGTCAAAAAATACCTCATGAATTTTTAGCAACCATTAATTTATCTCCAAATAAAAAAATTAATGAAGGTGAATTAATCAAAATGTTTCCTAATATTTCATCAATTAAAATTGCTAGTTATGTTGAAAAAATAAATAATCTTCTAAATAAAGTGAGTCTTGCCGTTATCATTCTATCGTTGATTATTATTATTATAGGATTTTTAGTTATAAGTAGCGCTATACTTGTTCAAGGTAAAAGCCAGCTGTATCAACAATTAATTTTTAAAATTTTAGGATTAAAAAAACTAATTATATTAAAAAGTAGTATTTTAGAGTTTTTGATCATATTTTTTACTACTATTATTTTTACAACAATCTTAAGTTCCCTAGCCTCTTATCTCATTCTAAATAATATTTTTAATATTAAATGGGTATTAAATTTGCCAATAACTTTTGTGATTTTTCCAATCGTTGGAATTATTACAATTTATATGATACTAAGAACTACGATTAAAAATTTAAATCCAAAAGTTTACCCACTTATTAGAAACAATTAGATAGATAACAAATGATAGAACACACAGAAAAAGAAATGAAAAAGATTAAGGCTAATATGCTAATTCTCTATATGTATTTTAGTCAAAGAAATGAAACTTTAGAATTAGACAATGAAGATATCTCTGAAATAGACTTTTTTTTAATGTGGCAACAAGGTGAAACCAGTTATAAGGGATTAAAATGGAATGAACTCGGAGAACTGCAAAGTGACGAACATATGCCTGATTTTTTTAAAGATAAATATCCTTTAATGATTTCTAATCTTATTGAGGATTTATCAAAAGCAAACGACTAAAATTCTGATTTGATAGTTGAAAGAACATTAAGATTCTGATCAGTAATTACTATCTCAGCAGAGTCAGGATAATAATCGGTAAGAGCCCCAATAATCACATAGTGTGTAACAAAAATTTCATTATTTTTTTTTAAATCAGTGTTATTTATATAATTTATTAAACTCGATATTTGGTCAGACTGGTTTTTTTGAAATTTTGAAGAATATGTTGAATTTAAGACTGGAAATTCAATGTAATCATTAAAAGCATAAAACGCCGTATCTTTGCATCGACACCATTGACTGGTTAAAACTCTAGATATAGGTATATCCTTATTCTTAAATTCTTCCCCTAATCTAATTGATTGATCAATACCTTCTTGACTTAAGTTTCTTTGAGTAGAGCATTTATTTAAATCAAAGTTAACAGGATCACCATTACCTGGAGCTAAAGCATGTCTAATAAAAACATAATACCCGCCCTCTTTTAAATAATTCCAACCTATTTCATTTGAAATAATGTTATTTGAAAATATAAAAAAACTGAGAAACACAAAAAACAGTATTCTTGCTTTTAAAATTTGTAGAAAATGTGTCATACTTTTATTTATCTTATAAAATTAATCATAAGTTATAAATTAATATTTTTAGTATGTGATTAGAAGAAATTACAACGTGAAAGAAAAATTAATAGAAAATTTAATTAAAGAGGAATTTTATAATATTTCAGGTCGCATATTAAAGTTGACAGATATAAAAAATATTTATATCCCCCTTTTCAATAAAATTAGTTCAAAAAAAATGATAATGGTCGCAGGATCGCAAGGGTCTGGGAAATCTTCGTTGTCTGAATTAATAAAAAATGTGTACAAAAAACATTATCAAAAAAAAGTAACAATAATATCAATTGACGATTTCTATCATTCAATTAAGAAAAGAAATGCAATGAGTAAGAATATACATCCCCTTTTTAAAGTAAGAGGAGTACCAGGAACACATGATATTGCATTACTAAGAGATGTTTTATGGAATATAAAAAAAAAGCAATTTCCTATCTATTTACCAATTTTCGATAAAACAAAGGATGCTAGAAAAAAATATAGGAAAAAAATCACATCATCTGATCTTGTAATATTTGAAGGTTGGTGTGTAGGAGCAAGCCCTCTTCCAAATGAATACTTGTTTAAAAATATTAATACAATTGAAAAAAATTCTGATAAGCAACATATCTGGAGAAAGAATTACAATAGATATCTCAAAGATTATCAAGACCTCTTTAAGCTATTTAATTGCTATATTTATATACTGAATCCAAGCTGGAAAAATGTAATCTCTTGGAAATATAAACAGGAACTAAAACTTAGATCTCAAAAAAGTAATTTAAAATTACTCTCAAAATTAAAAGAATTTATTATGTATTATGAGAAGATTACACGATGGATGATGAAGACCTCAAAGTTAAATTCCAATATACTTATTAAAGTAGATAAATATCAAAAATTTCAAAAAATAATCTATAAATGAAAAAATATTTAATAGCCTTAAAGACCATAAATACTATTAGTAATAAATTTTTATTTAGAATTGGTGCATTAAAATTACAAGTACTGTAAAAGGGAGCTAATAAATGCAAATACCGGAATTAAAATAATAATAATTAAAAACCATTTAATAATCTTACGGAGCTTGTTATTACTTATCATTTAAATGAAAAGTATGATTCGATTTTTAAAAGATCAAGAATATTAATTAATACAATGTGGATTAAATCCAACAAGCTCATCTATTCCTTGATGCATATATTGCTTTCTGCGCGAAAGATATTCAGGGTCATTTACTAGTTCCACATTAGTTACAATTTTCATCAGAATGTCTAAGCCAAATGCCCTTTCGTGTGTCCTTTTTCTAGCATTTTCTGGATCTTCAATTGCATTGTGATTAGCACCAGCATACTTTCTACTTTTAAATTTATTCCAATCAGTAATAGCCAAGTTTGTAACCTCTGATGCTTTAACTAATTTATTTAGAAGTTTTGTTGGCACTTCCGCACCCCATAATTGAGCTAGATATACAAAGCCCAGTGCTGAATCAAGTCCATATGAGTGATACCATTGTCCTCTATATCCCCTAAATGAATTATTATTGATATAACCATCTTCATAAAAGAGTTTGTCAATTTCTTTAAATCTATGGGTTATTTGTTTTGCAGCTAGTTTTCTATCATTAGCCCAAGATGCGTAAGCTAATATTCCTGTTCCACCATTTGCCATTTGGTAGAAACCTTGTTCTTCTATTTTAGACTCTACCGGTTTAATAAACTTTTTGTACATTTTTTTTATGTATAAATTTACAGTTTTGAACTCTTGCTCATTCAATTCATCTTTTAACCATAATGCAGTAATCATGTAGTTTGAAAATACATCTCTAGCAAATGCATATTGATGATACCAGCAGGGCGCATTAATATCTCCGCCAGCATAACACATAGGTTTTTTTTGAACTTCATTATAACCAATACTGTCATACAAGGTATTGCCTTTAGCTAAATCCAATAGCAAGTTTTTAGCAATTACTACACTGTCATGGTTATCATTAGCAATTGCATTATGTGTTGCAGACATTAACATTGTCATTGGAACTGTAATACCTTTGTCACGAACAATCATTGAGCTACTGTTCATTTCCCAATCAGCAGGCCAATCGTAACCAATTAATTTTTTAACTTTTTTTACATTTTGTTTTTTATCAAATGTTGCTGTGTAATTCTTATCCATAGCTTTACAAGATTGTATTGAATCTACATAAAAATGATTTGCAAAATTAATGTCTGTAGATTTAACTTTTGCTTGTACATGATTTGCAATAAAGAGAGCTAAAATCAATATTCCTAAAAAATTTTTCATTTGAGAGACTTATATTTATAGAATTTTTAGGAGATATAAAGACAAATAATAATTATTGTTAACTAATTCTTCACTTAATTAATTTTTACCAGTGTAATTTTCTATACCTAAATATGCATTTTTAGACTCTGCACTTGGCATGGTAATAAATAAACGATAATACTGTCCGTCTTTTTCAAAGAAGTTAGATGCTCTTTCACAACCATAAAGTCCAAAATTTTCTTCAATGAACTTCTGAGAGGCATGCTCAAAATATTTATTTTCTTGATTAAGATATATAGATTTTAGCTGTGGAGTCTTACAAGCATTCCAAGGATTATAATAGCCTTGTCTAAAACCATACAAGTCTAATGTGCCGTCTTTATTTAAATCCGCATTTTCTATTTTGTATGCATCATTAATTGTTGTTGGAATAACCTGATGTTTTATAAATTCTGAGTCATCAATATTTTTAAAAATATATAAGAAAACTTCTTCTTTACAGTCCCCTCCGCTACGTTTAAAGGGCTTCGAAACATCATTCCTCTTACATATAACTTCTTTTTCAATACCTACACTATCTATAAATCCATCTTTGTTGTAATCAATGGCTGTTGACATCCAAGCCCTATCAGCTTGTTTAAATTGTTTTTTATTAGATCCTTCTACCCAATAGCCTGGTTTCTTTTGGACATCTCCCGTCCAAATTAAAAAATTAGCCTTATCAGTCGGTTGTGGTTTTAATTTATAACTGTCTAATTTACTAAAGCTAAGTTTCCCATTCTTGTAGTTTACATTTGACCAACAAAAAGTTGTATCCCCTAATCCTGGGCATCCCCCAAACATAATCGAACCATTTTTCGATGGAAAAATATGGTTAAAACCAATATCAACAAGTTTGCTAGAATTTTTAATTTTTGCACACTTATTATTTTTTAAATCACATAATTCGATATACTCACCAGGATTATAAAAGTAATCAAGTATTTCAAAATATCCATCCTTATTAAAATCTATATACATTAAGTCATGAGAAAAGTGAGATGATCCAAACTTTTTAAGAGTTTGATCATTTAAATCAAATATATAATTAACATCTTTCCAGCTACTTTTTCTATTCCTGCCATCTTCTTTATTGCTAAGGTATAAAATTTCTTTATCTCCATCTTTATCCGTATCTAAAACATCTAACCTTCTAGCTATTAGAGGAAGATTATAATGTTTCGAAATTAATTCACTTTTACTTGTTTCAAATAATTTTTCTAAGTTTGGAATATCAATTACAACTAAATGTGAAAAAGGTTGCTTATTAGATTTATCTCCCCATTTAACAACATTATTCCAGGTATGAGCAATAATTTTTTCCCCATCACTATTATTTACATACTTTATCATTTGAGGTCTGTTCCAAGTATTGGTATCGAAATCAGCTGATTTAACTTCATATTGGTTACTCAATTTTTGAATTATTAAGCATTCATTAAGATTGTTCAGTCTTAAGAAATCTGTTTTTAGTTTTTCACATTTGAATGGTTCAAATGAATTCAAAGAAGATTCTGTTTTGACACGCTCATCACCCCAACTCAAACTAGGGATTAACAACAATAGGATTAAGATTTTTTTCATTTATCATCCTTATGAAATGCTACTGGTCTGTCATAATACATTTCTCTAAAAGATTTAACTTTATTCATCATATTTGGATTTATATTAACACTAAAGGTTTGATCCTCTTAGTCCTTGCCACCATTTCTCCTGAGGTAACTTGTCTAAAGTAAAAGTCTCTCCAATTAAAGGTGTTGTAATAGTAACATTTTTCTTGGTAGCTTCTTTGACAGCTCTAATTATTGGATCATCCCAACTATGC
>JAQWMI010000040.1 GCA_029246865.1 Alphaproteobacteria bacterium
TATTATTAATACATTATTTTAACCAATGACAAACATTAAGATTATCGCAGAGATTGGATGGAATCATCTTGGAGACATGAATCTGGCTGAAAAAATGATTATTTCTGCTGCCAATAATGGTGCTCAAATTTGTAAATTTCAAAGTTGGAGTGTTAAAAATTTAAAAAAAGGCCCTTGGGACTATGATGGTCGATTAGAAATTTATAATAAAGCAGAATTATCATTTGATGACCATTTAAAATTAATTCAAATCTGTAAAGATAATTCAGTTCAATTTATGACCTCAATATTTAATTCTGAAAGTATTGCTATGCTCAAAAAATTAAATATCAACTTTGTTAAAATACCAAGTCATGAAAATTATAACACTAAATTAGTTACTGATATTTTAAATAACTTTAACTCTGCCCTGATATCAACTGGTGCTTCTAGATGGACTGAAATTGAGCAATATATTAATCACTTTAAACAAGGTAATTTAATACCAATGCATTGTGTATCAAGCTACCCATGCAATCCAGAAAATATTAATTTACCGAAAATATCTGAATTAAAAGCAATGTCTAATATTTATGGATATAGTGGTCATTTACAAACAATAGACGATGCAATATCAGCTATTAGTCTTGGATGCTCATATGTAGAAAAACATTTTACAATAGATAAATCTTTACCAGGTAGAGATAATCAATTCGCTATTCTACCTGAGGATTTAAAAAATCTTTCTAATTTTAGAGATATTTTCGAAAAAATGAATATCAATAAAGGTTCTGATTTTCAAGATGGTGAGATCGATATTATTGAAAATTATAGAGGTAGATGGGGTGGATAATATTTCAAGTAATATTAGTGTAATTATTAGGACAAGAAATGAAGAAAGATGGATAGGACATTGTATACAATCATTACTTGATAATTTTAATAAACCAGAATTAATTATAATTGATGATAATTCAACAGATGAGACTCTTAATATTGCTAAAAGTTTTGAAAAAGATACTAATTTGGATGGTAAAGATCCTCGATATACAAAAGTTATATTTGATAATATTAAAAACTATTCACCTGGACTATCTTTAAATAAAGGAGTAAGTCTAGCAACAAAAGATATAATATTAATTATATCTGCACACTGTGTTATTTCTAAAATAAACATAGAAAATACTAATCAATATCTTGATAAATACGCATCGGTGTACGGAAATCAAATACCAGTTTATAATGGCAAGAGAATTAATAAAAGATATGTCTGGTCTAATTTTATTTCGCATTCAACAGAAAATTTTTATTGTGATCAAGAACAGAGATTTTTTTTACATAATGCTTTTGCATTTTATAAAAAAGAAACGTTAGAAAAATTTCCATTTGACGATAAATTAACTACTAAAGAAGATAGATACTGGGCAAATGATATAATTAATAATAAGAAACTTAAAATATTTTATGATAGCCAACAATCAGTTTACCATCATTATACAGTTAATGGCGCAACTTGGAAAGGATTGGCCTAAATTAAAAAAAATAGCTTAAATATATTAGGTATTACCCTTGCAAGAGGTGGCTCTAAAGGAATTAGAAATAAAAATATTAAAAAATTAAATAATAAACCTTTAATTTATTATACAGTAAAAGAGGCATTAAAAAGTAAATTATTAACTGATTACATAATATCTACTGACAGTTTAGATATAAGCAAAATAGCACAAAATTATAAAGTTGATGTTCCGTTTATAAGACCAAAAAAATATTCAACAGATAAAGCCTCATCTTCTTCAGCATTAAAACATGCAGTTTTATTTATGGAAAAAAAAAACAATATTCAGTATGATTTTATTATTGAGATCATGGCAACTAATCCACTTAAAAATACTTATGATATAGATAGTGTAATTCAAAAGCTTACAAGAACCAAAGCTGACTCAGTAATTGCCATGTCAAAAGTAATTGAAGAACATCCAAGAAGATTAAAAAAAATAATTAAAGACAAAATAGTTGATATTATGTATGAAAAAAGAGAAAGCAGAAGACAGGACCTTAAGCCGGAAGTATTTATTAGAGCTGGGTCCATATATGGTATTAAAAGAAATATTTTGATTGATAAAGGATTAAGGTACGGTACAAAAAATAGCAGGGCTTATATATTACCAGAGGAAAGATCTATAAATATTGACAGTAAAAGAGATTTTATTATAGCGGAATACTTGATAAAAAAAGTTATTTAAGAAAATTTATTTATAGCCCATTCAAAAGCCCTCTTTTGTCCCTGGAAAGTCATTCCACCTACATGAGGAGTGACAATAATATTAAGTTTGCTTATATTTTTAATTACATGACTTTTTTTAATACTATCCAGTTCATTAGTTATTACATCAGTACCATATCCAGAGATTAAATTATTTTTTAATGAATTAACAATATCAAGCTCATTAACCACTTCGCCTCTTGAAGTATTAATGATAATTGGAGATCTAAGGCATTTTTTTAGTAAATTTATATTTATTAAATTTTTAGTATTATTATCTAAATGAACATGAAGACTAATTACATCTGAATGCTTAACTAAATAGGACTTACTTACGTTTCTATATTTTTTAGATGGTTTGTACTTATCATAGATAAGTATATTCATACCAAATGCATGACAAAATTTTGCCATGAATTTTCCCAATCTACCAAATCCAATAATTCCAATAGTTAAACTTGATAATTCCTGTCCTATAAATTGCTCATAATTCCAGTTATTTTTATTTTTTACTGAGTTATGACTCGGCACTAATTTTTTTAATAGTGAAATCATTAAGCAAAATGCTAATTCGCTAGTAGAAGGTAATTTATAAATAAGCTTTTTATCATTTTTTAAGGACATCACTTGAATACTTAGCTCATTACAATCTCTAAGATTTATATGATTTGTACCTGTGGATGCAGTGTTTATTATTTTTATTCCAGAAAATTTTAAAATATCTATATCGATAACAAAACCTTGCTTATTTGGATTACAAAAAATGCAATTAATTTTTTTATTTTTAAATAATACTTTTTTTAGAGTTATCTTACTAATATGTGGCTTATAAATTAAAGTGCCTTTAGTTTTAATTAAATCTTTTAAGCCTTTAATATGATCGATAGGAGTTATACAAATAATATTATTTTTCATCTTCAAGTTTTGTAATCCATTTACAGATAGGTCTTGTAAGTGAATCTTTAGCCCAAGCAAAAGGGTAGTTACCTCTTGCGTGATTAATTCTCTTACTTTCAATAATTTCAAGACTTAAAGCGCCCGTGCTTCCCTTTGGTTCCATTATTTGATTAGAGCTATCAATATCTCCCGGAGGATTGAATATAAGTATATTAATATCAACATGCCCTACATCAAACGTATAGGGTGGAATCTTACAAGTTTGCTTATATCGACCTATATTTTTACTTTGTTGATTTTCCCAATCAACATCAATTGATTCATCAAAAGTTTGAAAAAAAAAATTATTATTTCTGTAAAAATGTAAATTGGTGCAGAAATTTTTGTCATTTTTAAGTATTTGGAATTCTACATCTATTAAAATTTCATCTGTAATATCAAAATCTTTTAATTTTTCTCCAATGTTATTTTTTGAACTTATAGAAATTAATTTAATTGAGTCAGTTTGAGGGCTATTGTTACTCCATCTATTTTCATAGTAATTTTTAAAATAAGATCTGCTATTAGTATACTTATCGACCATTTTCTTAGTGCTACCTTGATGTACAATCATACCATTATTTATAATTACGACTTTAGTGCATAGTTTTAAAATGGAGTCCATATTATGACTCACAAACAAAACAGTTCGATTTGAATTAGAATTAATTTCTTTAACTTTATTAATTGCTTTATTTTGAAACTCTTGGTCTCCTACTGCTAACACTTCGTCACAAATTAAAATGTCATAATCTAAAAATGCAGCAATAGAAAAACCAAGTTTTACTATCATGCCTGATGAATATCTCTTTACCGGAGTATCTATATGTTGCATTAAAATTCCAGAAAATTTAACTATATTGTCCAACTGTTTTTCAACTGAACTAACACTCATTCCATTTATAGCACCATTCAAAAATATATTTTCTCTTCCAGTAAGCTCGCCATGAAAGCCAGTTCCAACTTCAAGTAAACTTGCAATTTTACCTGTGATTTTAATACTACCTTCTGTAGGAGAAGTTATCCTAGAAAGAATTTTAAGTAATGTTGATTTGCCGGCACCATTTTTGCCAATAATACCAACTATATCCCCCTTTTTTACATCAAGGTTAATTTTATTTAACGCAAGAAATTTATTAGAATTACCATTTGAAATTATGCCACTTAGAGGAGAATTTGGATCATCTTTTTTGAGAATTTTAGCAATAAGTGACTGGAAATCTCTATAAAAAGTATCTCTACCTATAATACCAAGTTGATACTCCTTAGATAAACTTTTAATTTCAATAACACTAGTCATTTAATTAAATGGTATCCATAAAAGATTTCTCAACTTTATTAAAAATATATAATCCAAAAATAAAAATAACTATAGAAAAAAACAAACTTAATAAAGTCAATCCTAAATTAAAATCTGAATTAGAAAATAATACATATCTAAAATTCTCTATTACAGAACTAACAGGATTAAGGATATAAAAGTATATGTACTTGTCACTAATCATACTCATTGGATATATAACTGGTGATACAAACATCCATAGCTGCATACCAAAACCGAGTAGCAATGCTAGATCTTTATATTTGTATGTAATAGAAGCAAATAAACATCCGAATCCAATACTTATCATTGATAATTGTATTAATAATAATGGTATAAGAAGCAATTTAATATCTAATGAAAAAGACGAACCATTGAAATAAAAATAAATAATAAACAAAATAAGAATTACAAATTGAATGAAAAATTGTAAATAGTTAATTATTACATTAGCAATAGGTACTGCAAGTCTTGGAAAATACACTTTACTAAATAAATCTTTATTACTAGTAAAAACCTGACTTATAGACATCATACTAGAAGAAAAGTAAGACCATAAAATTGTACCAGACATATAAAATATAAACGGTGGTATTTCATCTGTTGGCATTGAGGCAATTTTTCCAAAGATAACAGTAAATACAGCTGAGTTTAAAAGGGGTTGCAAAATATACCAGAATGGACCCAAAATTGTTTGTTTATAGAAAACTTTAAAATCTCTAGCAACAAGTAAAAAAATTAAATCCCTATACTTTAAGATTTCGTTAATATTCAAAAAAGAATTAGCTTTTGAAGTAATAATTATTGTTTCAACTTGTAATTTTTTTTTAATCATCATATGAGCTTAATATACATTAAAATTTAACGTACACAAAAATATTAAAATGCACCATAGCATTAACAAAAAAAGAGGTTATTAAATAATTTAATTAAAGTAATTTTGAATAAAAATACAAGTAAGATCTAAGAGTATTTATTTTTAGATATGGATGAAATATTTTTTTTAAAAATAGAGTAATAAAGTTAAATAAATAAGTCTTTTTTTTTGAATTATATCCTCTATTGAAAGTTTTAGTAGAAATTTGATTAATGAAGTCTTTTGGATAATTAACTTTATTTGTAAAAAGATTTTTTTTAATCTTTAAAAAATCAATTTCATAATCTTTTTTAATAATTTTATTTTTTTTGTAGTCTAAATTTGAACTATCCTGTGTATTAATTAATCTTATATAGTGATTAGTATTTACCTTGGTAATATCACCATATTTAATAGCTAACAAAGAAAAAAGATATTCAAAATTACTTAAAAAGTGAACATCACTTTTAACTATATTATAATATATTTTATTAAATATTTTTGATGAACAAACAGAGTAAAATAGTGGTGTATAATTATTAAAAAAATTTTCAAATATTTTTTCTTTTGGATTTTTAACATAATAATCAATATCATTAGTAAAATTAATATGCCTAAGTAAATTTTTATTTTTAATTATATGACTAATGTATCCAGAGCCCACATTTCTATTTTTTTTTATAAGAGTATTGATTATTTTACTTATGCCCTGATAGTTTAAATAATCATCATTATCAGACTGTATAACATAATCTGTTTTTAATAATAAAGAACATTCATACATCTTCTTATAGTAATCACTATAGTTTATATCAGGCTTAAATCTTATATATTTAATATTTTTTTTTTTAAAATTTAGAAATATTTCTTTATTTTTATCTGAATAGCTTCCATCAGCTAT
The DNA here is from genome assembly GCA_029246865.1 of Alphaproteobacteria bacterium. Taxonomy (GTDB): domain Bacteria; phylum Pseudomonadota; class Alphaproteobacteria; order HIMB59; family HIMB59; genus HIMB59. Next base: position 6,257 of record JAQWMI010000040.1, read on the forward strand.
TATATATTCATAATTTTCATTATAATTATTTTCTAACCATGTTGTTGTAAATTCTGGTCTTTCTTTTAGAGGAAGAATAACTGTTAATTTATTTTTCAATAATTTTATAATTTTAATATTTTATTGTTAATCGAACAATTTTTTATAACGTTATTCATATTTTCTAATTCTTTGTACCATTCTAGAGTTATATTTATTGATTTTTTTTCAATTTTATTTTTATTAAATTTATTAATTAATTCTAAGATACCGTATTCAGCATTATATTTTGTTTTAAACCCTATTTTATTTATTTTATCAAAAGATACTGAATAAGACCTTTGATCTGGGGTTCCATACCATTTAATTTTAAATTTGTTTTTAAATATTAATTTGAATTCTCTTACCAATTCAATGATTGAATAATTTGCTGTATTATCACCTATATTAAAGATTTGTTTATTAATAATTTTATTATCAGTCTTTAAAAAATATTCCATGGCTCTAGCTGCATCTTTTATATGAAGCATCGGTCTTTTCTGAGTTCCATCTCTCATTACTGGTAGTACGTTATTTTTAAATATACCGTATGTCATTCCATTAATTGCTAAATCTAATCTTAATCTGGGAGAATAACCAAATAATGTTGATTGTCTAAAAATTGTTACACAGAATTTATTTGAAGCTAGTTTTATTATATCTTTTTCAGCCATAGAGTTTGCTTTAGCGTAATGAGTTAATGGGTTTAACTTACTTTCTTCGTTTGCAATTTTATTATCTTTTACTTTTCCATAATTACTACAGGTGGAAGGAAGTAAATATTTTTCAACACCTTGTTTTTTTGCTAATTTTGCATTTCTAAACCTAGCTATATGATTAATTTCATATGTTTCTTTAGAAAAATTTTCACCTGAAGGATCATTAGAAATAGCCGCTAAATCAATTACAGCATAGATATTGTTAAAATATTTTTTATCTATTGTTCTAATGTCTTGATACAGACAGCTTAAGTTTTTATTTTTCTTTAAGAAATTTCCAAAAAAAAATCTATCAACTGCTAAAACTTTATATTTTTTTTTTAGTAAATATGGAACTAAAACAGAACCAATATATCCACCAGCTCCTGTAACTAAGATTTTTTTCATTTAGATATTTTTCTTATAATTTCTGATATGCAATTTATATCAATTGGATCAGGTTTCCAATTTAAAACTTTAAATAGAGATTTATTATTACCCACAAAACTTCTCTTCTCTATTAAGTTAATTGAACTTGGCCATTCTTTTTTTAAAATATTAATATTTATTTTATATTCATCAAATAAAACTTTTTTAATCATCTTCATTATATTAATAAAAGAAGTACCTTTGTTAGTACATACATAATAGTAAGTATTATTAAGTTTTTTTATATTTTTGCAAATTAGCCAAAAACTTTTAACTACATCATCAATATGAATGAAATCTCTGATAAAAGCACCGTTACCATATACATATATATTGTTAGTTTTTATAGCCTGAATTATTATTTTATTAATAATTCCTCTATTGCCGGATCTAGATTTTCCAACTCCAATAACATTTGCTAATCTTATAGTTGTTGCTTTGATATTAAATTCTTTTTTATAGAGAGTGATAAAATTTTCAATGTATTGTTTGTTTAAATCAAAAATTGTCGTGGGATTGGATTGATAATTCATATCTATAGGTTTATTTATATTAGTTAAACCAACTTGAGTTGCAGTACCAATATAAATATATGCCGATTTAAAATTATTATTCTTTATAGATTGTAAAATATTTATTGAGACAGAGACATTGTGTAATAAATCATATGATGGATCTATGAATGATTGGTAGATATCAGTTTGACCATGTAAATTGATAATTATTTTTGGTTTATATTTAACTATCGCTTTATTGATATTTTTATAATCAAATTTATCAATGAAATAGGAATTTTTTATATTCTTTTTTTTATTTATTACTATTTTATGATTAATTTTTTTTTGTAAAAGATAATTCGTAAAATGTGTTCCTATGAATCCGCTACCGCCAAAAATTAATATCATGAGATTTTATTTAACATTTTCATTGTTTTTTTTACTTCTCTTTTTAGAGATCCTTTAAATTTAAAACCCTTAGAAGTAAATTTTTTACTTGATACTTCATAAGACAACTGATTCATTATAGGACTATTAACGAAAATTTTATTTATCTTCTTAAAACTAGATATTATATTTACAATATAGCTAACAGTATGATTGTTAGTTAGTATATTGTAAATCTCACCATCAAATAAGTTATTTTTCATAATAAAACCTATTGATCTATTTAAATCATATATTGATAGGTATGGTCTTTTTTGATTAAGAGCTGTTTTCCAAATAGTTATAGGAATATTTGATGAAGCTTGAAAACAAAATTTATTCACTGCTGTATGAAATCTCATCCCAATACTATAACCATAAATTGTTCCAAGTCTTAAGATTATATAATTGTTAGTTTTCATCATCTTTTTAATTAATTTCTCTTCTTCTAATTTTACCGAAGCATAGGGACTTTGAGGTTTTAAATCTTTCAAACTACAGTTTTCATCAACAATTTTATTTTGCGTGCCGTATACACTTGTAGTAGAGGCAAATACAAACTTAGCATTATTTAAATTACAATACTTTATCAATCTAGAAGTTATTCTCTTATTTTTTTTAAATTCTTTTAAATTGTTAAAACTATTAACTGCATCAGTTTTAGCTGCAAAATGTAAAACTAAATCAACTTTATCTTCTTTAAAATCTTCAATAGATAGATCTTTGTTAATAAATTTATAATTATAATTAGGTAAATTAAATAAAGAGGGAAATCTTAAGGATTCAAAATTATCAACTATATATATTTTTTTAAAATTATATGTTTTAGGAAGCTCTCTTATCAAATAAGAACCTATATGTCCTAAAGCACCTGAAATTAAAACTTTCATATTAAGTATCTACTTATATTATATTATTATGAGAAAACTAAATACTATTAAGGAAATACAAGTAAAGAGTAATCAAAAAATTGAGTCAAGAGGAGCTGATTTATTTATTTTTGAAAATTTAAATCTTTTATTTAATATTAAAAGAATTTTTACGATCAATAATAATAATATTTTAGAATCTAGAGGAAGTCATGCACATAAATCTAATGATCAAATAATTTCTTGTGTCTCTGGAAAAGTAAATCTTCTACTAAAAGATGGTATTAATGAAAAATCAATAGATCTTTTTGATAGTAATTTATTGGTTTATGTTCCAAGACATATTTGGGGAGAAACAAACTTTATAGAAAAAAATAGTATATTGGTTTGCTATAGCTCCGAAAATTATGAAGAAGAGAGTTATATAAGAGATTACAATGAATTTATGAGATTCAGAAACGGATAAAGTTAAAAATTATTTAGTATTTTTACGATTTTTTTTAAATTATTTAATTCTATTCCAGGATAAATTGGTAAGGATATTGAATTATTAGATATATTTTCTGTATTTTTTAGAATTAGATTATTTTTAATATAAATTTTTTGCTTATGAGCCGGTAGCTTGTAATGGATACCAAGGAAAAAACCTTCTTTCTTTAAAACTTCAAGTAACTTATTTCTGTTTTTTAGTTTGATCACAAATAGATGATATGAATGTTTTCTATTCATAATTTTTTTTGGGAGCAAAATTTTATTATTTTTAATATTTTGATGATAATAATCAGCTATTTTGATTCTATGTTTGATATTAATATCTATGTTTTTAAGATTGTATCTTAATATAGATGCATGAATTTCATCTAATCTTGAGTTAATTCCTACAACTTCTGCATTTCTATTTTTACCCCATCCATACTCCCTATATTTTATCATTTTTGAAAACAATGATTTACTATTTGTACTTATAGCGCCACCGTCGCCAAAAGTCGCTAAATTTTTAGTAGGAAAGAAACTATGACAAGACGCTAGACCAAAAGAGCCAGTTTTTTTATTATTGTACTCTGACCCAGTTGATTGAGAGCAATCTTCAATTAAAGGTATTTTATGCATTTTTGAAATTTCTTTGAGTCTATTTAAATCACAGGGTTGTCCATAAATATGAACACATATTATTGCCTTTGTTTTTTTATTAATTTTAGAGGAGATAAGATTACTATCTATATTATAATCATCACCTATATCGATAAAAATAGGTTTTGCACCTGTATTTGAGACTGAGATAGCTGTTGCAATAGCAGTGTGGGATGGAAGTATTACTTCATGATTAATACCAACACCCATTGATTTAAGTATAATATATAAAGCATCAGTTGCATTACCGACACCAATTACATATTTAACCCCCAAATAGTTTGCAAATTCATCTTCAAATTTTTTTACATTTTCTGAGTTTATATAATTTCCACTATCTAATGTTTTTTTTATATTATTTAAAATATTTTTTTTATGTTTTAAATAATATTTTTTAGGGTAGCTACTAAAAATCATTTATAAACATTGCTTCTGGTGTGTGAGTGATCCACTTGCCATTGAGTGAAAAATTATTCTTTTCTTTTTTAAAAATTTCTTTTGAATGATTCCATGCACCTAAAAAACAAATATCTGGCTTATTATTAGTAAAATAATCGTAGTCATATATGGGAATATGAGTTCCGGGGGAAAACTTATTAATTTTTGTAGAAGTAGTATCTGTAATATACTTTATTTGATTTGTATTAATATTGCAGTAATTAAAAATAGTTGTACTTTTAGAAGTAGCACCATACGAAGCAATTATTTTTTTATCAGATTGTTCATTTAAAAAATTAATTAGATTAGTCTTTGATTTAATACAATTTGAATTAAAGTTTTTATAGACTTCCATTCCATTAGAGTGAATATTTTTTTCTTTATTAAAAAAATAATTAAAGTTATTGGTTTTAGGCAAGTTTTTATTTTTCGATACATAATATCTCATTGACCCCCCATGAGTATCTAAATATTTAAGGTCGTAAAGATTCAAACCATGCTTATTACATAAGTTATTCATTGAGGTTACTGAAAAAACAAAGACATGCTCATCGTATATTTGGTCATAAGATACTTTTTCAAGCACATCAAAAAGATAAGGGTCTTCTGATATAAATATGCCATCTTCATTGAGTAATGACTCAATACCTTCAAATACGGAATTTATATTAGCTATATGAGCAAGAGTATTCAAAGAGATAAATATTTTAGCTTTAGATTTTTCTTTAACTATTTCATTAGAAGTCTTTATGTTGAAAAATTTATTCATCATATTTATGCCCTTTTCTTTTGATTTCTCATAAACATTTTTAGATGGGTCCACACCCAAATGCGCAGAATGATTTTTCTTTTTTAGGTAATTTATGACGCCTCCATCGTTACACCCTATTTCAACAACAAGGTCATTTTTTTTTAATTCAAATTTATCAATTAATTCATCAGATAATTCATCGAAATGTTTTTGCATTGAATTTGAAGATCCAGCAAAAAATGCATAATTATCATGAAAAAGAATATTGGGATTTGGTTGTTCTAAGAGTTGAAATAAATAACATTTTTGACAAACCATTGCTGTCATATTATAAAAATATTCATCTGAAAATTGATTTTGACTTATAAAGGCATTTGAAATTGGCATTTTACCAAAATCAACAACTTCTATTAAGTCAGCATTACAATTTCTACAGTTTTGGTACATCAGTTAACAAAGTTGAAATTATTAAATTCTATATCTTTTACAAGTAGATTACTTAAATCTTTTTTACTTACTAATGGATTTTTACAATTCCATTTAATGTTTAATGTAGGGTCATTCCATAAAATCCCCATTTCTGTTTTAGGATCGTACTGTTTAGAGACCAAATAAACCATTATGTTTTCTTTATTTAATGATAAAAAAGAAGTTCCCACTCCGGGGGGAGTATGAATTAATAATGGATTTTGATGATTTAGATTAAGATATTTTTTTTTTAAAAAGGTTTGAGAATTAGTCCTAAAATCTACAAGCACTACTTTAAAAGCACCGTAAGCAACATAAAAAAATTGATGTTGTGGTTTCTTATGTTGAAAATGAATACCTCTTATTACATTTTTTTTTGAAAAAGAATGATTTGTTTGGACTATATTAGTTTTGAAAATAGAATTTAATTTTTGAGAATTAAAACTTTCAAAAAAAAGTCCTCTAATATCGTTGAATATTTTAGGTTTAATTAAATGAGTATTATTAAAATTAATTTGAGTAATAATCATTTATTTACAATATAACTTTTTTTAAAATCTTTTCATAAGTGCTATTTTTAAAAAATGAAATATTTGATATATATTTGTTTTTTGAAATAAAACCCATTTTTAAAGATACTTCTTCAATACAGCCAATCAGATTTCCTTGTTTTTTTTCAATGAGGCTAATAAAGTTTGAAGCCTCCATAATTCTATCAGCATCACCAGCATCAAACCAAGCAATACCTCTACCTATGTCTTCTAACTCTAAATTTTTTTCCTTTAGATATGTGTTATTTAAGTCACTTATCTCTAGTTCATTTCTTAGAGATTTGGTTAATTTTTTTGATTTCTGTATAACATCATTGGAGTATAAGTATAAACCAATTGCTACATAATTGGATTTTGGATTTTTTGGTTTTTCAATTATATATTTTGGTTTCATATTTTTTTTATTGAAATGCACAACACCATAATCTTGCGGGTTAGAAGACGTTTGAATAAAAAGTTTTGATTTATGAAAGTTTTTAAAACTTTTAGAAAGAATATCAGGTAAACCTGACCCAAAAAGTATATTATCTCCTAACATTAAACAGATAGGATCTTTTTTTATAAATTTTTCACCTATAATAAAAGCTTCTGGTATTCCGGCAGCTTTTTTTTGAATTTCATAACTTATTTTTATACCTAATCTAGATCCATTACCCAGTAAAGTCTTAAATTGCTTAACATCAGTGGGATTAGATATTATAAGAAAGTTTTTTATCCCACCAAGCATGCACGTAGACAAAGGGTAATAAATCATTGGTTTATTATAAATAAGAAGTAAGTGCTTGTTTATAATGTTTGTAACAGGCTTGAGTCTTGTTCCCGTACCACCAGCAAGTATGATCGCTTTATTTACTATTTGTGTCATAATTTTCTATAGATACCAAAATATAGAGATTATTATATTTATATAAACATAAAAAAAAAGGCCGCGTAAGCGGCCCTTAATTCAAATAATTAATCTTTATTTTATTTACATCATACCTGGCATGCCGCCCATGCCGCCCATGCCGCCCATATCAGGCATAGCAGGAGCACCAGACTTTCCATCATCAGGTTTATCTGTAATCATAGCTTCTGTAGTTGTAAGTAATCCAGCTACTGAAGCAGCATCTATTAATGCAGTTCTAACTACTTTAGTTGGATCAATAATACCTGCTTTAACTAGATCGCAAAATTTACCACTCTGAGCATCAAAACCAAAAGTAGTAACTTTACTCTCTGAGATTTTACCAGCAATCACAGCGCCATCATGACCAGCATTTTGTGCAATTTGCTTCAAAGGAGCTGATAAAGCTTTTTTTACAATATCAACACCGAACCTCTGATCGTCATTTTCAACTTTAACTTTTGAAAGAACGGAAGTTGCATATAAGAGAGCTGTTCCGCCACCAGGAAGAATTCCTTCTTCTACAGCGGCGCGAGTAGCATGCATAGCATCTTCTACTCTGTCTTTCTTTTCTTTAACTTCCACCTCTGAAGCTCCGCCTACTTTGATAACGGCAACACCCCCAGCTAGTTTAGCTAGACGCTCTTGAAGTTTTTCACGGTCATAATCTGAAGAAGTTTCATCAATTTGCTTTCTAATTTGATCACATCTTGATTCAATTTCCTTCTTTTTACCAGCTCCACCAACAATAGTTGTATTTTCTTTGTCAATAACAACTCTCTTAGCTTTTCCAAGCATGTCCATAGTGACGGTTTCAAGCTTTATACCTAAATCTTCACTAATTACTTGACCTCCAGTAAGAATGGAAATGTCTTCCAGCATAGCTTTTCTTCTATCTCCAAAACCTGGAGCTTTAACAGCTGCTATTTTTAGACCACCACGAAGTTTATTTACAACAAGTGTAGCTAAAGCTTCACCATCAACATCTTCAGATATAATAAGTAGAGGTTTAGTTGATTGAACTACAGACTCTAATAAAGGAAGCATTGGCTGAAGACTTGAAAGTTTTTTTTCATGAAGGAGAATTAAGCAATCTTCCAGTTCAACTTTCATTTTTTCACCATTCGTTACAAAGTAAGGGCTTAAGTAACCGCGATCGAACATCATACCTTCAACGACATCAAGTTCGGTATCATTACTTTTTGATTCCTCAACAGTGATTACACCTTCTTTTCCAACTTTTTGCATAGCATGAGCAATCATTTTTCCAACTTCTGCGTCACCATTTGATGCAATAGTTCCAACTTGCTCAACTTCTTTTTCACCTTTAACAGGCTTTGAGTTTTTCTGAAGTTCAGAAACAACAGCATCTACTGCAGCGTCCATACCTCTTTTTAGATCCATAGGGTTCATACCTGCTGCAACTGCTTTAAATCCTTCTGTGGCTAATGCCTGACAAAGAACAGTTGAAGTTGTGGTACCATCTCCAGCTTGATCATTAGTTTTACTTGCTACTTCTTTAATCATTTGAGCGCCCATGTTTTCAAATTTATCGGCTAGCTCGATTTCTTTTGCAACTGATACACCATCTTTTGTAGTTCTTGGAGAACCAAAAGATTTATCAATAACAACATTTCTACCCTTTGGGCCTAAAGTCACTTTTACGGCATCTGCTAGTACGTTAATACCTTTAAGCATTTTGGCTCTAGCTTCTGTACCGAATTGAATTAATTTTGCTGACATAATATATATATAACCTCCTGATTACTTTTCAATAATTCCCATAATATCGGACTCTTTCATGATGAGTAATTCTTTGCCATCAATCTTCACTTCTGTTCCTGACCATTTTCCAAAAAGAATTCTGTCACCCTTTTTTACATCAAGTGGAACTAGCTGTCCTGTTTCATTTCTTGCACCATTTCCTGCTGCAATTACTTTGCCTTCCATAGGCTTTTCTTGTGCAGTATCAGGTATAATAATGCCGCCTTTTGTTCGATCTTCAGCGCCTACTCTTTCAACTAGGACACGATCGTGTAAAGGTTTTAAGTTCATGTTTAATACTCCTCTATTTAATTAATATAGTTTTGGCACTCTCATTGTGTGAGTGCTAATACAACATATAAATAGGCTTATTATTCATATTTTCAAGTGTGAATAAGAGTTATTTGTATATCAAGTAGTATAAAATGCTTATTTACTTGGTTTTTTTATAAAAATATTGCAGAGTAACCTCGAAATGTCAAAAAAAATTCAGTTAAATATTGGTTCTAGACTTGGAGATTTGAGAAAAAGACAGAAAATGACTCTTGATGAACTCTCTTCAAAATCAGGCGTTTCAAAATCCATAATCTCTCAAATTGAGAGAAATATATCAAATCCTACTATATCCACAGTTATGAGAATAGCGGAAGCTTTAGATGAAACGTTATCAGGATTTTTTATGAATATAGATAAAGAAAAGTCTAGTTCAATCGAAAATTCTAAAGAAACACCTGTAATAAATTCTAATGACGGTTTATGTGAGTTAAGTATTTTAGGTGCGGGAGAAACAGTTAGTTGGTTGCAATGGTATCTATTAACAATGAAACCTAAAGGTAAGTTGCCCTCTAAATCACATGGCAACAATACATATGAAAATATTACTGTCATAAGTGGAGAAATTGAAATTCAACTAAAAAAACAAAAAGAATTTTTGAAATCTGGGGATACATTTAGATTTGAAACTAATCAAGAACACACCTTAATAAACAGATCTAAAAGCACTACAAAAATACTTATGGTGAACTATATCGATCCTATCAATGGATCTTTTAATTAAATTCACTTGAAAAAAATTAAAGCTCCAAAATTTAAAGTATTAGTTCTTGTTGGTGCAGGACATGCAAATATCCAAGTTTTGAAAAAACTGACGATGAAAAACTATGAGGGTTTACAAATAATTACAATTAACAACGGATATACTTCACTCTACTCCGGAATGACACCTGGACTCATTGAAAATTATTACGTTTTAGAAGATGCCTCTATTAATTTAGCGAAATTATGTAAAAATGCTGGATCGGTTTTCATAAATGATGAAGTTATAAAGTTAGATGAAAAAAAAAATATTATTTATTTAAAAAACCATCCTCCTATTAAGTATAATTTACTATCTTTAAATATCGGATGTCAGTCAAAAATTAATGACTTAGAAATTTCAAAAGAAGCTGAAATTATTAAAGTTAAACCAATTAGTAATTTGGTTAATAAGATTAATTCAATAGAAAAATTAATTCTAAAAGAAAAAGTCATCTCTTGTTCAATTATAGGAGGGGGTATAGGCGGAATAGAAATTGCTTTAGCTCTTCAATCCCGATATCAGAATTCCATTAAATTAAATCTCTTTGCAGACCAAAATAATATAGAAAAAAATATTAACAGCAGGACCTATAAAAAATTAATAGCATTGCTAAGTTATAAAAATATTAACTTTGTAAACTCAAGAATTAAAAACATTAAAGAGAGCCATGTTGAAGATGAAGAAGGAAAAAAATTTCCAACACGTATTAGTATTATCTCTACAGGGGCTATGAGTTTGCCTTGGATAATTAATTCAGGTTTAAGTTTAGATGAAAGTGGTTTTATTAATGTTAATTCCTTTCTTCAGTCAGAAAGTCATAAAAATATATTTGCAACAGGTGACATTGCTTCTTTAAATTATCAAATAAGAGCAAAATCAGGAGTCATGGCGGTGCGTCAAGGTGAAAAGTTAAAGGAAAATCTTTTTAGGTTTTTATTAAATAAAGATCCTATCCATTTCAAACCGCAATCTAGTTGGCTTTGCCTAATAGGCACTGGGGGGAAAAATGCTTTATTGAATTGGGGTCAATTTACAATACACGGGAAACTAATTTGGCAATTGAAAGAATTAATTGACAGAAAATTTGTGGAAAAATTTAGTTTTGAAAATCCAATGAACAATCTTAAAGACATTATAAAATTACCTCTGTCAGATAAAATAATTAATCAAATTAATCTGAAAATGAGATGTGAGGGTTGCGGATCTAAATTATCAAAAGGTGATCTTTCTGATTATTTACACAACACTAATAGTCTAAATGCAGAAGTATTATCTGATGCCGCAACAATACACATAACAAGTAATAAATTCACTCAATCAATTGATCATATTAAATATTTCGCTGAAATGAATCCATATAATTTTGGAAGAATAGCGTACCTCCACTCACAAAATGATATCTTATCTGCTGGCAGTGAAGTTAACTCATTTTCTGTTTCTCTAGGTTTACCTTATAACGAGAATGAAGCTCAGAAATACTTTTTAGAATATTTTATGCAGGGGATTAATAGTGAGTCAGAAATTGATAAAAGTATTTTTGCTTCAGGGCACACATATACATCAGAGGAACCTGGCATTACAATAAATATGAATGGTATAAAAATATTAGACACCTTTAAAAATCAAGCTGTTGAGGGAGATTTAATTTATTTAACAAAGCCTTTAGGAATTGGTTTCTTGATGGCTGCATTTAATCATAACTCCATTAATTTAACCGCAAGAGTCTATGAAAAGATAATTAACAACATGCTAATTTCTAATAAAAGCGCTTTTGCAATAGCTAAAAAATATAATGCTAAACCTCTAACAGATATTAGTGGTTTTGGTTTAGGGTCGCACTTAATTGATATTTGTAAATCATCAAATTTATCTGCAAGCCTAAAATTAAATAGAGAGATTGTTATTGATGGATGTTTAGAAGATTTAAAGTTATATAAAAGTTCTGCATATGAAGATAACAAGAATAATGCAATTAGTGAAATTGAAATTCTTGATGATAATAATAAAGAAATTCATAATATATCAAAAATATTGTTTGACCCGCAAACTTCAGGCCCATTATTGATATCATTAAATCAAGATTTAAAACAAAAATTTGAGATAGAATTTGAAAAAATTTATGATTTCAAACCTATTTTAATTGGTTATTTTCAAAAGAAAGAAAAATTTTCAATATCTATTAGTTAAGTTTATTTTTAAAAAAAACCCCAATAATACTTAATGAAAGAAGCATAATTATTGGAATAATATACTGAGGTTGATAGATGAGATGAAAGCCAAACTCCTCACCACTTGCTAAAATCTGATGAATATTGCTGCCAATATTTGTTATAATAAAAGTTATAGGCATAATACCTAAAAAAGTTGCAAGCAAAAACTTCATATTGTTGGCACCTAAACTAGATGCAATTAGAGTTTGAATTACAAAAGGTATTCCGGGAAATAATCTTAAAATAAACAAGAAACTAAATTCATTCTTTTTAAAAAAATTTTCAAATTTTGATAAATAGTGCAATATTTTTGTTTTAAAAAAATCGTAAAAAAAATATTTAGCAAATACAAAAAATATTAATGATCCTAAAGTGGCTCCAATAGTAACAATTAAACCGCCCACTACGGTTCCAAAGAACAAACCACCACTAAGTGAGAGTAAGCTTACAAGTGGAAAATTTAATATAACTAAAATTGCATATGACACTATAAAAATCAATACAGATTTGACGAAATTGCTTTCTATATAGTTATTCACTTGATCGTAATAATTTAAAACTATATTGAGATTTAAATTTTCTTTCATATTAAAAAAAAAAATAAAGGACACGATTAATAAAATTACAAATAAGATTAAAAAGAAACTTTTTAAACTCATGTATTTTTTTCAATAATTGAATCTAATGTTCCATTTTGCTCCAAAGTATAAAGCCCATCGCAATCAGATAAGTATTTATCATTAACGAAAATTTGAGGTACTGTTGATAGACCATTTGCTCTTTCAATCATTTCTGTTCTTAATTCAGGATTATCTAAAAGATCGTATTCAGTAAATTTTAATTTTTTTTTTGCTAACAAATCTTTAGCCCTGTAGCAGTAAGGGCAAGTAGATTTTGTATATATTTCAATTTTCATAATTTATAATCACAATAATAGTAACTCAAAACTTGGGATAACTTTATTTAATTTGAATCCAAAGGACTGAATAGAACCATTCAGTATAAATATACCTGTTAGAATTATCAAAATACCAGTAAAAAATTTAAAAAAAATAATCATTTTATTTAGTTTGAATAAATAATTAGATATTTTTCCAATAAAGAAACCAACCAATAAAAATGGTAGGCCTAATCCTAATGAATAAAAAGATAATAAAAGAGCACCATTTACATTATCCTGGTATGCAATTGATAAAACTGATCCTAGTATAGGACCGATACATGGACTCCAACCAAAAGCAAAAGCTATTCCAATAAAAAAAGGGCTAAACAAATTGAATTTTTGAAATGCTAAATCAAATTTTAATTCTCTATTTAAAAAGTTTAAGTTGAGGATACCTATGGAGTATAGTCCAAATAAAATTATTAGAGTGCCTGAAAATATAGATAATTGCTTCTTATATTCAAAAAGAAACCCTGAAATATAATCAATAGATATGCCTAGCAATATGAATATTATAGAAAAACCTAGAATAAAAAAACTAACCTGTCTTAAGAGATAATAATTTTTTAATTTATCAACACTCTTTAACTCATTGAATGATTTGCCTGCTATATAAGAAATAAAACCTGGAACTATTGGTAGTACGCACGGAGATAAGAAACTTAAAGAGCCGGCGAGAAAGGCTAAAAGAATTGAGATTTCTTGTGACATGATTATATTATGGATATAGCTAAATTATACAAAAGTTAAATTAATTATAAATTAAAATGTTTGATAAAACCATACAACCATACACTCAGCCGTTTTTAAAAATTGTAGCTAAAATTTTTGTTAAATTCATGACCCCCAATCAGGTGAGTTTTATTGGATTTTTTATAGGATTATTAATGTGTATTTTTATTTTATTTGAATTTTATATTTATGCTTTCTTAGCGCTGATAATGAATAGGTTTCTGGACGGCCTTGATGGAACTATGGCTAGACTAACAGTCCCCAGTCGCTTTGGAGGGTATATTGATATAGTTTTTGATTTTATTATTTATGCAGCTTTTGTTCTCTCTTTTGGCTTAAAAGATAGCTCCAATCTTCTTATGTCTTGTTTACTTTTATTTTTTTATATAGGTACCAGCACTACTTTTTTAGCATATGCAGCTATTCTAAAAAATTATAAACCTCTTTTAGAAGATGATAAAGAAGAAGTAATTAATAAAAGTATTTATTACGCTTCTGGCTTAATTGAAGGGTTTGAAACTATTATTTTTATGTTTTTGTGTTTATTTATTCCTCAATATTATAATTTTTTAGCTATTTTATTTTCAATACTTTGCGCAATTACAATCATTGGAAGAGTTATAGTTTCTTATAAAAAATTTAAATAATAAATGACAAATAACCTTGCATAGCAATTCTAGCTATAAATAAAATTATTAGAAAAAAAGTAAATTTCGTAACTATTCTTACAATTCTTCCTAACTCAAAACCAGCATAATAAGCTTCAAAAATATCTAAATTATTAAAGTAATTCTTCTTAAGAAAATTTTTAAATATATACAATGTTGCAGCTAGAGGTTTTGAGAGTAAGTAGTGTCCAATAATTGAAAAAACTATTACGATTATTAAACTTATATTCATTAAAAAGGACCAAAATATTAATGACATAACCCAGTAACCCAGAAAAGTTAAACGATCTTTGTGATGAGGGTGTATGTTTGTTTGAAAAAATTGCATATTTAAAAATTTATTACTTTTATCCCTAAAGATACTTGAGTGATCATAACCCTAATATATTCGAATTTTGTATGCGATCAATAATCATTCTATCGCCATCTAAAAAATCAAGTTTTTCAAGATCATTACAGTGAGTCCATAAAAGTTGATTGTGTTCGATATTCCTGACTTTTCCAGTATATTCATCAATTTTATAAAAATATAAATGTATTTTTTTTATGTCTTGGTATTCATATTCATAATCTAATAAGAATTTAGATTTTTTAACATCAACAGATAACTCTTCTTTCATTTCTCTTTTCAAAGCCTCAATTGGGTTTTCATTTTCATTTATTTTTCCTCCAGGAAATTCCCATTTGAGAGGATGCTCTTTTTGAATAGATCTCTGCGCTACTAGAATTTTATTTTCATCAACGATTATTCCACCCACCACATTTATTCTATTTTTATTCAAAGATTAGTTATGCAAATACTTCTTCAGACTCTTTCTTTTCAATTATTGGGAAGTGGATAAAGGCCGAAAATAAAGAAATTATAATTGCAAGAATCCAAGCTAGATCTAATGATCCGTAAATATCTATCACCAAACCCCCTACAAAAGATCCCACAAAAGCTCCGCATTGATGAGAGACCATAACAACTCCAAATAAAGTCGATAAATATCTTGTTCCAAAAAGATTAGCAACAATGCCAGAAGTTGGTGGGACGGTTGAGAGCCACAAGAGTCCTATGACACAACTAAAAGCAATTATAATAAAATTACTAGTCGGTAGAATTAACAACAAAGCGATGACGATTGCTCTTGTAAAATAGATAAAAGATAAAACATATTTTTTTTTAACAAAACCTGAGACTCTTCCAGATATTAATGTACCTATCATGTTAAATAATCCTACTAATGTTAAGCCAGTGGCTGCAATAGTTGTTTCTAAGCCTTTTAGTTGAGCAAAAACTGGTAAATAATTTGAAATTAATGCTACGTGCAAACCACAAACAAAGAAGCCAAGTATTAAATATCGGTAACTTTTATCTTTAAATGCAAATGTAACAACATCTAAAATTTTTCTTTCTGTTAGTTCTTTTTTTACTTTAGGCTCCGGTTTTTTTAGCAAAAAAATAAAAGCCATGGGAATAAATAATAAATAAAAAAACGCTACTATTTGAAAAGAAAGACTCCACCCAAAAGCAGAGACTAAATATTGGTTAATAGGCGTAAATATAAACATGCCAGATGCTGCAATTGACATTAATATCCCAGTAACAGTACTTCTTGATTTATCATCATCAAAATACTTTGACACTCCTCCAATGACAACAGGTACTGAAATTACACCTGCAGAGATTCCGCCGATAAGACCCAAACCTAACAAAAAATGGATTGGCGTTACTGCAAGTGAGGTAACGTAAAAACTTAAAGAAACACCAACGAAACCTATAAGAAACGTTTTTACGTATCCTTTTTGTTCCGCAAAAGCTCCCGCTATAGGGGACATACTACCCCACATTAAATTAAAGATACCGTATGTTAATCCTATTGCCGATGCTCCAAAAACAGTAGAAGCTAGAAGATCGGGGACATATATGCCAAGTGACATTCTAAAACCGTTACCTACTGCTAAAATTGAACCTGCTATAAGAATTAAAAAAAATTTCTTCATTTTGATCAAACTATACAAATAATAATAAAAAAAAAATGTTTATTTTCTCTCACAAAATCTCTATAGTCCGTCGCTATGGGTTATCCAAAAAAACACCGTGGCCGCAGAAAAATAGGTTCACGCAAAAGAAGAGCCAAAAGAAGAGCTAAAAAGAAATAATTCTGCTAATAATTCCATGTTTTAAATAAAGTTTTGCTAGTTCTTATCAGCTATTCTTATAAAAATATCCTTTACTAAATTCTCTATATAAGTCTGTTATTCAGTGAAGAGTTAATATTTTTTTTAAAAAGTGATTTATTGAGTGTAATTACTTATAAGCTTTGATAGCTCAATATATTCTTCGCTACTTTCACCTGCAACTGATTTCAGTTTTTGTAGGGAGTTTTTAGCTTCTTCTATTCTATAAGTCTCTAAATACAATTCTCCTATATACTCTAAAGCTCCAACGTGATCACTATCAAGCTTTAAAGCTTTTAAATAATAGGTTTCAGCGTCATCAAATTTCTTAAGCTTTCTATGTGTGTAACCAAGATAATTATAAATATCAGCTTGGGTATAATTGTCTGATTTTTTATCTATTAATTTTTTGAACTTACTTATTGCAGGTTCATATTTTTCTTTTTTTATAAGCTCAAGTCCTAACTTATAATCAGCCTCATAGTTAGAACTATCATCTAAGTCATAGCTTCCTGCACCAAACGCAGTTTGACTTAAAAATAGAGAAAGAATAACTATATACTTTAAAAATAACACACTAACTATACGATGTACTAATTGTGATGGATTATTCAAATTTGAAAAGAAGGGAATTTATAACAAAAGTTGTTATATTAATGAGTGGTAGCTTTTATAGTGGAAAGGTATTTGCAATGACTGATAAAGACTGGAAGGAAAAATTAAGACCAGAAGAGTATGACGTCCTTCGAAAAGAAGGAACAGAGAGACCGAACTCAAGTGTTTTAAATAACGAAAAAAGAGAGGGTGATTATCTTTGTGTAGGTTGTGACTCAAAACTTTTTACTTCAAAAATGAAATTTGACAGCGGAACTGGTTGGCCATCTTTTTTTGATTATGTCCCAGGTTCTCTAGGCTTTAAAACTGATTTTAAAATTATTATTCCAAGAAAAGAATATCATTGTGCTAAATGTGGTGGACATCACGGACATGTATTTAAAGATGGACCACAACCAACGGGACTAAGATATTGCAATAATGGAATAGTATTAAAGTTTGTGCCTAAAGTTTAATTAATTTGTTTAGTCTTTTTTAACAATGCGTAAGTTATAAAAACAGCTAGAGCAATTTTAAGAATTTCACTATAAACAAATGGCATCAGACCCAGAGAGATTGCTTTTGACAAACCGGTAAATGCAGATAAGTGCAATATTCCACAACCAAAAATAATCACAGCACCAATTAAAATAGTTATAAAAATTTTAAGAATATTATCTTTGAAGTAACTCTTTGCCATAAACGCTATGAAAAATGAAGCTAAAACCATTCCATATAAAAATCCAAAAGTAGGTGAAGCAATATATCCAATTCCTCCTCCAGTAGCAAATATAGGTAGTCCCAATAATCCTAGTGACACATATAAAAGCGCAGAGGAAAAGCCTAGCATACCAGATGAGGCGGCCAAAAAATATATTACAAATGTTTGAAGCGTCATAGGCACTGGGAAGAAAGGGATAGAAACTTTTGCCGAAGCTGTTAGAAGAAATACCCCTAGAAGCGTGAATGATAGTTTAGCAAGAAGGCTGCTTCCAAATAATCTATCAGAAACAGTATTATTATTATAAAAATGCATATAATTTTTTACTATTAACTAAGCAATAAGGCAATAATAAATTATATTTGATTTAAAATAAGGTCTCTTAATTTGGACAGGTCTTTATTAAAAAGCCTTATTCCTTCTGCTAACTTAAAAGAAGCCATTTGATTTTCATTTAAATGCCATCTAAATGCACTCTCGTTAATTTTTATTCTTTCAATTTCTAGTGATAATGAGTCTTCTGACTTTAATTTTTGAATTACTTCTTCATGCGAGTTTGATAATTCTTCTAGCAGTGCGGGACTAATAGTTAACTTATCACATCCAGCTAATTCGATTATTTGCGAAGTATTTCTAAAGGACGCAGCCATCACAACAGTGTTTAAATTATATTTTTTAAAATAGTGGTATATTTTTTTTACACTTTCAACACCAGGGTCATTGAATTGATTATATGTTACATTTGTATTGGACTTAAACCAATCCAAAATTCTACCAACAAATGGTGAAATTAAAAAAGCACCAGCTTCTGCGCAAGCAACAGCTTGTGTTAAAGAAAAAATTAATGTGCAATTACAACTAATTCCCTCTGACTCTAATTGTTTTATGGCTTGAATTCCTTCCCAAGTTCCAGCAATTTTAATAAGTATTCTATTTTTTTTAATTCCAGACTGCTCGTAATTATTAATAATTTCATGAGCTTTTGCAATTGTTGCTTTTGTATCAAATGATAGGTCGGCATTTACCTCCGTAGACACATATCCTGGAACTATATTGGCCAATTGAATACCAAATGTTATGGCTAGTTGATCAACAATAAAATCTACTCTATTTAAAGGAGAATTAAAATTTCTGCTATTTGACAATTTAATAACTTCTTCTACTAACGGTTGATATTTATTCGACTCAACAGCTTTGAAAATGAGTGAAGGATTAGTAGTACAATCTTCAGGAGAGAATTTTTTAATACTGTCTATATCTCCAGTATCAGCAACAATTGAAGAGTATTGTTTTAAATTTTCTAATTTGTTTACCATAATATTTTTGTATGTTACATTTTTTTTGAATTAAAAAAATAATTACTTAAAAATTAAATGACAAGAAAAATAATTATATGTGGGCTAGCTGATATAGAAAAAGCAGTTGAGCAATACAAGCCTGACATGATGCTGACTATAATAAATAAAAATTTTTCCCCCGAAACACCAAATGGATTAGATCCAAGTCGTCATTTAAAAATGTTAATTGATGATATATCCGAACCTAGAGAAGGTTTTAGACTCCCAACAAAAGATGATGTTCAAAAGCTTTTAGATTTTACTAATGATTGGGATCAATCTAAACCTATCATTATTCACTGTCATATGGGAATTAGTAGGTCTACAGCAACCTCGCTCGGCGTTATATGCAAATATGATCCTGATAATTTAGAATTACATATTGAGAAACTTAAAGAATTAGCGCCTCACGCTAGTCCAAACAAACTTATGACTAAATTTGTAGATGAAATTTTATATTTAGATAATAGACTTGCTAAAACACTTGATTTCTTTGATCCAGAACCAATTGAAGAGAGTCGAATTGTGGAATTTGTCTTTTAATTCCAGTGATTTTTTTTAAAATGGGCTAACTATATTTTATAAATGAGTAATGAAAAATGTCATATTTGTCATAAAGAGATCAAAGAGCTTTTGTATTGGGCCGATCCAAGATTTTATAATATCCCAAAAAAACTTTATTTATGTGGCTCAATTTGTTCCACAAAACTTTTTGAAGAAATTAAGCACTTATTTAAGCCATAACTCGTAGCTATGCTTAAAATGCACAACTGTCAATAGCTTTAAGCAGTTCAATTAAAAGTAATTTTTTATACATTTAAGTCATCTTACTAAGAAGCTAGTTCTAAATATTCCTATTCCTTAACTTCCTCCAGAGCTAGCTTCATTTTTCTTTATTGAATATTGCTAATAAAATAACTAAATATATGTGACTAATGCTTGAAGTTAAAAATATATCAAAGTCTTTTGGAGATTTTAAAGCAATCGATAAGTTATCTTTTGAAGTTAAGATCGGTGATGTTATGGGATTCTTAGGTCCTAATGGAGCTGGTAAAACCACATCTATGAGAGTGATCACTCAATTTTTAAAACCAGATAGTGGCAGCGTACACATCAACAAAATAAATATAGCGGATGACTCAATTGGATCTAAAAGCCTTATTGGTTATCTTCCTGAAGGAGTCCCTCTCTATCAAGATTTTTCTGCTTACCTATACTTAAAGTATGTTGCAGAAGTCAGAGGTTTGGAAAATATTGAAGAGAACGTTAATAATGTTTTAACAGACTTACAACTCCAAGAGATTAAAAATGTTCCTATTGAAACGCTATCCAAAGGTTATAAAAGAAGAGTTGGTTTAGCCCAGGCACTAATCCATGATCCTAAAATTTTAATTCTAGATGAACCGACTGATGGATTAGATCCTCTTCAGAAATTCGAAGTAAGAAAGTTAATAAAAAATCTCTCTAAGAAAAAAGCTATAATTATTTCAACTCATATTTTAGATGAGGTTCCTGAAGTATGTAATAAATGCTTAGTAATTAATAATGGTAAAAAAATATTTGAAGGTTCTCCTGCTGAATTAAAAAAAAGAAAAGGTAAAAACTTAGACGAAGTATTTCGTGAACTTATCGTACCTAGTAAAAAAAAGACCAAGAGTTCTCCAACTAAATCAAAAAAAATAAAAAGTAAAAACTTAAATAAAGTTTTGAGAAAGTCTCCAAAATGATAAAAGATATTAATTCAATTTTAAAAAGAGAGTTAAAATCATTTTTTATTACTCCCGTTGCTTATATTTATACTGCAATCTTTATTGTGACTTGCATGTCTTTAACTTTTTA
>JAQWMI010000041.1 GCA_029246865.1 Alphaproteobacteria bacterium
CTATATTGGTGAAAAAGTTGGACAGGGCGGTCCAAAAGTAGATATTGCGCTTGACCCCTTAGAGGGGACAACTATTACTGCAAAAGGGGGCGAAAATGCAATGGCAGTTATTGCTTTAGCTCAAGATGGAGGATTTCTTAATGCTCCTGATGTTTACATGGAAAAAATTTCTTCAAATATTAAAAATAATGAAAATATAATTTCAATTCAGCAAGATTTAAAATCAAATATTAAGGATTTAGCTAAATATAAAAATATAAATATAGAGGATATGATTATTTTTGTTTTGGATAGAGAGAGACATCAAAATGCAATCGAGGAGATTAGAAGTTTAGGCTCTAGAATAAAAATGATTGATGATGGAGACGTAAGTGCGGTGATTTCGTCAGCATTGCCTAATAATATTATTGATATGTATTACGGGATAGGTGGAGCCCCTGAGGGGGTTCTAGCTGCTGCAGCGTTACAGTGTATTGGTGGTTTTATGGAGGGTAAGCTACTATTTAGAAATGATGATGAAAAAGCAAGAGCTGCAAAAGTAAATATAACAGATTTAAATAAAATTTATTCTTTAAAAGAATTAGCACAAGGTGACGTTATGTTTTCTGCAACTGGCGTAACTGATGGAACAATGTTACCTGGCGTTAAGACAAATAAATTTACGGGTGAAACACATTCAATAGTTATGAGATCTAAAACAGGAACTGTTCGTCATATTGTAGGTAATCATAATTTTAATATAAAAAAGCTTGATTACTAAACATAGCTTTCTCGAAACTACCTGGAAGCAAGCATCACAAAATAATAACTCAGATGTATTTGATATAGCTCAAAAAAATAGTGTCTCCATAACTTTAGCAGAGCTTTTATTATCAAGAAAAGTTGACTCTATTAAATCTTTCTTATCATCGAAACTAAAAGATAATTTATCACTTAGCAAAATTGAAAAATTATCCAATATAGATAAATCAAAAATTTTCTTTGAGCAAATTAAAGAAACTAAAAAAGTAGGTATTTTTTCTGATTATGATGTCGATGGTGCATGTTCAGCAGCGATACTAAAAAATGTTTTAACTCATTATGGTGTTGAGGTAGAATTATATATACCTAATCGACTTTCAGAAGGTTATGGACCTAATCCTCTAGCTGTAAAAAAATTGCTAGAAAATAATTTACATATTATCTTTCTTGACTGTGGAAGTAATAACATAGATGAACAAAAACTAATTAAAGATAGAAATGCGCAATTATTAATTATCGATCATCATGAATGCAGAGATATCGAAGAGGGAATAGTTCTAATTAATCCTAAATATGCAAGAGATCAATCTGTGTTAAATGATCTGTGTACCACTTCACTTGTTTTTCTTATTGTCTTCTATTTAACTAAAAAAGAAATTCTCACCAACAACGATGTTCTTCAGTATTTAGATCTTGTAGCTTTAGCTACAATTTGTGATTTAGTTCCTTTAAATGCTATTAACAGATCTTTTGTTAAGCAGGGGTTAAAAGTTTTAAATTCTGAAACAAAAAATAAAGGCCTGACAACCTTAATTAACGAGGCAAAGATAAAGCAAGATATTTCAGAATATCATCTTGGATATGTTTTAGGTCCAAGAATTAATGCTGGAGGAAGAATGGGTGAATCTTACTTAAGTTTTAATTTACTATCATCTCCTAATATTCATATAGCTGCACAATATTCTTCAGTAATTAATGGAAAAAATCAAGAAAGACAAAAAATTCAAACTTCAATCATTAATACAATTAATAACATTGTTGAAGATAATCAAAATTTAATTAATTTTTTTTATGATCCCTCTTGGCACATTGGCGTTTTAGGAATTATTGCTGGTAGATTAATGAGGTCAAATAAAAGACCATCATTTGTAATGACAGACTCAGAAAATTTTATTGTTGGGTCGGGTAGGTCACTGGGTGGTTTAAATATAGGAACTTTAATGATGGAAGCTGCAGACAAAGGAATTATTATTAAAGGTGGCGGTCATACAAAAGCTTGTGGTTTTACTCTAGAAAAAAAATCCTGGGAACCATTTAAATTATTCCTATTAGATAAATTTACAGGTTCTACAACTATACAAGAAAATTTTTATGAACTACTTTTAGACTTAACTTTAATTAACAACAATCTTCTAAATGATTTAAATTTATTGAGCCCCTTTGGACAGAATAATCCAGAGCCAATATTTAAGTCTGAAAATGTTAAAATAGAAATTGTAAATGTTTTCAAAGATAAACACATAAAATGTAAATTATCTGATCAACTTGGTAATTCAGTAATTGGTATGATGTTTGACTCAAATGTTGAGTCATTTAAGTCTTATATTACCTTAAAAAATGATTTTGACTGTTACTACAAAGTCAAAAGGGATACTTATAGCGCTCAAGTAATAGTTCATATTGAAGATATTCATTGATTGATTTTTAATTAAATCTAGCTATTTTATTTCCGTGTAGTTGTCTCCTTCGTCTAGCGGTTAGGACATCACCCTTTCACGGTGAAGACACGGGTTCGATTCCCGTAGGAGATGCCAAAAACTCATAATAATTAAAATTTATCATATGATCATGGATTATTCTTTGTTTCACCTATTGAAATAATGTATGTTTTTGATCTTATAAATAGATAAAAAAATATTAAGGAGTAAATAAAGCAATGCCAGGTAAGATTTCACTTTTCGTCCCAGGACCAACAAATATGCCAGATAGAGTTCGTCAGGCAATGGATATTTCAAATGAAGATCACAGAGCTCCAGGTATGGATAAATTTTGGCACCCTTTAATTACTGATCTTAAAAAAGTTTTTGGAACAACAGATGCTCAACCTTTTATTTTCGCTGGAACTGGTAGTAGTGGATGGGAAGCGGCATTAACAAATTTATTAAATGAGGGTGATAAGGTTTTATCAGGTCGTTTTGGACAATTTTCACATCTTTGGATTGAAATGTGTAAAAAATTAAAAGTTGAAGTTGAAGTAGTTGACGTAGATTGGGGATTAGGAACACCTCATGATGATTTTGAAAAAATTCTTAAAGCAGATACTAGTCATTCTATAAAAGCAGTTTTAGTAACTCATAATGAAACATCTACAGGTGTTACAAATAATGTTGCAACTACTAGAGAATTATTAGACAGTCTTAATCATCCGGCACTTCTTTTTGTAGATGGTGTTAGCTCTATTGGATCTATTGATTTCCAAATGGACAAATGGGGAGTAGACGCAGCAATATCTGGTTCGCAAAAAGGATTTATGTTGCCTGCAGGACTTGCAATTTCATGCATTAGTCAAAAAGCACTAGAGATTGCAAAATCAACAACTATGAGAAGAGCTTACTACGATTTACATGATATGCTCGCTATAAATAATACAGGTTACTGGCCTTATACAAACCCAATGCCTTTATTAAGAGGACTCAGAGAAGCTTTAAATATGATGAATGAAGAAGGATTAGAAAATATTTATGCAAGACACACTCATCTAGCGACTGCTGTGAGAAAAGCAACTGAAGCTTGGGGATTAAAACTTTGCGCTCAAGATCCTTCTCTCTACTCTGATACTGTAACAGCAATTATGGTTCCAGAGGGTATTGACTCTATGGACGTTGTTAAGACTGCTTATAATAAATATAATACTTCTTTTGGTGGAGGGCTTAGTAAAGTTGCAGGAAAATTATTTAGAATTGGCCACTTAGGAGATTTAAATAGCACTATGATACTTGGGGCTATATCTACAGCTGAACTTGCCATGTACGACGTAGGAATTAAATTTGAACTAGGTAGTGGCGTTGCAGCTGCTATCAAACATTTGAAAGTTTAATCATGAAAATTTGTATTTATGGTGCTGGTGCCATTGGAGGATATCTGGGAGCCAAATTAACTGAATTAGGAGCTGACGTAACTTTAATAGCTAGAGGTCCTCATTATAATGCGATAAAGGAAGATGGTTTAAGACTAAGAAAAGATGGTAAAGAACTTGTGGTTTATCCTCGGTGCGTTGATACGGCAGAGAAGGCTGGAAAACAAGATTATATATTTGTTACTCTTAAAGCCCATTCTGTTCCTGGTTGTCTTGATGCTTTTAAAGTATTGATGAAAGATGATACATCTTTTGTTTGGGGAGTGAATGGTATTCCTTGGTGGTATTTCTATAATCACTCCAATAGCGAATACAAAGATAAAAAAATATTATCTGTTGATCCTAATAATGCTCAATGGAATGATATTGGTCCTGAGAAAATAATAGGATGTATTGTTAACCCTGCTTCAGAAGTTATCAAACCAGGAGTTATTCAGCATCTAGAGGGTGATAAATTCCAATTAGGAGAAATTAACGGTGAAGAAACAGATAGGATCAAAAATTTATCTAAAGTTTTAGAGGAGGCTGGTTTTAAAGCGCCTATTAGACCTAACATTAAGGGTGACATATGGTTAAAGCTTTTTGGAAACCTATCCTTAAATCCTATTAGCGCTTTAACAACATCGACTTTGGTCAAAATATGTAGTGATGCTGATGTAAGAAACATTATAAAAAATATGATGAATGAAGCACATGCAATTGCGACTAAACTTGGTATCGATAAGCCTTTTGATGTTGAAAGAAGAATAGAAGCAGCTAAAGCTGTGGGAGAACATAAAACATCAATGCTACAGGATTTAGAGAGAGATCGTCCCATGGAAATAGATGCTTTGATTGGATCCGTTCAAGAATTAGGAAGAATTACTTCGATTGATACCCCAACAATTGACACAGTTCTAGCCCTTACAAAATTAAGAGCTAGAGAAGCTAAATTATATTAATCTAGAGCAGACTTAATAATTTCTCCAAGCTTTGATGGAGATTTAGAGATATGCACTCCAGCCTCTTCAAGAGCATTGAATTTTGATTCAGCGGTTCCTTTTCCACCTGAGATAATCGCCCCTGCGTGACCCATTCTTTTTCCAGCTGGAGCACTTGCTCCTGCAATGAAAGATGCTACAGGTTTTTTGATAGGTGAATTTTTAATAAATTCTGCAGCTTCCTCTTCAGCCGTTCCTCCAATTTCACCAATCATAATTATACCTTCAGTTTCAGGGTCTTTTAAAAATAAGTCTAAGCAGTCTATAAAATTAGTTCCGTTAATGGGGTCACCGCCAATCCCAATACAAGTTGTTTGACCTAAACCAACAGCTGTAGTTTGAGCGACAGCCTCATATGTTAGAGTTCCAGACCTACTAACAACACCAATTTTGCCTTTTTGATGAATATGTCCAGGCATAATTCCTATCTTGCATTCACCAGGTGTTATTATTCCGGGACAATTAGGTCCTATCAATCTTGACTTGGAATTAGATAATTTATTTTTAACTTGAAGCATATCTAAAACGGGCACACCTTCTGTTATGCAAACTATTAATTCAATTTCTGACTCAATGGCTTCTATGATTGCACCTGCCGCAAATGGGGGTGGCACATAAATAACAGAAGCATTGGCTTGTGTTTCTTCTTTAGCTTCTTTAACAGAATTAAAAACCGGAAGATCTAAATGTAGTTGACCTCCCTTTTTTGGTGTCACACCGCCAACCATTTTAGTTCCATATGCTATCGCTTGTTCTGAATGAAAAGTTCCTTGAGCTCCTGTGAACCCTTGGCAAATAACTCTTGTTTCTTTATTTATTAATACAGACATTGATCCTCCTCTTATTGTAATGACGCAATAGCTTTTTGAGCCGCGTCTTCTAAATTGTCAGCTGAAATAATAGCTAAATCAGATTTACTTAAAATATCCTTACCTAAATCAACATTTGTACCCTCTAGTCTAACTATAAGAGGAACCTTAATAGATAATTCTTTTGCTGCAGCAACAATGCCCTCAGCAATAATATCACATTTCATTATTCCACCGAAAATATTTACCAATATTGCTTTGACATTTGTATCTTGAAGAATAATTGAAAAAGCTTTTGCCACTCTTTCTTTTGTAGCTCCGCCACCAACATCCAAAAAGTTTGCAGGACTGGAACCGTGCAATTGAATAATATCCATAGTTCCCATAGCGAGCCCAGCCCCATTTACCATACAACCAATACTACCATCAAGTTTGATGTAATTTAGTTCATGCTTTGAAGCTTCAATTTCTGCAGGATCCTCTTCAGTTTCGTCTCTCATTGCTGCAATATCTTTATGTTTATATAAAGCGTTATCATCAATTGAGATTTTAGCATCGAGTGCAAGGAAATTATTATCACCAGTCAAGACAAAAGGATTAACTTCTACCATAGAAGCATCCATTCCTAAAAAAGCACTATAGATATTTTGTATTTGTTGAGTGAAGTCATTAGATTGATCTTGAGTAATTTCTAATCCTTTTATTAAACTATCGAATGCTGATTGAGGTATTTCTTTTTCACCCTTTACATTTACTGTAATAATTTTTTCAGGTTGTTGTTCCGCAACTTCTTCAATTTCCATACCACCTTCTGTTGAGGCAATTATAGATATTGAGGATGAGGAACGATCAACAAGAATACTGATATAATATTCTTTTTTTATATCACAGCCTTCTTCAATATAGAGTCTATTTACAACTTTTCCTATTGGGCCAGTTTGTTTAGTAACAAGAGTTTTACCTAACATCTTAGTGGCATTTTCTTTTGCCTCTTCTTTGGACATGGAAACTCTCACGCCTCCTTTGTCGTCACCGCTGTCTTTAAATTTACCAGCTCCTCTGCCACCGGCATGAATTTGTGATTTCACAACCATTACCGGGGTTGATATAGACTCAACTGAAGTTTCGATATCTGAACTTTGCAGTACAGGACTTCCACCTAGAACTCTTACATCAAAACTTTTTAATAATTGTTTCGCTTGATATTCATGTAGATTCATTACTTTTCTCCTTTAATTGTTAGTAATATTTTTCCTATATGTTTGGAACTCTCCATTAGCTCATGAGCTGTATTGACTTCTTTCATTGGAAACTTTTTAAAAATATTGATACCTATTTTCTCTTCTTCTATTAGTGGCCATATTTCTTTTAATACTTGTTGAACTATTTCACCTTTTAATTCTGGAGATCTAGATCTTAAAGTAGATCCTGATACTCTTAATTGCTTATTCATTATGTGTAGAATATTAACTTCACCTTTAATTCCACCGATGGCAGCTATGTAAGTCAACCTACCTTTAAAGTTTAATATTTTTAAATTTTTCTTAAAATAATTTCCTCCAACCATATCAAGAATAACATCAATTTTTATATCTTCTTTAATAAGAATCTCTTCGAAATCTTCTTCATTATAGTTAATAGCCTTAGTGGCTCCTAAAATAAGACAGGCATCACATTTTTCTTTACTGCCAGCTGTGACGTAAATTTTATCTGTAAAATTTTTTAAAATAGAAATAGCTGTAGTGCCAATTCCGCTACTACCACCATGAATTAATATAGATTCACCTTTTTGAAATTCAGAAATATTAAATATATTTTCATAAACAGTAAGTATGGTTTCTGGAAGAGAGGCTGCATCATGAATATTTATATTCCCTGGTACAGGCATTACTTGCTTAAAATCTACATTCACAAATTCAGCGTAACCTCCGCCACCTAATATAGCACACACAGAATCTCCAATTTTAAAATTATTTACTAAAGATCCCAATTTTGAAATTTTACCTGAAACCTCTAATCCAATTATTTCACTCTCTCCTGCTGGAGGTGGGTAATGTCCTTTTTTTTGAAGAAGATCGGCTCTATTGACTCCCGATGAATAAACTTCAATTTGCAATTCATTTTCTTTTGGATTTTCAATAGCTTTTTCTTTGATAAAAAGTTGATTATTTTTGTTATCCACATATTTCATAAGTACTTGTATACAATATACCAAGAAATCTTCAAGAATTTCATATTATGGAACGATCTATTTGCTTTATTGAATAACATATACTAACATTAATCTTATAAATAAGGAATAACTTATAAGGAGGATTTACTTATGAACTTACTAAAAAAAGTAGCAATTCTTTTTGTGTCTTTTTCTTTGGTTGCTGTAGGTACAGTTTCAGCTAAAGATTTTAAACCTAAAAAGCCTATTGAACTTATCATTATGGCTGGCCAAGGTGGTGGTGCAGATGAGATTGCAAGACTAGTACAAGGTATTGCTGAAAAAAATGACTTTACATCAAAGCCTTTAATTCCAATTAACAAGCCGGGTGGTTCTGGTGGAGAAGCTTTAACATATGTTAAAGGAAAGAGTGGAGATCAACATACTATCATGATTACACTTAACAGTTTCTTTACTACTCCTCAAAACCAAACTGAACTAGGTATAGACATAATAGAAGACTACACTCCACTTGCTAGACTTCTAACTGATACTTTCATGGTTTGGATTAAAAAAGATGGAGCCAAAACTTCTGGTATTAATACTTTAGACGAGTTTCTTGCTCGTGCAAAACAAGGTGATCTTGTTATGGGCGGAACAGGTAAGATGTCTGAAGATGAATTACTACTTGGTATGATGAGAGGTATGTTTGGTTTTGACGCTAAATATGTTCCTTACTCAGGTGGTGGTGCAGTTGCTAAAGGTCTAATTGGTGGTGAAAGTGATTTCACACTAAATAACCCTTCTGAGCAAATGGGTTTCTATCAGTCAGGTGACTCAAAGGCATTAGTAATGATGACTCCTAAGAGAAACCCTGCTTTTCCTGAAGTTCCTTCTTCATATGAGTTAGGTTATCCTGATCTTGAGTATTACATGATGAGAGCTTTTGTTGCTCCTGCAGATATTGGTGCTGAAGCACAAAAATATTACACAGGCGTACTTCATGATGTTTATATGAATAACGAATTCCAAAAATTCAATATTGATGATGGTAAATTGTTAAGTTGGATTGAAGGATACGGACTTTCAGACTTTTTTGCTGTTGAATATGACAAGCACTCTGAAATCGTAGCAGCGTTTAACTAATATAATTATTTAATGTGGCCGGTAAAATTTAATTTAATTTTTTCGGCCGCATTACTGAAAAACAAAAAAATATTTACAGGATTTAATCTTATAGATATACAACATACCAAGTTATTTTGAAAAGAGGAACTAAATGAAATTAACCACAAGAAATGCTGAAATAATTGTAGCAATCATTCTTGCCTTATGTTCCATCGCTCTGATGGTTAAGAGTGCCCAAAATAGAATCGATTGGACTGTTGAGGATAACATGGGTGCAGGTTTTATGCCTTTTTGGCTCTCTGTTGGTATGCTTATTTGTACAATCATTACAATATTTAAATGGTTCACTAAAAGATCACCCCAATCAACAGATGAAAAACCCTTCATTGATCCTGAAGCAAACAAATATGTTTATGTAACAGTTTTATCACTTGTAGGTTTAATATTAGGGACAGCGTATGTTGGAATTTACATATCTTTAATTTTCTTCCTTTTCTTTTATTTAAAATATTTTAGTGAAAAGAGTAATTTGTTTATTACGATTTTTTCATTAGCAACACCTGTTATTACTTTTTGTTTCTTTGAATGGCTTTTAAAAATTACTTTACCTCAAGGAATTTCAGAACCACTCTTTTATCCAATTTACGATTTAATGTACTAACAACATGAAAGGCATATAAAATTTAACTAAATGGAAACTTTTTTACTTCTTATGAACGGAATAGGAACAGCACTCGTTCCTCTTAACTTAGGCTTACTTATTTTTGGATGTCTAATTGGATTATTTGTTGGTGCTATGCCAGGTCTAGGTTCAGTAAATGGTGTAGCCATTCTTATACCTATTACTTTTATTGTTCCACCTACTGCTGCCATTATTTTCTTAGCTGCCGTTTACTATGGAGCGATGTATGGCGGTGCCATTAGTTCAATTATGTTGGGGATTCCCGGAGCGTCCACGGCTGTTGCTACTGTTTTTGATGGTAGGCCATTAGCTCAAAAAGGTGATGCAATCACAGGGTTAACAGCTGCTGCAGTTGGTTCATTTGTTGGCGGAACAGTTTCTGTTATACTATTTACTCTTTTTGCACCTCCTTTAGCAAAAGTTGCTCTTGCATTTAATGCCCCTGAAACATTTGCTTTGATGGTCATGGCCTTTGCAACGTTTGTAGGTTTAGGTGGAGATGATATTCCTAAAACATGTTTTTCTATTTTAATTGGATTAGTTCTTTCCACAATAGGTTTAGATCTTATTTCAGGCCAACCTAGATTAATATTTTTTGGCATACCCGGCTTTTTACACGGAGTAAACTTCTTAGTGCTAGCAATAGGTATATACGGTATCGGAGAAATGTTATGGACTCTAGAGAGCACGAAGGGTGCGGTTCAGATATCTTCAATAAAATTCACTTTTAAGGATATTATTCAAGGATTTAGAAACTTGAAAGATACCGTAATGGCAATGACCATTGGGTCTTTTTTAGGATTTTTTGTTGGCATACTTCCAGCTGCAGGAGCTACTCCTGCTGCTTTAATGTCTTACGGAATTACAAAACAGTTATCTAAAAATTCAAAAGATTTTGGCACTGGTGTACCTGCAGGTGTTGTAGCGCCTGAATGTGCTAATAACTCTGCAAGTACAGGAAGTATGCTTCCTATGCTTACATTAGGTATCCCCGGATCACCTACAACCGCCATCCTTCTCGGTGGAATGATTCTATGGGGATTAACTCCTGGACCACTATTATTTACTCAACAACCAGAGTTTGTCTGGGGATTAATTGGAAGCTTATATATTGCAAACTTTTTTACTCTTATTTTAAATGTAGCTTTAATTCCTGCTTTCATTATGGTCTTAAGAATTCCTTTTGCAATTTTAGCGCCAGTAATTTTTGTTTTATGTGTAACAGGTGGTTATGCACCAACTCAAAGTATCCATGATGTTTGGTTAATGTTGCTTTTCGGCGTTGTGGGCTATGTTTTAAGGAAATTAGATTACCCTGTAGCACCAGCCGTTCTTTCAATTGTATTAGGTCCTTTGGCAGAAAAAGCTATGAGACAATCATTGATTATTTCTGATGGTAGCTTTAATATCTTTTTTGATTTTTCAATTAAACCAATTGCGGCAACTATTATGTACATTGCTCTTGTATTCTTATTTTTACCATTAATAAGTGTAATGAAGAATAAATTGTTTCCAAAAAAGACTTAATTGTTTAATTAATGATCCAAAAAATTGGCCCAATTAATTTAAAAACAAAAGTTTATGATAGTTTAAAAAAATACATCATTTCTCTTAATATTTATTTGAAAGAAGCTGATTTTCATTTGGATGAAAGACAGCTTTCAACAAAATTAGGAGTTAGCAGAACTCCTATTAGAGAAGCTGTGGCAAGATTGGAACAGGAAGGGATTGTCAAAACAATTCCAAGAAGAGGTGTTTTTGTAAATAGAAAATC
The DNA here is from genome assembly GCA_029246865.1 of Alphaproteobacteria bacterium. GTDB lineage: Bacteria > Pseudomonadota > Alphaproteobacteria > HIMB59 > HIMB59 > HIMB59. The sequence goes on from JAQWMI010000041.1 coordinate 11,403, forward strand.
TAAAAAAGAATTAATTGAAATTGTTACCGTTTGGGCAGGACTGGAAGGTTATGCAGCTCATCTTATTATAAAAAATTCTTCTGATTTAGAAATCAAAGGATTACGAAAATTTTGTCAATACTCCAAAGATAATGTACTTTCTGATCTTGAAAATTATTCTCGCGATAATATCTCTTTTCATCAGCATATAATGAAACTAACAAAGGTTAATTTAATGAGTCACGTTTTGGAATCGCAATTGGTTCATCTTCAGTTCTTAAGAAAAAAGTTTATTTTTAATTCCAATAGAGCTCTGAAATCAATTGATGAACATGAAGAAATTATTACCTCTCTTTTATCAAAAAATGCCACAAAAGCTGAAAAAGTACTTAGAAACCACGCCTTGGCCCTTGTGGATAGAATTGAAGATAATTTAAAAAAATAATCTTTAAACTTATTTACTTATATTTATTTACTGGTATACAATATACCAAGAATTTTAGAAAAAGAGGAGCAAAATACAATGTCTACAGGATCTAATGAACAAATGATAACCGGCGGAGAGCTAGTTGCAAAAGCTTTAAAAGCTGAAGGAATTGATGTTATTTATACGCTATGTGGCGGCCATATTATTGATATTTACAATGGTTGTCTAAATGAAGGAATTAAAATTATAGATGTGCGTCACGAAGAAGTGGCCGCTCATGCTGCAGACGGATATGCTCGTATGACAGGAAAACCTGGTTGTGCTGTTGTTACTGCTGGTCCTGGTACAACACATGCAATCACAGGTGTAGCAAATGCATTTAGAGCTGAAATCCCAATGTTACTCATTGGAGGGCAAAGTTCTCTTACTCAACATAAGATGGGCTCTCTTCAAGATTTACCTCACGTAGATATGATGCAGCCAATTACAAAATTTGCAGCCACAGTTATGTCAACTGAGCGATGTGCTGACATGGTCTCCATGGCATTTAGAGAAACTAGAAATGGATCTTATGGTCCATCTTTTCTTGAAATTCCAAGAGATGTTTTAGACACTTCTGTTCCGTTAAATAAAGCAACCTTACCTCAAGCTGGAAAATATAGTGCTTCTCCTAAAACTCTAGCGGATCCAGTAGATATTCAAAAAGCTGCTGATATGATTTCAAAAGCAGAGAGACCTTGTATTTTATTAGGACAACAAGTTTGGACTTGTCAGTCAAGTGAAGAGGCGGTTGATTTTGTTAGAAAAATGAATATTCCTGCATATTTAAATGGTGCGGCTAGAGGTACTCTGCCTCCTGGAGACCCTCATCATTTTCATCGTACGAGAAGAAATGCCTTTACTAAATCAGATTGTATTATCATTGTAGGTACACCTTTTGACTTTAGAATGGGTTATGGGAAAAGATTAAATCCTAATGCTAATGTAATCCAAATTGATATGGATTATAGAACTGTTGGAAAAAATAGAGATATAACTATAGGTCTTGTGGGTCACATAGGTAGAACTCTTTCTGCTATTGCTGATGCTGGTAGTAAAACCAATAGAGATGACTGGTTTAAAGAACTAAGGTCTGGTGAAGAAAGTGCATTAGAAAAATTAATGCCAACTTTCACAACAGACAAATCACCAATTAGTCCTTACAGGGTAGCATGGGAGTTAAATCAATTTTTAAATGAAGATACAATCTATATTGGAGATGGCGGTGACGTTGTAACAATTAGTGCGCAAGCAGTTCAGCCAAAAAGGCCAGGAGGATGGATGGATCCAGGACCTCTTGGAACTCTAGGTGTTGGTGTTCCTTATGCTATAGCTGCTAAGCAATCTTCACCCGAAAGTGAAGTTTTGCTTTATTGTGGTGATGGTGCCTTCTCCATGACAGGTATGGATTTTGAGGCGTTTGTAAGACATAAATTACCTGTCTTAGTGGTCGTAGGTAATAACTCTGCACAAAATCAAATTAGATTTGGTCAGATTATGAAATACGGCGAGGAAAAAGGTAATGTTGGTAATATTCTTGGTGATGTTCCTTTTGATGAATTTGCAAAAGTATTTGGTGGTCATGGTGAAAGTGTCAGAGAAGCTAAAGATATTCAGCCAGCTCTCCTAAGAGCGAGAGAAGCTGTTAAAGCAGGTACACCCGCTATAGTTAATATTTGGGTTGACAAAGAAGAATTTGCACCTGGTACTAAAAACCAAACTATGTATAAGTAAACAAATTTGTTACAATATTAAAAAGGAATTTATAAATGGAAGCAAAAGCATTAGCCGGTGTAAAGATTTTAGACATGACTCATGTCCAGTCTGGTCCTACTTGTACTCAATTATTAGCATGGTTCGGTGCTGATGTAATTAAAGTTGAACGTCCTGGAGTTGGTGATGCCACAAGAGGGCAATTAAGAGATATACCTGGTGAAGATAGTTTATATTTCACTATGTTAAACTCAAATAAAAGAAGTATTACCTTAAATCCTAAAAATGAAGAAGGGGCAAAGATCTTCACAAAACTTATTGAAGAATGTGATGTGATGGTTGAAAATTTTGCACCAGGCGCTTTAGACAGAATGGGATTTAGTTGGGAAAGAATTCAGGAAATCAATCCCAAAATGATTTATGCTTCTGTTAAAGGATTTGGACCGGGCGCGTATGAAGACTGTAAAGTTTATGAAAACGTCGCTCAGTGTGCTGGTGGATCCGCTTCTACTACAGGTATGTTAGGTGATGTACCTCTAGTTACTGGAGCACAAATTGGTGATAGTGGTACAGGTCTTCATTTAGCACTTGGCATAGTCACCGCTTTATTTCATAGAACTCATAGTGGAAAAGGTCAAAGAGTTGAAACCGCTATGCAAGATTCCGTTTTAAATTTATGTAGAGTTAAACTTCGTGATCAGCAGAGACTCGATCATGGTCCTTTAAAAGAATACTCCCAACATGGTGAAGGTATTCCATTTGGTGAAGCTACACCTAGAGCTGGTAATGATTCAGGTGGAGGCCAACCGGGTCGTATTTTGAAATGTAAGGGTTGGGAAACAGATCCTAATGCATATACTTACTTTATTACACAAGCAGCTGTTTGGGAAAAAGTATGTACAGTCATAGGTAAACCTGAATGGATTGAAGATGAAAAATTTAAAAGCCCTGAAGCTAGATTACCTCACTTAAATGAAATATTTAGTACTATTGAATCTTGGACCATGACAAAAACAAAATTGGAAGTGATGGATATTTGTAATCCTCTAGACATACCTGTTGGCCCGATTCTTTCTATGAAAGAAATAGCTGAAGAACCAAGTTTACGTAATACTGGAACGGTTGTTGAGGTTGATCATCCTGGAAGAGGAAAATACTTAACAGTTGGAAATCCTATTAAACTCTCAGATTCCCCAGCAGATGTTAAAAGATCTCCACTATTAGGGGAACATACAGACGAGATTTTAAAAGAGTACTGCAACATTAGCGAAGATGACATTAAGTCGCTTCGAGATTCAGGTGCAATTTAATTAATCAAACATAGAATAAGGAGTATTATGAAAATTATTTTAATGGGTCAGCAGGCCTTTGGAAAAAGTACTTTAGAAAAATTCCATAAAGAAACTGATCATGAAATAGTTGCGGTATATTGCGCACCAGACAAAGAAGGTAAGCCGTTAGATCCAGTAAAAGAATATGCTGTATCGGAAAATTTGCCGGTTTTTCAACCATCAAACTTTAAAGATAAAGAAGTTCTTGAGCAAATTAAAAGTCATAATGCTGATTTATGTGTAATGGCTTATGTGATTATTTTTGTGCCGGAAGAGGCAAGAGACATTCCAAAACATGGTTCAATCTGTTTTCATCCATCTTTACTTCCACTCCACAGAGGTCCTAGTTCCATTAACTGGCCTATTATTATGGGCTCTAAAAAAACTGGTCTCACAATTTTTTATCCAAATGATGGTTTGGATGAAGGTGAAATTTTACTTCAAAAGGAAGTTGAAATTGGGGAAGATGAAACTTTAGGAGATGTTTATTTTAATAAAATTTTTCCACTTGGAGTTGATGCCTGTGTTGAGGCAGCTAACTTACTTGATGCTGGTAATGCTCCAAAGATCGCGCAAGACGATACAAAATCAACCTATGAATCTTGGTGTAAAAAAGCGGATGCAAGAATTGATTGGAAAAAACCAGGTGTAGAAGTTTATAACTTAATTAGAGGCTGTAATCCTCAGCCCGGTGCTTGGGCTGAATTTATGGATGAAGAATTTGTTTTTTTAGATACAAAGTTTTCGTCAGAGCAGAGTGCTGAGCACTTTCCTGGCCAAATAATGGAGATTAATGCAGAAGATGTTAAAATCGCTGTTAAAGGTGGTTTTTTAATTGTATCAAGATTTAAATCTAAAGAACAAGGTAAGCTTTATGTTAAAGACATGAACACAGCGGTTCTTACTGAAGGAGATTTATTTAGTTAATATGGCAGCTTCAGCAGACATAGCGGTTAATTTAACATCAAGCAGCGTAGGAATTATAAGCGTAATTGTTTTTGTCATCGCTTATGCATTCGTAATGGCTGAAGAAGTCACACACTTAAGAAAATCTAAACCGGTTATCCTATCAGCAGGTATAATTTGGGCTTTAATCGCATTCCATTTTATTGGGGATAAAGAAATGTCTCATGCAGTTGAAGCGGCTCTTAGACATGGCGTTTTAGAATACGCTGAATTATTTTTATTTTTACTTGTAGCGATGACCTATATTAATTCATTGGATAATAGGGATGTTTTTAACGCGTTGAGGTCCTGGCTAACCAGTAAAGGTTTTACATATAGGCAATTATTTGTAATTACTGGTGTAATTGCTTTTTTCTTATCTCCCATTGCAGACAATCTAACTACAGCATTAGTTTTATGTGCCGTTCTTTTAGCTGTCGGAAAAGATAATAGTAAATTTATTTCTATTGGATGTGTTAATATTGTCGTTGCCGCTAATGCTGGTGGGGCATTCTCACCTTTTGGAGATATTACAACTTTAATGGTTTGGCAAAAAGGTATACTTAGTTTCTTTGATTTCTTTGCAATTTTCATACCATCAGTTGTTAATTACGTAATACCCGCTGTTATTATGTATTTCTTTGTTCCAAATGAAAAACCAAAATCTTCAGGTGAAAAAGTTGTCATGAGAAGGGGCGCCATAACAATCATGGTGTTATTTATTCTTACCATTGCTACAGCTGTTAGTTTTCATAACTTCTTGACTTTACCCCCTATGATGGGAATGATGGTTGGTTTTGGATATCTATCTTTGTTTGCTTACTATCTCAAGATGACTCACGGAAATAGTGAGTTAGATGCATCGGAAAAGTTTGATATTTTAAGAAAAGTCTCTAAGGCAGAATGGGATACATTGTTATTCTTCTTTGGAATCATATTAAGTGTCGGTGGATTAGGTTTTATTGGTTATTTATCTATGATTAACAACTTTATGTATGTAGAACTTGGTGCTACTTGGGCTAATATCATTGTGGGTGTTTTATCAGCTATCATTGATAACATTCCAGTCATGTTTGCAGTGTTAACGATGAATCCTCCTATGCCTGACTCTCAATGGCTATTAGTGACTCTAACTGCTGGAGTAGGTGGAAGTATGCTTTCAATTGGATCTGCTGCGGGTGTTGCGCTTATGGGTCAAGCAAGAGGTCAATACACTTTTTTTGGACATCTTAAATGGACTCCAGTGATAGCTTTAGGATATGTTGCGAGTATTTACACTCACATACTAATTAACTTTTAATTTTAAGATATTCCATACGAATAGCCTCTTGAATAAAGAGTTGCCATAATCTTACTGCAAATTCAGTGTCAAGTTTCTCCTTTTTAGCTTTCACTTGGATATTTTTAAGTATTTTTTTTATTCTTTCATGATCTACAACTTGATTAGGGTCATCTTTTAAATCGGCAACTTTATGAATTTCATTAAATCTTTTAGCTACTAATTTAATAATTTGATCATCAATAGAGTCAATTTTTTTTCTTATCGCATTTAGTTTGATACTTTTATCTTTTTTCATCTAATGTAATATATAATTCTATTAGTAAATGAATATAAAAATCTTCAAAATTATTAACCTTCAAAATGATTAAAGCAAAAGTAGCTATTTTTTGTGGATCTATGTATGGGCCTAATAAGTCTCACACAAAATTAGCTCAAGAGGTCACCAGCCATTTAGTTAAAAATAATTTTGGTATAGTTTATGGCGGCGGTCAAAATGGCATTATGGGAGTTGTCGCTAATACTGCTTTAGAGTTAAACGGACATGTGACTGGCATCATCCCAACTTTTCTTAATAAAAGAGAAAAAATTCATAAGAAACTTAATAAAATTGTAATTACTAAAACAATGGAAGAAAGAAAAAAAAAGTTTCTATCAATTTCTGATATTTTTATAGCGTTACCTGGTGGGGGCGGTACTATAGAGGAAATATCTTTAGTTATTTCTGCAAACCAGTTAAATATTATAAAAAATAAGAAGATGATTATTTATAATTATAAAAACTATTGGAGTCCTTTAATAAAACAATATTTAAAATTACCTCTATCAAATTATGCACATAAGGATATTTTTGATTATCTTTCTGTATGTGAAGATATTAAAGGTTTAAAAAAGATAATATCTAAGATTAAGATATAATACTATTTAATAAATTTTAGCCAGTTAGACAATTCTTGATTTCTTATTTTATGATTAAGTAAAGAATGGCTAAAACTCATTTCATTTGGTTTTTCATAAGCGGAAATAATATTATCTAATTGATTTTTGGAAAAACACTTTTCATTAATTAATATTTTTTTTCTAGCTTTAAGTATCTGACCAGTATATTTAAAATTAAATTCAGGATGATACTGTGTTCCCCAAAAAAATTTGGTTGCTAGAGCTTGAATAGAATAATTGTTATCTGCCAACAACTTAGAATAGCTTGGTTTAGTTGTTATGTGATCGACATGCGATGCAAATGCATCAAATATTTTGGGTTTGTTTTTATACATAGGGTGACTTATACCTTGCTTATTTAATGCAATATTAAAAGCAATTCCAATTTCTCTTCCTTTAGGATTTTTTTTTACATTCCCATTATTTGCTACCGTATATAGTTGCATTCCCCAACAACTACCAAACATATTTAATTTTAGACGAGATAATTCTTTCATTAACGAGATTTGATTTTTAATCTCTTTTGTATTGTCATAGATATTTAGACTTGACCCAGTCCATACAATGCCATCAAATGACTTTAAAAATTCATTGCTGTAAACTTTCTTAATATCGATTGAGGGATGAATGTAACTTACTTTAATTTTTTTATTAATAGCTAATAGTTGATCTCTATAAAAATCACAAATATGTTGAAGTCCATTTTTTTCCAGCTTACTCCAACCACTCTTATCATAACCATTAACTATTAGTAAATTCATCTATATCGGAATATATTCAATTTATAAACTATGTCAGCATTTTTATTTAAATCTTTATCTGTACTTTTTTTTGTATTGATGGGAACTTGTATTAAGCTTTTAGCTGACCGTATACCTTTATTTGAAGTAGTCTTCTTTAGAAATTTTTTTGCATTATTTCCAGTTTTATTCATGTTGTGGAAGTACAATTTAAAATTATCAGAAATTAATCAGTATCATTTGCATTTAATGAGAGCTGCTTTTGGAATTTGCGCAATGACTCTATTCTTTTTATCCCTTAGACATGTTCATTTAGTTGAAATGCAAACATTGAGTTTTTCTTCTGTTTTCTTCATATCTATATTATCTGTATTTTTTTTACATGAAGTAATTGGAAAGAAGCGCATTATTGCCATTATGTTTGGTTTTATTGGTGTTGTTATTATCCTTAATCCATCAACAAGCATTTTTTCTAATTATTCACTTCTTCCACTTATTGCCAGTTTATTTCTTTCTTTTGCTGTAATTTGTTTAAAAAAAATATTAATTACAAATAATAATTTTCTATCAATATTTATATTTACATTATTTTGCTCAATTATGAGCTTGGCTTTTTTTAATTCATCTTGGGTTATTCCAAATACTAGTGATTTAATTCTATTAGCATTAACTGGAATTTTTGGTTTTATTGCTCAAGTATTCTTAACGAAATCCTATCAACTAGCTGATGCATCACTTCTAGCTCCATTTGAATTTTCATCACTATTTTGGTCTTATTTTATTGGTTATTTCTTGTTCAATGAGGTTGTCTCTTTAAGAGTCTACATAGGCGGTCTGTTAGTAGTTTTAAGTGTTAGTTACATCTTTTATAGAGAGAGAACTCTTAAAAAAAGAGTTGTCTTGGGGATCAATAAGCAATTTTAATATATATACAGTTGCAAGAATTATCGACATGAGTTTCTAAATTGGTATTATAAATTATGGAATATTTACATACTATGGTCAGAGTTAAAAATATTGAAGAGTCTTTAGATTTCTATTGTGATAAACTTGGTTTAATTGAATTTTCAAGAAAAGAAGTTAAAAGTGGCCGTTTTACTTTAGTTTTTTTATGTGCGCCTGATGACAAAAATTTAGCTGAAAAAAACAAAAAACCTTTATTAGAACTTACTTATAATTGGGATGCAGAAGAATATAAGGGTGGTAGGAATTTTGGACACTTGGCTTTTAGTGTCAATAATATTTATGAAAAATGCCAATTCCTTATGGATAACGGAGTAACTATTAATAGACCTCCAAGAGATGGATACATGGCTTTTATTAAATCTCCAGATGGAATATCATTAGAACTTCTCCAAAAAGGAGATCCTTTAGAAATAAAAGAACCTTGGAGTTCAATGAATAATGAAGGGACGTGGTAACATTGTTTAAGCAATTTATAATTTTTTTTATTTTTCTTATTTTATTTTCAGGTAATTTAAAATCTGAAAATTTATTAAAAAAAAATTTTAACATTGTAACATGTGAAGGTCATGAAGAGGCTTGTTTAATTATGGAACAATTTTCTTTTGAATATGAAAAGAAAAATAATAAGCTTGAATTTGTGAGTCATAATTTTTTTGATGATCCCGGTATAGATAAGGTAACTCCTCAGAAACAATATTACGGTAATGACGGAAGCTTTTCACAAATTATTGATATAAAAGGTGTATCTGGCAACTTGTTTAAATTAAGTTTAAAAGGATTAATAGATGATAGTTTTTTAATAAACTTCTATTCTTTTAAAATTGATGGAAATGAACTTTGCTCTGGTACTGTTGAGTAATTTATAATAAGTAAAACTCATTCACATGGTAAAAATCTATTTCTACAATGAATAAAAAAATTTAATTTTTAATTGCTATATGTCTAGGTTTTGGAGTTGGTTTTTTGTTTGATAATAATTTTGCATTTAGTAATTCTTTAAAAATTAAATTTTACTGTGATATCAATGTTGATCAAAACACTAATAATTCAGATATAAAAGATAGTGCGCCTAAAAAAAATTGAAATAAGTTACTTTGAAAATAAATTATACAATTTTATTTGGGATGGTCAAAAGTTACATAAACATTTTGAAATTTTAAGTTTTGATAGCGACTTGAACGTTGAGTTAGAAACTAGTGGTTATAGTGATATAAAAAACGCAGTTTTCTTTAATATTAAAAGTAATATAAGCTATTTGACTCAATATAATCTATCTGGTGTATATTACAATTGTATTAAAACTGCTTAATTGTATCTGCATATTTTATTTCTTTTAATTTGAAAATAATAAACATGACGATTATATTTTAAATAAAAAAAAGCTATATTTATTGCATATTAGTTTTTATTATTTTAAGGTAAATTAATAAAAAATATTCATGTTAAAAAAATATCTAATTTTAATTCTTTTCTTATTCTTTTTTACTGCTACTTCAAAATCTAATGATTTTGATGATTTAATTGAACTTTATGATCAACAGATATTAGGCGAAGATGCCTTGTATAATTCTCTTAAAAAAATAAATGAAGAATTTAATTCTGATCAATTTGATAAGTTATTTAATCTTTTCACTAATGGTGTTATTTCCAAGGATGATCTGCTTACTGCACTAATAAGCAAAATACCTAATACTGAATCTGTAATGACGGAAAAATCATCTAGCGATACTTCTGTTAAAGAATTTAATATCACATCTTGTAAGGGTAATTCTGATGTGTGTTCTTTAATGAATAAATTTTTTGTAGAATACGAGATGAATGGTAGTGTTATGAAATTAATAAATCATAATTTTCTTGATGAACCTGATGTTGTTTCAGTAGTCCCTAGAAAACAATATTATAATAACGACGGTAGTTTTTCAGAAATTATTGATATAAAAGTAAAAAGTGGCCGCGTTCTTAAAATGAGCATTAAAGGTTTGATAAAAGACAATGATTTTTTAATTAATTTTTATTCATTAAAAACTGGTGGAAAAGAAGTATCTTCTGGTAATTTTGATTAGTATTTAATTAATTATTTCATAGTAGGCATAATCAGAGAGGTATCAGTAACTGAATCAGCCCATTTTGAAGTTATTGTTTTTCTTCTAGTGTAAAAATTTATACCTTCCTCACCGTGCATTCCACTTCCGCCGAAAATTGAACCTTTCCATCCACCAAAGCTGTAAAATGCCATTGGTACTGGTATTGGGATATTAATGCCCACCATTCCAATCTCAACATTTTTCATAAAATCTCGAGCAATATTTCCGTTTGAAGTATATACAGATGTTCCATTACCATACTCATGCCCATTTACATGATCAATAGCATCTTTATAGGAATTGACGTTGACTACAGACAAGACTGGTCCAAATATTTCTTCCTTATATATGGTCATATCTTTAGTTACGTTATTAAAAATTGTTGGTCCAACAAAGTTACCATTCTCAAAACCTTGAAGTGATATATCTCTACCGTCCATTTCAAGTTTTGCTCCTTCTGAAACGCCACTTTCTATGAATTTAAGAACTTTAGCTTTATGCTCCTTTGTAATTAGAGGTCCCATTTCACTGTTTGGATCCAGAGAGCTACCAACTTTGATTGAATTAGCTTTTTTCATAAGTAATTCCATAAAAGGTTTTTGAATTTTTCCAACAGGTAAAGCAACAGATGTAGCCATACATCTTTCTCCAGCTGATCCAAATGCAGCTCCAATAAGCCCATTAACAGCATCTTCTAAATTTGCATCTTCCATAATTACCATATGATTTTTAGCACCACCTAATGCCTGAACTTTTTTATTATATTTGGCTGATTGAGAATAAATATATTGAGCGACAGGAGTAGATCCAACAAAGCTAACTGAAGCTATATCGGGTGATTGTAATATAAAATCTACAACAGATTTATCTCCATGAATAATATTTAAAATATTATCTGGTAGGCCTGCTTCAGAAAATAATTCAGCAAGCTTCATTGAGCACTGTGGTACTTTTTCAGAAGGCTTTAGAAGAAATGCATTACCGCAGGCAATTGAGATTGGAAACATCCACATAGGTACCATTGCTGGAAAATTAAAGGGAGTAATACCTGCAGATATACCAAGTGGTTGACGTATATCAAATGAGTCTACATTTGTTCCTACATTGATAGAGTGACTACCTTTTAATAAATGAGGAATGCCACAAGCAAAATCAACTACTTCAAGACCTCTTTGGAGTGATCCTTTTGCATCTGAAAAAACTTTACCGTGTTCATTAGAAATAATAGTAGCTATCTCATCAAAATTTTTTTCAATTAGATTTTTAAATTTAAAAAGAATGGAAGAGCGTTTTGTTAATGCAGTTTCTGCCCATTCTAATTGAGCCATTTTCATTTCTTCAATTACTTTATTAAATTCTTTTTTGGTTGTGATTGGAACCTTGGCGTATTCCTCTCCAGTTGTGGGCTTACTTAAAGACATAAAATTATCAGTTTCGCTAGCTACATTCTTGCCACCTATGAAATTATTTATTTCTATCATAATCAATAGATTTTTTACTATTTAGTAACATAATAGTAAAGATAATTGATATTCAACTCGAATAGGTTTACATTATTAATTAACAGGGGTGCTGAAAGGCTGAGAAAGTATTTTTACTTAACCCTAGAACCTGAACCGGATAATGCCGGCGTAGGAAGTGTACAAACACCTACCAAGCGTTTCAAGGTTCCTTTAATTGAAAGGAATAAATATGAAATTACTAACCTTAATAATTGTATTCATGTTACCATTATCACTGGTATCAAAAGAGCAATTAAATATTCTAACCTATGACTCTTTCACTTCTGAATGGGGGCCTGGTCCTAGTATTCAAAAATCTTTTGAAGAAATTTGTGACTGTCAGGTTAATTGGACTACTGCCGATTCGTCTGGAGCTCTTTTATCAAGAGTGAAACTAACTGACAATAAAGAGGGTTTTGATATTATACTTGGTATTGACGACTCTTTGATGTCTGAGGCTAAAGACACTAATTTATTTTCACCTCATGCTTTATCAAGTTCTGATCTAGCTAAATTAAATATTGATTGGGATAATGAAACTTTTGTCCCATTTGATTATGGATATTTTAGTTTTATTTATAATTCTTCAAAATTAGATAATCCTCCAAAAAGTTTTGATGAATTGACTAATAGAAATGATATCAGGATCATTATAATGGATCCAAGAACTTCTACTCCAGGACTAGGTCTTGCAAAATGGATTTATCAACTCAAAGGCGAGCAATCAAAAGACTTTTGGAAAAGCTTGCAAGATCAGATTGTCATTACTGCAAAAAGTTGGTCCGATGGTTATGGTTTATTTTTAGAGGGAGAAGGGGATGCCGTATTAAGTTACACTACATCTCCCGCATATCATGCAATAGCTGAAACTGATGAAAATTATAAGGCAATGTTATTTCAAGATGGTCATGCGGAACAGATAGAAGTATTAGGTATGTTGAAAAGTGCACCTAATAAAAAATTAGCTCAAAAATTCATAAGTTTTGCTATTTCAAAAGGCTTCCAGGATCATATTCCTCTTGGTAATTGGATGTATCCAGTAATAGATGGCCTTGAAGGGTCATCTGATTTTTATAAGTATGCTCCAATGCCAATCTCATTAGATCGAGTCTATGCTTCTAAGAAAGACAAAGACTTATGGATCGAGTATTGGTCATCAAGTATTGACTAAAACTATAAATCAAAAATTAGAAGGGGGGCTAATAATTAAGCTCCCCTTTTATTTTTACATTGTAATACTATTATTCTTATTAACATTTTTAATTAATTTTTTTTATGTAACTAAGAATTATTCGTTCGTCTTTGATAATATTTTAAAGCAATCAATAAAATTTACTTTTTTCCAAGCCATATTAAGTACTATAATTTCTATAATATTAGGATTTATATTGAGTATTTGTCTGTACCTCTCAAATTTTAAAAGAAAAATTATTACAACATTTTTAAATTTTTTTTTCATTGCCCCAGTTTTATTTATCTCTTATGGAGTAATTTTTATTCATGGTTCTGATGGTTTATTACAAAATATTTTTCAATTTATAAATTTAAATTTTTCTTACACCTTTTTTGGAATCATTGGGATTATTTATGTAACCAGTTATTTCAATATAGCTCTTTCGGCGAACTATTTTTTTAGAAAATTAACTAATATTCCTGAAAATTATTTAAAGCTAATGTCAGCAAATAAAATAAGTTTATATGTAGCTTTAACAAGATGTCTCAAACCTGTTGTACTTAATAATCTTTCAATACTAATTACTATGGTTTTAATATTTTGTATTAGTAATTTTACTATTATTTACATATTTGCAAGTTCACCTTTACTAACAACTATTGAGATGGCTATTTATCAAAAAATTTCTTTTGAGGCCAATATTTCAGAAGCTGTAATCTACGGCTTCTTACAAACTGTAATTATTATTCTAATTTTAATACCAACTTTAAAACTAAGAAATAATTTTCAAATGATAACATTAAAAGTTTCTGAAAATTATAGAATTTATCAATCAAATTTATTTAGTAGTTTTTTTCTTATTATATTTTTCTTATACTTTTTCTCACCTTGTCTAGTTGTTATCAAAGGGCTCTATAATTTTAATATTGATTTACTATTTTCTAAAAATACCATCCTTTCATTTTTATATAGTTTAATTATAGCATTCTCATCTTTATGCATTGCACTTATGATTGCTATTTCATCTTTATTTATGGCTAGAAGATTGCATGAAAATAACTCGTATCTTAGTAATTATGTGATTTTATCAATTTTTATTATCAGTTTTGTGCCATCTATTTCACTAAGTGCTATTTTGTTTATGATTAATGTTCATTTAAATTTTATTTTACCAAACTTTTTAATTGTCGCTTTTATAAACTCATTTCTTCTAACTCCACTAATATTCTTATTTTTATTCCCAAAGTTTATGGAAAATAATAAATTTGAAAAACTTAGAGTTTTGCAATTTAATATTTCTGCTGTTAATAGGTTTACAAGGATTGATTTCTTAAAAATTAAAAAGGAATTAATCGTAGTTTCTTCTTCATGTTTTGTTTTAAGTATGGGAGACTTGACTTCAATTACCCTTTTTAATTCTAGTAGCTTTAAAACTGTTCCATATTTGATCTCACAGCTATATTCGAGTTATCGTTATAATGACGCCTTTTTTATTCTCGCCATCTTTGTTTTGTTTATTATTTCTTTCTTATATATGGTTAATTCACTAGTTTATAAAAATGTTAAAATTAGATAAAATTTCATATAAAAACGTAACTTTTTCAGCTGAATATACTTTTAATATCTCTGAAAGTGGAATTTATGCATTAGTAGGAGAGAGCGGTAGCGGTAAGTCTACTTTAATAAATTTAATAAGTGGTTTTCTAAATATTCATTCAGGATCTATGTCTTTTAAAAATAAAAGCTTGTTAGATTTAAGCCCTTCTCAAAGGCCAATTTCAACATTATTTCAAAATTATAATAATTTTGATCACTTGACTATTTTTGAGAATATTATTCTCGGTGTAGATTCAAAAATGATTAATAATAATATAAATAGGAATAAAGTGAAATCTGTTATGAAAAAATTATCATTAGAAATGGATATGTTTAAAACTGTATCTGAACTTTCTGGTGGAGAGCAGCAAAGAGTTTCTTTAGCTAGATGTTGGTTGAGAAATCGTAACTTACTTTTACTAGATGAGCCCTTTAATGCTCTTGATCCAGGCTTAAGAAAAGATCTTTTTATTCAATTGGTTAAGATGCATGAGCATAATAAATCTCAAATTACAATTATCAGTAGTCATTTTCTTGATGAATTAGTCGATATTATCAATGGTGTTATTTTTATTAACAATGGGTCAGTTTATGAAAATAAAATTCTTCAGTATAAGGAGGTTAAAGATAACTTAGACTTTAAGAAATATTTTCTAGGAAGTTTTTAATTATTTTTTTTTCCACTTTATTTTTTTTAATATACTTTAATTCTACTTGTTTCTCCTGCCATAAATAATCCAATAAATAACATATCGGAACATAATGCAGTATTTGACTAAGATTAATTTTTAATTTTTTTGAAATTTCTTTTATTTCTTTTTTTGATATTTTTTCTTGATATATCAACATTGCAATATCATATCCCTTCGCAGAAACGCATACATAATCTAAGTCAATAAAATAAATTTTACTTTTATGATGTATTATGTTTTCAAAATGTAAGTCTCCGTGACAAAGATATTCTTGCTTATATTTATCGATATATTTTTTTATACCTTCTGTATTATTCATTATCTGCCTGATTAATCCTTTGTTTTTTAAAACACCCTCATAGCTAATTATTTGGGCAAATAAACTTAATGTTTTTCCTATTTTTGAAGCCTGAAAATTTTCAAGAGTTTTTTTAAATTGATTTAAAATACCACCCTTTAAAAATTTTTTCCTACTAATTGGTGTATTTTCTAAAAACTCATGAATTATCAAATTTTCATTTAAATACAGTAAATTAGGTGTAATTTCTCTTTCTGACGCATTTTTAACTATTTTTTGATGATTTTTAGTAAATTCCCTTGTGAAACTCGCTATCTTTTTATTGTCATATATCTTCAATATTGCATCTTTTTTGGCTATTTTTGCTCTATAAGACCTATTAAAAGCTCCTATGTGGGCATAGGGGAATGTGATTAATGTCTTCATTGTATGTATAATAATCATTTGTTTTTTATAAGGAAATCTATATTAATACTTCTGTACTTAAGGTTAATTTTATTGAATATTTATTACTTAGTTTCCAAAAAAACAATGTTTGCAGATATTAGATTCATTAATCTTTATTTTTACTAATAAGAAAGGTTACGAAATGACTACAGGAACAGTGAAATGGTTCAACCCAAAAAAAGGATTTGGCTTTATCGCGCCAGAAGGTAGCGACCAAGACATTTTCGTTCACATCACAGCTGTTCAACAAGCCGGATTAGACCGCCTCGATGAAGGTGATAAAGTCGAATTTGAAATTGTTGAAGACAGAGGAAAAAATAAAGCGGAGAACTTAAAAAAGATCTAACTTATTTCCTCGAACAATTTATTTTATCATAGGTCCGGTTTATCGTAGATGATCGTCTTTAGATTAAATAATAATTCTTGAGAAATACTCTGTTATTTATATTCAGGGTATAGCTCTTAACAAAACAAACAAACATTATATTAAAATATAATAAAGAAAGGTAACTAACATGACTACAGGAACAGTAAAGTGGTTTAACCCACAAAAAGGATTTGGATTTATCGCACCAGAAGGTAGCGATCAAGATATTTTCGTTCATATCACAGCTCTTCAAGAAGCAGGAATTGATCGTCTCGACGAAGGAGATAAGGTTGAATTTGAAATCGTTGAAGATAGAGGAAAGAACAAAGCTGACAAATTAAAAAAGATATAAATCTTTTCTAACTAATTAATTTATAGCTACACCCTGTTCGTAAAGTCAGAGTGTAGCTTTTTTTTTATTTATAATTATCAAATAAAAACTTAAGATTTTAAATGTTGCGCTTTGTTAAGCTCTTTTAATTTTTTATCATTACCATAAGCGAAGTGCTTATTCATATCGGGATAATACTTGTATGAAATAGGTTTTCTTCCTAGACTTACAGACATCTCTCTTACATGATGAGGATCTGCGCCGCAGCAAATACCAATAAAATTGACATTCATTTCTGCGCAATCTTTAGCAAAATTACCCATTTCAAATCTCGTACAAGTCAGACCGTCTAAAGCAATATGCGAAACATTACCGTCAATACAATCACACCCTTCATCTTTAATGTACATAAAAGTTGGATATTGTTCGTTTGTTCTAAAGGGAACAGGAAGAGCTGCGACATGACAAGAAACACTTTTTTTAATTTCAGGTAATAACTTTTTCATCATAGTTGGACCTCTATAACAATTTAAACCAACAACATCTGCTCCGTTATCTTCTAAAATTTTACAAGCTTCACCGATCATATAGCCGTCTCTAGTTTTATCACCCACTGGTATTGCCAAATTCACTACAGCTATCATTCCAGCATCCTTAATAGCTTTTAGAGCTATTTGCGCTTCACCAGTCCAAGAGATTGTTTCAGCTATAACAAAGTCAACTCCTGCATCTTTAGCCCAACCAATTTGTTCCTCAAACATTTTTTGACAATCGCTGTGAGACTTTTTATCTGATGGATCGTATATATTGGTATTCGCAACATTTCCAGCCACCATTAAGTTTAGTTCTGGAAATTCATCAGCTGCGGCTTTAGCTATTTTGAGAGCATTTGTTTGTAAAGATTCTAGTAAATGTTCTTTTCCGATTAATTTTAGTTTTTCTCTGTGTCCGTAATAGGTAAACGCTTCAACCACGTCAGATCCAGATCTGATAAATTCCCTATGCAATTGTGTAACAACTTCTGGATGTTCAAGAACAACCTCCGGTACATAAGCTCCTGCTGAAAGATATCCTCTTCTTTCCATAGCAAATAAATAGCCTTCTGCACATATAACAGGACCTTGGTCCAATCTCTCAATTAGATTCATATTTAAAAGTTATATTTTTTATTATTTAAGATAAATATTTTTTTTGAGTTCCAAAACCAATGGAAATTAGTGTTTCTAGTTCATGTGTTCCTAAAGCTTGAGAGACTTTTTCATAGGAAGCATTTTTACCAAGAATTTCAACTGGATATCCTAGATGGAGAAATTTATCAGGAACATTAGATACGTCTATTGTAATTAGATCCATTGAGACTCTTCCTAAAACTTTTGTTTCAATATTATTTATAAAAGTTGAAGCTCTATTACTACCTTGTCTTAAATAACCATTAGCATAACCAAAATTTATCGTAGCGGTTTTAATTTTTTGCTTAGCTCTATAAGTTTTTCCATATCCTATAGTTTCATTTTTATCTGCAAATGAAGTTTGAATAATTGGTGCGTATAAACTTGCAACTTGTTTAAGGTTAAAAGTCTCTTTCTTGAATGGATTCATTCCGTAAAGACTTTTCCCAGGTCTTACATAATTTAAATGATATTTTGAATCAAGAAAGCTTCCTGATGAATTAGCAATACTTAGCTTAGAATTAAATTTTTCATTTATTTTTAATAATTGTGCGAGTTGCTTATTGCAATTTTTTTTATCCTTTTCATCTGCTGAAGTAAAATGGCTCATCAAGAATTCAATATCAATTTTCTTAAATAAATCTTTAGATAATATATCTTTTGACTTAAATCCTAATCTATTCATTCCAGTATCTATATGAATAACAGCTTTAGTATTCTTATTATTCAATGAACTAAAATCTTTAGCAATTTCTAATTGATCGTAGTTATTAATAATAGGAGTAATTTTATATTTATCTAAAATTTTAAATTCATTTTTATTTATAGCCCCAGATAGAACATAGATATTTGCTTTTTTAAAATTTTTTCTTAATTTAATAGACTCTTCTATATTAGCCACATAAAGACTTTTACATCCTGCCTTTAATAAGACATCAGAGCATTTAATCATTCCATGTCCATACCCATCGCCTTTTACAACACCTATTACTTTTGATCCTTTGGTGATCTTGTTAATGTGATGATAATTATGCCTAAAATGAGCCAAGCTTATAAATAATTGAGGTTTTTCAATATAATTTTTCATTCAATGTTATAAAGTAACTAATTATTAGCTTTATCAGCTTATATTTTTTTATATAGTGTTGATAGGAATTAAGAAAGTTAACTTAACAATTATAAGCTAAGTTAACTATCTTATGAGGTTAAGATTTTAAAGTAAGAATAAAATTCATAGTTTATTTTTTTAACCAGATTTAATTAACGAGGAGGACTATATGAAAATAAGAAATAGTATTATTGGTCTTATTGCTGCAGTTGTTTTAGTATTATCAAGTTTTGCTAACATAGCTAAAGCTGCAAGTTCAGATCCAATAAGAATTCCAGTTCTAAACTGGTCAAGTCAAGTGGTGATGGCTAATGTTATCGGACAAGTTTATGAAGAGCTAGGTTATAATGTTGAACTAGTTCCTGCAGAATCTGCTTCAAGATATGAAGCTGTAAGAAATGGTGACCTTCAGTTAGCTCACGAGACATGGCAGTCAACTATGGCTAAGCCTATGTATGAAGCTATGGATAAAGGTGGTTTAATTGATGCTGGTAGTCATGCGGCTCCAACACTAGAAGATATGGGCGTACCAAACTGGGTAATCGAACAAAATCTATGTCCAGGTCTTCCTTCATGGGAAGCTTTAAAATCTGCAGAATGTCAGAAAAATTTTGCTACAGCTGACTCAGACGGCAAAGGTCGTTGGTTAGAAGGTCCTTATGAGTGGCATACAGATGTTATGCCTAACAGACTTAAGGGTCTTGGTTTAGATGACCAGTGGATGGTTAAATTTGCAGGTAGTGCTGATGCATTATGGGCAGAATTAGCTGCTGCAAAAAAAGAAGGTCGTGGAACTGTTATTTTTAACTGGACTCCAAACTTCACTGATGCAGAAGGTTTTACTTTCATCGAATTTCCTCCTTTCTCTCAAGGTTGTAGAATCGAAGATGGCGGATCTGTTGAAACAACAGGTTGTGGTTCTCCGATAGGTTGGTTAAAGAAGGCAGCTAATATTAAGTTCCCTCTTACTCACCCTAGTGCTTATAAGTTCTTAACTAAGATGGAAGCTACAGCTGGCCAAATTGGTGAAATGGCGAATAACGTTGATAACCTAGGTATGACTCATGCTGACGCTGCAACAGCTTTTATCTCTAATAACAGAGGTGCTGTTGACGAGTGGTTAAAGTAAGTAATACTTAAACTTAATTTTAATCCCCCTTCTTTTTTAAAGTAGGGGGATTTTTTTTCTTTTATCTAGTATAATAATATAAAATGTCTAAAAAAACTAATATGAATAATTCTCCAGTAATTAAATGTGAGTCCGTTTATAAAATTTTTGGAAATAATGCGGAAAAGCTCTTAAAGGAATCAAATGGAAAAGTTGATTCAAAAGCCTTTCACGCTGCTGGATGTATTGTAGGTGTTAATAATGCATCTTTTGAAGTCCACAAAGGTGAAATGTTAGTAGTCATGGGCTTATCTGGTTCAGGAAAATCCACATTACTAAGATGCATCTCACGTCTTGGCGAGTCAACTGCTGGAAAAATTTATATTGATGGTGAAGATCTTAATGCCATGAATGGTAAGGAACTAATTGAACTAAGAAGAAATAAAATGGGAATGGTGTTTCAAAACTTTGCTCTACTGCCTCATAAAACTGTATTAGAAAATATTGCTTTCCCCCTCCAAGTTAAAGGAATTACAACAGATAAGAGTATTGCTAAAGCAATGGAAATGGTCGATTTAGTCGGACTTAAGGGAAGAGAGAATTATTTCCCAAGAGAATTATCAGGAGGTCAGCAACAGAGAGTTGGTATAGCACGTTCGCTTGCAGTCGAACCAGATATTTGGTTTTTAGATGAACCTTTTTCTGCACTAGATCCTTTAATCCGAAAAGAAATGCAGGATGAATTTTTAAGACTCCAAGGTGTCTTAAATAAAACTATTATGTTTGTAACTCATGATTTTGATGAGGCTCTAAGATTAGCAGATAGAATTGCAATTATGAAAGATGGCATTATTGAACAACTAGATACACCGGATAATATTGTTCTCAATCCAGCAACAGAATACGTTAAAAAATTTACACAAGATGTGCCAAGAGAAAAAGTCATTAAGATCGAATCTATAATGGATCCTGTGGATTCAACTATTTCAAATAATATTAAAATTTCAAAAAATGATTTAATAGAAAAAGTTGCTGAAACGATTTTGAATAGTAAAGAGTCTTTAAATGTTATCGATCCTAATGATGATAAAATAGTAGGCTCCTTAAATCCATCTAAAGTAATTAAAGTCTTATTTGGAAGTTAAGTTTAATATTTAATGTTTAGTAGATTTAAAAATTCTAGACCACAACAATTTATTTTTCTTTTTTTTATTTTTATTTTTTCTTATCTTGTAGTTCCTCAGTCTGAAGATAGTTATCTTTGGAGGCTGCCATCTTTATTTAAAGACTTTCCACTTTGGATTAATAATGTGATTTATAGTGCACTTTATGACTGGTTTCCTCTAAAAGTATGGGACCCGGTTTTTGAGATGTATGAAAAAAAAGCCGCAATAAGGGAATTTACAAGAGCTATATCTAGTGGAGTTTTATTTTTAATAACTTTTATTAGAGAGATTTTTCTAGGTGGAGTCCAGACAATGAGTACTTTTATAAGTAGTTCATGGCTCAACTCAAATAAATGGTTTATTTGGCCAGCACTTCCTTGGACTGCAGTTGTAGCTGGGGGTATGCTTTTAGGATACCACCTTCAAGGAGTTCGTTTAGCCTTATTGGCTGGTATAGGCGCTTGCTACCTTTCTATCTTTGGTCAATGGGAGCCATCAATGCAAACCTTGTCTTTTGTACTAATTACAGCTCCAATATGTTTTATTTTTGGATTAAGTTTAGGAATTTGGGGTTACTTAAATAAAAAAGTTGAAGCTGCGTTACAACCAATTTTAAATGTTGCTCAAACAATGCCTCATTTCTCTTTTTTAATTCCTGTAATGGTTCTTTTTGGAATTGGTGATCATGCTGGTGCTATTGCTACAATTATATTTGCAACACCTCCAATGGTGCGATTAACAATTCTAGGTTTAAAAAAAATATCACCTGAAGTTGTAGAGTCAGGCCTAATGAGTGGATGTAATAAATTTCAATTATTGTTTAAAGTTTTAATCCCAACAGCTAGAACTGATATTTTAATTGGAGCGAATCAGGTCATTATGCAATGTCTTGCTATGACTGTTATAGCTTCTTTTATTGGAGCTAAAGGGCTGGGATTTAATTTAAAATTAGCCTTAAATTCTTTAAAAATTGGTAAAGCTGCTGAAATAGGTATTTGTATTGTTATTATTGCTGTCGTACTAGATAAATTTTCTCTTGCATGGGCAAATAAACAAAAAAATTATTTTGCTAATTTAAATTTTTATCAAAAAAATAAGAACTTAATTCTATTTTCTATCATTATATTTATTTGTTCTATTTTTTCCTATATTGGTAGTTTTTACTTTACTGGTATTAATTATCTTTACTTTGTGCCTTATGAAAAAGGTATTAGTATTTCACCTTTATTAGATGCTGGTGTTGATTGGATTTGGGAAACTTTTTTTTATTACTTAAATAATTTCAATGTATTTCTTATTACAAATGTATTAGTTCCTATGAAAACGGCGTACTTGGGAATGCCAGTAGTTTCAACTTTTATTTTAGTTATGGGCGCAGGCTTTATAGTTGGAGGAGTTAGATCTTCTTTAGTCGTAGGCTCGCTATTTTTATTCATAGCTCTTTCAGAATATTGGGATAGAGCTTTAATTACAATGTACATGGCAACATTTGCTGTCGTTGTAGCAACTTTTATCGGTTTAGTTGTTGGCTCTGCTTGTGCTCAAAATAGTAAATCAACGGCATTCATGCTTTTTATATGTGATTTTTTTCAAACATTTCCATCTTTTGTATACTTAATTCCTGTTATTCTTTTATTCGGTATAACAGATACGTCAGTTTTACTTGCTGCAATAGTCTATGCTACGATTCCTGCAACAAGGTATACAATAGAGGGATTAAAAAGTGTTCCTGTATCTCTTCATGAAGCTGGTTCAATGTCTGGTGTTTCAAGAATACAAAGATGGACTGCAATAGAAATTCCCCTAGCATTCCCTCATATTATGCTAGGTATTAATCAGACGCTTATTTTTTCATTATTTATGATTGTTTTAGGAGCCTTAATAGGAACCGAGGACTTAGGTCAAATTATTATGGGAGCATTATCTAGAAAAGATGGTGCGGGTGTTGCCTTAACATTAGGTATATTTATTTCCTTCATCTGTCTAGCTGTTGATCACTTGATACGAACTTGGTCTGAAAGACAGAAAAAACTTTTAGGTATTGCTTAATTTTTAAATGAAATTTATCTATTTAATTTTAGCAATAATTTTTGAAGTCATTGGCACAACTTCCCTAAAAGCATCTTTTGGTTTTACTGTTCTCAAGCCAAGTATTTTAACTGTCATCTCTTATGCGTTGTGCTTTTATTTTTTATCTCTAGCCCTTAAATACTTCTCTTCAATTGGGTATATTTATGCAGTTTGGTCAGGATTGGGTATTGTTTTAATAGCGCTTGTAGGTATTTTTTATTACAAAGAGCAAATTGACGTTGCTGGAATTATAGGATTGAGTTTAATTATCATAGGCGCAATTGTTTTAAATGTTTTTTCAAAAATCTCTGTTTAACGATATTAAAATTCGTTTCATATTATGAAAATCGTTAACATTAAGTATTCTTTTTTAAGAAAAAACTAATAAGATTAATTAATGATTATTTCTTCA
>JAQWMI010000042.1 GCA_029246865.1 Alphaproteobacteria bacterium
TCGTCTCTCACCAAATGGGTTATTAACTAAATTATTTAATCAAGTGACTGTATCTAATGGAATTGCTTTTTCTCCTAATGGAAAAATTATGTATTTCACAGACACACCTAATGATATAGTGAGAAAATTTCAAATTGATCACAACTTCAATTCTTATAAAGAACTAGAGGTATTTATTAATAAAAACACAGCGCCAGGTTTTCCAGATGGAGGAACATGTGATAGTCATGGTAACTATTGGAGTGCGAGAGTTAGAGGAGGATGTGTGGTTTGTTACAACGACAAAGGACAATTAATTTCTAAAGTAGATACGCCTAGTCAAACCCCTACTTGTCTAGCTTTTGGGGGTAGAGATC
This sequence comes from Alphaproteobacteria bacterium, assembly GCA_029246865.1. GTDB lineage: Bacteria > Pseudomonadota > Alphaproteobacteria > HIMB59 > HIMB59 > HIMB59. Next base: position 357 of record JAQWMI010000042.1, read on the forward strand.
TAAAAACACTTTACATAACATCGCTAAGCTCAAAAAATCATTCCTTAAATAACGTAGATGATATTCAATCTGGAAATGTGTTTAGTCTAAATGTTGAGACTCCAGGATTAATGCAATCTCTTGCAATTTTATAAGCTAAGAAAATAAATCTTTTAGTAAGCGCCAGTATCTTTATTGGAATTAGAATCTTTATTATTATTTTCTGTCAAATCTCTAAATGTTTTAACACTTGAAGAGGAAGCTGCAATTAAAAGTCTGACATCGTTGCTAATAGTGACCATATCAAATCCCCATTGAACTCCCTTGGCAGCGTACTCAGGTGTACCACAGTGAAGAGCGGCAATTTTATTATTTTTTTTTGCAGCTGCTAAAATATTTTTAGTAGCCTCAATCATCTTTGGCTCTTCTCTATCAAAAGCAGGAGCTAACTCACCTTTACCAAGTCCTAAAGTTAAGTCTGCAGGACCAATGTAGAGACCGTCTAAACCAGGTGTAGATGCAATTTCTTCAACATTATCATAAGCTTCTTGCGTTTCTATCATTGCTAGGCAAAAAATATTTTGATTGGCCTCCTTCCAATAATTAGCACCCAAAGAGATATTAGCTCTTGTTGGACCAAAACTTCTCACACCGTTAGGGGGGTATTTGCAATAGGAAACTAATTCTTCAGCTTGTTTTTTTGTATTTACCATAGGGCAGATTACTCCCATTGAACCTGCATCTAATACTTTCATAATTATTGCAGGGTCTAACCAAGGAACTCTGGATATAGGAACAATTCCACTAGCCCTCATTGCTTGTAGCATAGATACACAGTCTGAAAAATCTATAACACCATGTTGAACATCTACGGTCAGACTGTCATAACCTTGTTCTGCCATAATTTCTGCAGTAAAAGCATTGGGAATGGATAACCATCCATTTAAAGTTGCTTTTTTATTAGTCCAACTTTTCTTTAATTTATTTTCAATCATAATTTACATTTACCATTTGATGATTTTTTAACGACTCGTAAGCTGCCTCTGCCAAAAGTAAAGCTTTTCTTCCATCTTCAAAACCAACATCAGGTATTGTTTTATTTTCAATACACGCAGCAAATGAAGTGAGCCCATTCATAAAAGCATCATGGTAGCGCTCTAAAAAGAAGTGTTCAACAGTGGATGTATTTTCACCGTTTGCAGAATATTTTTTGACGTTATTAATTTTTTTATTGTCACTTAAAACCATACCTTTATTTCCTACAAGCTCTATCCTTTGATCATAACCATATTTTGATGATCTTGAGTTATTAATATGACATTGCTTTCCTGATTTAGTTTCCATGATCACCATAACAGTATCAAAATCATTTAATTCAGATTTTAATTTAGGCTCCTCAAGAGCGTTTGCGATCGCAAAAACTTTTACCGGATCCTCTTGAAGCATAAATCTCGCAATATCAAAATCATGAATAGTCATATCTCTTAAAAGCCCTCCAGCTTCTTTGTAATACTCCATACTTGGAAGCCCAGGATCCCTAGAAGTAATTATAACTTGGTGAAGATCGCCAATTTCACCTGATATCATGGCATCTCTAGTTGCTACGTGACCTGGGTCAAATCTTCTATTAAAACCGAGATGAATTGGAACTGTATTTCCTTGAAGTCTTTTAGCGCACTCATTTACCTTTGAAATATTTAAGTCAATGGGTTTTTCACAGTAAACTGGTTTATTAGATGCTACTGATTTTTCAATGAATTCTATATGCGTGGCTGTTGGTGATGCAATTAGAATTGCATCAATATTATTATCTTCAAAAATTTTTTTATCATCATTAATTAATGGAACATTAAGCTCATTAGCTATTCTTTCGCCAAATTCTTTATTTGTGTCGTACACTGCCGCTAAAGAAGTATCAGGATGATTGTTGACATTTCTTGCATGCATCTGACCAATCCTACCACATCCTAAAACTGCAATTTTAATCATTATATTTTTCCTTTTAATAAAGTTTATTAATGTAACAGATTTTTCCTCTATTAAAAATTTATTCTATTTGAATAAAATAATACAAAAAGTGATTTATAATATCCAATAATTTTGTATTCTAATCTCTTTATTGGGAGTACTGAAATGAGATTTTTCAAATGAAAGCAAAATTAGGAATAGCTCCAATTGCATGGAGTAACGATGATCTGCCAGAATTAGGTGGCGAGACAACATTAGAGACCTGTTTATCCGAGTCTAAAATTTCTGGATTTTCAGGTGTTGAAACGGGTGGTAAGTTTCCAAAAACCCCAGAACAACTCGAACCAATATTAAAAAATCACAAACTTCATCTTGCCTCTGGCTGGTATTCAGGAACAGTTTTGGATAATGATTTAGAGGCTGAAAAAAACAATGTTCTAAATCAATTAGTTTTATTCAAAGAATTAGGTGCAGCATGTATGGCTTATGGAGAAACATCTGGAACAATACAAAATATCCAAAGCGCACCTTTAAATACCAAAAGAAAACTAAGTGAGGATGATTTTAAAACCTATGGAAAAAAATTAACTAATTTCGCTGAGTTTTGTAGTGATTTTGGAATGCCAATTTCTTTCCATCATCATATGGGAACAGCGGTTGAAACAGAGCATGAATTAGATTTGCTCATGAATTATACTGGAGAGGCTGTACATTTATTATTTGATACAGGTCATATGACATTTGCTGGAGGAAATTCAGTTAGTGTAATAAACAAATATGCAAATCGTATCACTCATGTCCACACTAAGGATATTAGAAGTTCAATTGTAAATAAACTTAACAAAGATAAAGAAAGTTTTTTAGACGCCGTTCTAAAAGGAGCTTTCACGGTTCCAGGAGATGGAAGTATAGATTTTAATGAAGTTATTCAAACCTTGGCAAAAAACAATTATGAAGGATGGTTCATTGTTGAAGCAGAACAAGACCCTGAAAAAGCTAATCCATTAGAAATGGCTAAAATAGGAAATAAAGAATTGAGAAAATGTTTATCAAATAACGGTTACGATATACAGGAATATAAAGATGAATAAAGTAACAGGAAAATTTGCATTTATAACTGGTGGCACCCAAGGTCTTGGCGCTGCTATTGCGAAGAATTTTGCAAAAAGTGAATGCAAGGGCATTATAACAATTGGAAGAAAAGAAAAAGAAGGTAATGAAATAGCTCAATCCATAACTAAGGATACTGGATGTCCGGTTCATTTTATTAAAACTGATTTAAACTCTGTTAGGGACTGCAAAAAGGCAATGTCTTTCATGAAAGAAAAATTTGGACGAATTGATATATTAGTAAATGCAGCTGGTATCACTGATAGAGGTACAATAGTTGATACTTCTGAAGATCTCTTTGATAAAATGATCGGCACAAACCTGAAAGGCCCTTTTTTCCTCATTCAAGAAGCTGTAAAAATTATGGTTAAACAAAAAATTGAAGGTTCAATTGTGAACATTGGTTCAGTTGCAGCTTTGACAGGACAGCCCTTTATCTCTGCTTACTGCGTCTCTAAAGGAGCTTTGGCAACCTTAACAAGAAACACAGCATTTGCTTTGCTGAAAAATAAAATAAGAGTTAATCAATTAAATATTGGTTGGATGGGTTCAGATGGAGAGCATGAAATACAAACTAATTATCATGGCGCTGAAGAAAACTGGTTAGATAAAGCGGGATCTGAGCAGCCTTTTGGAAGATTATTATCCCCAGAAGAAGTTTCTAAAGCTGTTTCTTTTCTTGCTTCAGATGATTCAGGAATGATGACAGGATCTGTTGTTAATTTTGATCAATCTGTTTGGGGAGGATATCCATTTGCACCACCAACTCCAGAAGAAGAGATGAAAGTTTAATTTATTAGAGTAATAGCAGCGTCTTGGCATTTGGATAAGGCACTTTTAATACTTTTGGACTGAAACACACATTCATAAATCTCATTACCTATAATCTCAATTATTTGAGAATATTCTGGAAGAGGGTAACGTGCCCACTGAACAAATTTCTCTTCTTTTTCCATAGCGTCTAATTCATTAAAGAGAGGGCTAATTTTTCTTACTTCAGGATCATTTAATACGCTGAATACAGGGCAGGAAAAACTTCCTTGCTCAATATAATATTTTATAACCTGAGGTGAAACTAGGTGCCTCATATTATTCATTATAAAAGGTATTTTCTCAGGTTTAACATTAGAAGGTATACCTAAAGAAAATCCACCTATAGGTGATATTTGAAAATTATTTAAACCTGAAGGGCGAGGAAGGTAGGATGTATTTAAATAAGCTGGGGATTTATTATCTAGCTCAAAACGAGATGCGCGACTACCCCAATTCATAACCATTGCCGACTTACCCTCTCGATAGTATTCTACACATTCATCATTTGACATGGATGAAATATTATTAGGTGAGTATTCAATAAGATCTTTTAACATTTGAGCCGCTTTATAAGCAGCTTGAGAATTGAAAGTCGGCTTTAAGTTATTCTTATTAACACCCATATCATAAATATTACCACTGATATGTCTTAAGTTAACAATAGGTTGTCCGTAGTTTGCCATCATAAGTATAAAACTTGTAGCAATAGGTTGACCTTTTTTAGCTGGCCAAGCTATAGGGCTCTCACATGCCCTGCTTTCTTTAATTGATTTAGAGCATTCCAACAAATCTATAAGAGTATTGGGTTTATTAATATTGAACTTTTTAAATAAATCATTTCTGTAAAATAATAAATCTGGAATAGTTTCTATGGGTACCCCGTATAACTTGTCGTTATATGAACTAGCACTTACTCCAGAGTGATGAAAATCTTTAATATTTATCGAATGATTTTTTATTAAATCATCTAGGGGAGTTAAAGCTTTTCTTTTAACTAGCTCTCCAATCCAAGGTAGGTTAAAAGCAATTAAATCTATCTTAGAAACCTTTTTTGTTTCAGAGTTTTTTCTAATTCTATTAAGAAGTTTATTTATTTCTAGTATCTCTATTTCTAATTTTGTATCTAATAAATAACTAAAAAAATCTATATTTTTTTTAATAACCATGAAAGTTGGGTTATTATTTGTTAATAAATTTATTTTTTTAAATTTTTTTTCTGTATTGATCAGAACGTAGGGTGGAGAAATTATACTTCCAGCAGACAAGGACATCCCAAAATAATAAGAATTGTTGAATTGATCAAAACCAAGTTCGGCAGCTAATTCCTCTTTGATAGAAATTAAATATTCTAAAAATTCATCAATTAATTTTTGACTTGGGTGAATGGAGAAGGATTTTCCTGTTTTTGTTTTAATTCTTTTAATGAATTTTTTTTCTGCAATATATTTTTTTACTTTTCTAAGACCTGTAGCAAATGGAAGTTCAGAAACTTGAATCAAGCTTGAGATCGTAACAATTTTATTATCGAGATGATTTTTAATTATATAAGAAAGTATTTTCCAATCACTATCTGGATCATATAAATTAATTTTTTTTTCAAATAAGCCTCTTGTTTTATCAACGAAAGCAATCAGAGTCAGTATTTCATTTCTATTCATGAGTAATACAAAATAATGCATTAATAAAAATATTCAAATTGAATATTATTTATGTGTCCTCACCAATAAAAATTTGTTCAAATTAGTCAGTAACGGAATAACTATTAGGAGGACTAATGAAAAAACTATTATCAGTACTAGCAGTTTTTATGTTTTTCTCAGTTGGTTCAGCAAAAGCTGTTGAAATCGTATCTTTTAATGCGGCTTCATCAGAGGCTTATGTTGGAGCATTTGTGAAAGGTATTAAGAAGACTGCAGAATTATATGGATATGATTTAACTGTATTCGAAAATAACTACAATCAAGCAGAACAAAATCAACAAGTTGAGCAATATCTTGCAAGTGGTGCATTACCAGATGTATTTATTTGGTGGCCACCGGATGCAACAGCTGGATTAGGATCTTTAAGGAAGCTCGCTAAGACAGGTGTTCCTGTTCTTAAAATTAACCAACTTCCAAACGAACAGGATAAAGAATACATCTTTGGATATGCTGGCCCAGACGATAGCTTACGTGCATACAATGCAGGTGAGATGATGGTAAAAGCTATGAAAATGAAGCAAGCTGCTGGAGGAAAAGGGTATAACGTCATTGCTCTTTCATACCCACACTCATATGGTGGATATGGTTTATCAATTAACGCTTTCAAACAAGCTATTGCAGGTACAGATCTTAACTTAATCGGTGATATCGGTGAAGGTTTTGGTCAAGCTAATGGCTACAAAGGTGCAGCAAAACTTATTGCTAAAGTTAAAGATCAAGGAATTCATTTTGTATATGGAATGGATGATGCGATTTTAACAGGTGGTATTAAAGCGCTAGAAGAAGCTGGATATAATGTTGATTGGAAAGCTATGGATGACGATAGTGTTATCACAGTTGGTACAGTGTGTAATGGAGATAAGCAGATGATCGAAGAAGGAAAACAATTTGGTACAACTCTTCAATCACCTCTTCATGAAGGTCAGTTAGCTATTAAACTTGTACAAGAGTACATGGAGAACGGCAAATTAGCTGAGTACATTAACTTTACTCCAAACCCATCAGTAACAGCAGCAACTATGGACTTTACTGCTTTGATAGGTTTTGACGGAAAGCTTTATGGCATTGATGAGCTTTGTTCAGGTGCTTGGAAGTAATTAATTAAAATAAATCTTAATAAAATAAGGGGAGGAACATTCCTTCCCTTATAAAACTTTTAAAATGGCTGTTTAAGGGTTAGAGTAAAAGTCAAATGCAATCACCAGTTTTAAAAATTTCAAATATATCAAGATCTTTCGGTGCTATTCATGCACTTAAGAAAGTAGATTTTGAAATAAATAAGGGCGAGATAATGGGTCTTGTCGGTGAGAATGGCGCCGGAAAATCAACTCTTGTAAAAATCATTAGTGGCTTTGATAACGGTTATGAAGGTGAATATAAATTAAATGGTCAGGTTGTGAGGTTTGAAACGCCTGTTAAGGCTGAGTTATCTGGGATTGCAATCGCACAACAAGAATTAAGCCTCATTCCCAATATGTCTGTTGCTGAAAATATTTTTCTAGCAGGAGCAAAAGTCAAAAAATTTGCAACACTGAAAAAACTCAGCGAAGAAGCTAAACCATATCTTGATGCAGTAGGTCTTTCCGATATCGATCCCTCAATTAGAACTAATCTGCTATCTGTAGGAGAACAACATTTAGTGGAAGTTGCTCGATTACTATCCCATGATGCCCAAATATTAATTTTAGATGAGCCGACAGCGGCTCTTGGTGAACAGGAGAGTAGAAGAATTCTAGATATGGTTCAAAAAATTGCAGACTCTGGAAAATCAATTATCTATATCAGCCATCGCTTAGATGAAATTTTTAAAATTACAAATCGAATAGCTATATTAAGAGATGGCGAGTCCCAAGGAATTATAAATACAAAAGATCTTAATGTTGACTCTCTTGTAGAGATTATGCTCGGAAGAGAATTAAAAAATATGTTTCCTGTAAAGCCTACAAAAATCAAAGAAGATACAATTTTAGAAGTCAAAAATTTATGGCCGGATGGTTTAATTGAACCTGTGAATTTCAAAGTCCAAAAAGGAGAAATCTTAGGATTAGCAGGACAATTAGGTAGTGGGGCGGGCGAAGTGCTTGCTGCTATTGCTGGAGCATTACAAATTCGATCCGGAAGTTTAGTTTTAAATGGTAAAGAGTTTATGCCTTCTAGCCCTCAACAAGCTATTAAAAATAAAATTGCATACTGTTCCTCTGATCGAAAAAAAGATGGCCTTTTTTTAGGAAGACCTATCATGGAAAATCTAACCTCTCCTGCTCTTGAAGTGATTTCTAAATTTGGAATACGTAGTGCTAGTACAGAACAGAAATATTCAAAAAATTTAGCCTTAGAATTCCTAATTGATGTAAAAAGATTAAATGATGAATCCGGCTTATTGAGTGGAGGTAATCAACAAAAAGTAGCTTTAGGTAAATGGCTCTCTATTTCACCTGAAATACTATTAGTGAATGAGCCAACAAGAGGAGTGGATGTTGGTGCTAAATCAGAAATTTATCAAAGAATGAGAGAGTTGGCAGATAACGGAACAACAATTATTTTTGCTTCTACTGATATTCAGGAAGTAACTTATCTTCCAGAAAGAGTTTTAAGTTTTTATCAAGGTCTGCTTATTAGACAATTTGGTTTAAATGACATTAAGACGACAAGTATTTTAAAACAAATAACGGACCCATTTAACGAGACAAACTTATAATGCAAGATCTCATCTCATCATATAAAAAGAATTTATTATTAAGCATTCTTTTGACATTTTTTGTTCTTTTATTTTTATACGGTATTTTTGCAACCAATAACTATTTTACCTGGTTTAACTTTAAAACAATTATTAGAGACGCAGCTCTTTACGGTATTATGGCAATTGGACTAACCTTTGTAACGCTTTCAGGAAATTTTTTTTTACTATCTATTAAAGAAACAGCAGCAATTTGTTGTGTGTCTTTTGCGATGGGCATGTCAACCGGTTATGGAGTTGAGTCCTGGGTTGGAAATTTTCCAATCTCACTCTTAGTGACACTGCTTATCGGATGTTTAGCTGGGGCGGCTCAAGGTTTATTTATTGGTTTAGGAGGCAACCCAATTGTAGTTACCTTAGGTGGTGCTGGTATTTTGTACGGAATAGCTACTTGGTGGACTGATAATCTAGTGATTTCTTTTAGAAGACCTAATGATGCAGAGTGGTTAGGTACAGGTTCTTTCCTAGGGTTACCCACTATTACATGGTCGTTTATTTTAATAGCAATTTTGGCAGAGTTTGTTCTCCGTTACACAAATTTTGGAAGAAAAGTTTATCTAGTAGGCTCAAATAGAGCGGCAGGAAAAGCTACAGGTCATGAAAATCTATCTATGGCGATCATAGTATGTACAATTTGTTCTGCTCTTTGTGCTTTTGTTGCTGTTGCATTTGCTGCTCAAATGTCTAGCGCTCAAGCAAATTATTTCTCTGCAGAATTTGGTTCGAGTGGAGACATGACTATTCTTGTGATAGCTACAGTGATGGTAGGTGGTAATTCCATTATGGGTGGTTACGGAAATACTATAAGGACAAGTATAGGAGCTATTTTTATAGCGATGATTGATAATATGATGGTCTTAAATGGACTAAATAGCGGACCGAGAATTGTAGGTGTAGGTTTGATGATTGTTTTTAGTATTTTAGTTTTTGCCCTATATGCAAAAGGATCGAGAGCTCAGGAGTAATATTATGCAAAATTCTTTTATTAGCAAAATTAAACAAAAATTTATTTCTAATCCCGATTTAACTTTCGCTTTTTTTTTAGCGATTACGGTTTACTCATACTTTGGATTTTCCGTTGAAGTTTTTGCTTCACATAACCTTACTTTTGCCATTCTTGAAAGATTTGCGGTTTTAGGTTTAATTGGTCTCGCACTTACTATTTGTATTATTGCCGGAGAAATTGATTTATCTATTGGTTCTAATGCTGCTTTATGTGCAGTGATAGTTGTGAAATTAACAGATCCAATTGGAGCTCCTTTGGCAATTGTAATTGGTTTATTTATTTCAACAGGTATCGGATTTATTCAAGGCTTTTTTATAGCCTATTTAAGAGTCAGAGCTATTGTTTTAACAGTTGGCACATTAATGTTGTTAAGAGGAATTTCTTTAGTTGTTGCTGAAGAAAAAACAGTCATGCTGACAGATTTTAGAGTTCCTGATTTTATAACTACAAAATTTTTTATGTATTTTTCTCCTGCTAGTATTATGGTTATTTTTGTCTTTATACTGGTTGGAATTTTTATGCGTTTTACAAAGTATGGAAGAGAAATATATGCAATAGGTGGAGCTAGAAAAGAATCGCTAGCTGCTGGCGTTCCAATAAAAAGACCAATGATTATTGCCTTCGCTCTATCAGGTTTTTGTGCTGGTTTTGCGGGAACTGTTATTGGATTAAAATCTGGTACTGCCCAAGGACTTGGACTTCAGTATTTACTTTTAGCAGGAACGGTTGCTGCTTTTGTTGGAGGTGTGAGTATTCTAGGAGGAAAGGGCGGTATTATTGGAGCAGCTGTAGGAGCACTAACAGTTAATTTTTTAAATACAGGGCTTTTATTCTATGCTCTTCAAGTTCATTTTGTTCAACTATTTACATCTGTTCTTTTAGTTGTTGTTATTGTCTTTCAAACTATGTCTAGAATTTTTGATCAATATCAAAGTCGGAAGGCCTTTCTAGAATCGGTAGATCATAGGCGGGAAAATCTACTCGCCAAAAGAGATAAATTTAATTTAACAAATAAGTAGGAATTTATAACAATTATTCAAAATGGATATTTTAAGGATAGCGTAAATAATAAAAAATGTTCACTATAAATACTTATAAAGAGAGGAACTAACATGGACAAAGAAAGACTTAAAGGAAAGAATATTCTAATCACTGGTGCCGCTCAAGGTATGGGTGCCGCAATAGCAGAAGATTATTGTGCTCAAGGAGCTAAAGTCTGCTTAACAGACATTAATCTAGATGGATGTAGAGAAGTTGAAGAAAGAATTCGTTCTGGTGGTGGTGAAGCTATTTCATGTAAAGTTGATGTAAGAAAAAGAGAAGACCATGTGGCTGCTGTAAAAGCTACTGTTGAAGCTTTTGGAAGTTTAAACGTTGCTCTTAATAATGCTGGAGTAAACAAACCGTTATGGTTTATGGATGTTACTGAAGAAAATTATGATTTTATTTTTGATATAAATGTTCGCGGAGCTTGGCTTGGAATGCAAGAGCAAGCTAGACAAATGATAAAACAAGGGAAGCAAGATTATCCTTATAAAATAATCCATGTTGCTTCTATTCTATCTAGAGAAACTTTTGACGATGTTGTTATTTATGGTGCTAGTAAGCACGCTGTAGCTGGTTTAATCAAAGGTGGCGCAAAAGGCTTAGCTGAATATGGAATTAATGTAAACGGATACGGTCCTGGAGTTGTAAGAACAGAAATGTGGGAACAGCTCGATAAAGAATTAGTTGCAATGGGTAAATTTGATAAGCATGGTGAATCGATGGACTCAATTGCTGATAATATGATTTTAATGAAAAGATATTCTTATCCTGAAGATATTACAGGAACAGCATCTTTTTTAGCTAGTAAAGATTGTGACTACATGACTGGCCAAATCTTAATGATTGATGGTGGAATGGTAATACAATAATGGCTGATCCTATAATTATTAAAGAAGAAGATGTAAATCCTAATTACAACTGGCATAAACCGGTTGGCGCTCCAGGTCATATGAATGTCGACTATGAGCAAAGAATAGACTTCACTAGACTTCATAGATACAGACTTGGAAGAGCAAAAGTAGCTTTAGAGAAATCTGATGCTGGAGCCCTTTTATGCTTTGATAATAATAACATCAGATATTTAACAAGTACTGTTATTGGAGAATGGTCTAGAGACAAAATAGCTAGATATTCACTTCTCCCTCAAGGAGGAGAACCTATACTTTGGGATTTTGGATCTGCTGCTAAGCATCATCAACTTTACTCTCCATGGCTTCCAACAGAAAATTGGAAAGCAGGCATGGTAGGTCTTCGAGGAACAGTTCATCCTGATGTTGGTCTCATGACTAATGCAGCAAAAGAAATTAAATCTATGTTAGTTGAAAAAGGTCTAGCCAACATGCCAGTAGGTGTTGACTTAGTAGAACCTTCTATGATGTTCGCTCTTCAAGCAGAAGGAATTAATGTTATTGATGGACAGCAAATTCTTTTAGAAGCTAGAGAAATTAAATCTCAAGATGAGCTAGTATTGTTAAACCAAGCAGCAGCTATGGTTGATGCAACATATCATCAAATGTATGAACAAATGAAACCTGGTATCAGTGAAGCACAGCTTGTAGCTAATGCAAATAAACTTCTCTATGAACTAGGGTCTGATGATGTAGAAGCAATTAATGCCATTTCTGGTGAAAGAGGAAACCCTCACCCTCATAATTTTACAGATAGAATTTTAAGGCCAGGTGATCAGGCTTTCTTTGATATCCTTCAATCATACATGGGCTATAGAACATGTTATTATAGAACATTTAATGTAGGAAGAGCTACCGACGCACAAAGCGATGCTTATAAGCAGTGTAGAGAATGGCTCGATAAAGCAATAGAATTAGTAAAACCAGGAGTTTCAACTGATAAGATAGCAGGAGTTTGGCCAAAAGCAGAAGAATTTGGATTTAATAGTGAAATGGAAGCGTTTGCTCTTCAATTTGGACATGGGTTAGGTTTAGCAATTCATGAGAGACCTATTATTAGTCGATTAACATCTATGGACGCACCACAAGAAATAAAAGAAGGAATGGTTTTTGCTTTAGAAACTTACTGTCCTGCAAAAGATGGATATTCAGCAGCTAGAATTGAAGAAGAAATGATCGTAACTGATAAAGGCTGTCAGGTTATATCATTGTTCCCTGCAGAAGAATTACCTATAGCAAATAAGTATTAATGAACTCGAAAAATATTAATGATGATATAGGTGAATCTACAAGACTAAAGCTTTGGGAAACTATGCTAAAGCTTCGTCTAACTGAAAAAAAAGCTTACGATCTTTTTTTACAAAATCTTATAAAAGGAACAAGTCACTTAGCGCTTGGTCAAGAAGCAATTGGGGCAACATTTGGAGTCTTACTTGAAAAAGGTGACTATACTTTTTGTACTTACAGAGGTCATAACCATACCTTAGCTAGAGGTTCGAGTATTGTCGGGGTTCTTGGTGAATTAATGGGAAGACAGTGTGGTTTGATGAGAGGAAAAGGTGGCTCTATGCATTTAACAGATGTAGAAAATGGAGTTATGGGATCCTATGCAATTATTGGTGCTCATATACCAATTGCAAATGGTACAGCTTTAGCTTCTCAATACAATAAAACAAGCGAGGTCACTGTATGTTTTTTTGGAGATGGTACTACAAATATAGGCGCATTCCATGAAGCATTAAACATGGCCCAGGTTTGGAAATTACCTATTGTTTTTGTATGTGAAAACAATCTTTATATGGAGTATACGGCTATAGGTGATGTTACCGCCGTTGAGCATCCGGCTGCTGATCGAGCTTCTGCATACGGAATGGAAAAAATTATAGTTGATGGCAATGATGCAGATGAAATGTACAGGATTTCAAAGAAAGCTATTGATAAAGCTCGAGAAGGAAACGGACCTTCATTAATAGAAGCAAAAACCTACCGTCATAGTGGACATTCTAGAGCAGATCCTGGTAAATACCGACCCGATGAAGAAGTAAAAGATTGGGTAGAAAATAAAGACCCTATTAAAATTTATAGACAAAGACTTAAAGACTTCAATATTAACGAAACTAAAATTAATTCAATTGAAGAAGATATGATTAGACAAGTTGAGGAAGCTACTGAGATGGCAAAGTCTTCCCCAATCCCAGATATTAAAGAAATTTATACTGACGTTTGGGCTGACGGGGGTTCTGAATGGCACAATTAACTTATAGAGAGAGTGTTTCTCTTGCGATAGCACAATCCATGAGGAAAGACCAAAAAGTTTTTTTTATGGGTGAGGATGTAGGAGCCGCAGGTGGAGTTTTCAAAGCAACAGTTGGATTATTAGATGAGTTTGGACCTGAAAGGATTAAGGACTGTCCAATTTCAGAGCAGGCTATTTTGGGAGCAGCTATGGGAGCGGCCATGTCAGGTTTAAGACCAATTGCCGAGATTATGTTTTCTGATTTTTTAGCTGTTTGTTGGGATATCATAGCTAATCAAATAGCAAAAACTCGTTACATGTCTGATGGACAAATTAATATTCCTTTAGTAATAAGAACTGCAAATGGAGGTGGTTCAAAATTTGGAGCCCAGCACTCCCAAAGTTTAGAGAATTGGTCTATGGCAATACCAGGACTTAAAGTGGTTGCTCCAAGTTCTCCAAGAGATGTTCTTGGTTTAATGGCTTCAAGTGTACAAGATCCAGATCCAGTAATTTTTTATGAGCATAAATCTTTATATGCAATGAAAGAAGAATTAGATAAGACAGATATTGAAATTCCTTTAGGCCAGGCAAATATCATGCATAAAGGAAATGATGTTTTGCTAATAGGATTGGGCTTAATGGCTCAAAGAGCAAAAAAAGCTGCAGAGATTTTAAAAGAAAAATTTAATGTTGACGCTACTGTTCTAGATTTAAGAACTTTAGTTCCTCTAGATTTACAATCAATTAAAAGAGAAGCTAAAAAATGTGGTCAAGTGATAACTGTTGAAGAAAATCCAAGGCTGTGTGGTTGGGGAGCGGAAATATCATCTCTTATAATTGAACATTGCTTCAAAGATTTAAAAGGACCTATTAAAAGAATAACTACACCTCATATTCCACTGCCAAGTGCAGACATCCTTGAGGATAATACGATTCCTTCAGTTGATGTAATAGTTGATGAAACGCTTACAAAGTTAAAAATTAAAAAGGAGAAATGATAATGGATATAATAATACCATCTTTGGGTGAAACGGTTGATGAAGGAAAAGTTGTCAAGTGGATGAAGCAAGTTGGAGATGAAATTAAAGAAGGAGATATTCTTTGTGAAGTTGAAACAGATAAAGCAACAGCAGAGGTGCCTTCAATTATTAATGGAACTCTAAAAGAAATTCTTGTTGAAGAGGGAACGGTAGTTCCAGTCGGTCAAAAAATAGCAGTTGTAGAATAAACATATGTTAAAATTGCAATAGTCGAACACATTAAAAGAGGATATATTTTTAAAAATGGATATCAAAAAATTAAATCTTTACAGGGATAAATGCTACATTAACGGTGAATGGATAAGTGCAAATGCAAATGATACAATATCCGTAAATAACCCTGCATCACTAAAGGAAATTGGAACCGTACCTAAGTGTGGAAGGGAAGAAGCAACCGTTGCAATTAAAGCTGCAAACGATGCTTGGCCAGAATGGAAGGCTAAGTCAGCGAGAGAAAGATCTAATTTACTAAAAAAATGGTTTGATTTAATAATAGAAAACCGTGAAGAGCTTGCTCAAATTATGACAATTGAACAAGGAAAACCAATTAATGAGTCTCGTGGTGAAATAACTTATGGGGCTTCATTTGTTGAATGGTTTGCAGAAGAGGCAAAGAGAGTCTATGGCGATACTATACCTGACCCAATGACTGATAGAAGGATCATTGTTTTAAAACAACCTGTAGGTGTCGTGGCATCAATTACACCATGGAATTTTCCAAATGCAATGATTACAAGAAAATGTGCTCCTGCACTAGCTGTAGGTTGTCCAGTTGTAATAAAACCTGCAAGTCAAACTCCTTTTTCTGCTTTAGCTTTAGCTGTACTAGCTGAAGAAGCAGGATTCCCTAAAGGAACTTTAAATGTAATCACTGGAAAAGCTTCTGAGATTGGAGATGAATTAGCAACTAATCCTATAGTTAGAAAGCTTTCTTTCACAGGCTCGACAGAAATAGGTAAAATATTACTTCAAAAATGTTCTTCAACTGTAAAAAAAGTTTCAATGGAGTTAGGAGGTCATGCTCCATTCATAGTTTTTGATGACGCAAATATTGATGATGCGGTAGCAGGTGCGATGCAAAGTAAGTTTAGAAATACAGGTCAAACTTGTGTATGCGCAAACCGAATTTATGTTCAAGAAAAAGTTCATGATGAATTTAGTAAAAAATTTGTGGAAGCTGTATCTAAATTAAAAGTAGGAGATGGTCTAGATGAAGAGGTGGGTTCAGGTCCCATGATTGATGAACATTCTTTGGCTAAAGTTGAGGAACATGTTGAAGATGCCATACAAATGGGAGCTAAAGTTGCTATTGGCGGATCAAGACATTCACTTGGTAATAATTTTTACCAGCCAACTGTTTTAACTGATGTTACACCTAAGGCTAAAATTACTTTTGAAGAAACTTTCGGACCGGTGGCACCAATTTATAAATTTAAAGACGAAAAAGAAGTCATAGATTTGGCTAATAATTCTCCTTATGGTTTAGCCTCATATTTTTATTCAAGAGATATTGGAAGGGTATGGAGAGTCGCTGAAGGTCTAGAGTACGGAATGGTTGGCGTTAACACAGGTCTGACTTCTAAGGCGGAAGCCCCATTTGGCGGTATAAAAGAGTCCGGCTTAGGACGAGAAGGCTCTAAGTATGGTGTTGAGGATTTTATTGAAATAAAATATGTCAACATGTCTGGTTTAGATAAATAACTAATAATGGCAAAAGTCTTTAAGGTAGGCTTAATTGGCTGTGGCCATATATCTGAAACTTATTTCAAAGCTCATGATTACTTTAACAATATTAAAATTATTAAATGTGCGGACATCAACTTAGATACTGCAAAAAAGTGTGCTAATGAAAATAGTATAGATTCCTCAACTGTAGAAGATTTATTGGTAGATGAAAATATAGATATTATTTTAAATTTAACTATTCCTAAATCTCATTATGAAGTGGCAAAAAAATCTTTAGAGCACGGCAAACATGTTTATTCAGAAAAGCCAATAGCCGTTAATTTTAATGATGGAAAAAATCTTTTAAAAATAGCAAACGAAAAGAATCTCTATATTGGTAATGCTCCAGATACATTTTTAGGTGGAGGTATTCAAAAATCTATTGAATTAGTATCAAGTGGAACAATAGGAGATATTAAGTTAGGAAACGCGATTTTTGCTTTTCCAGGAGTTCAATCATATCATCCAAATCCAGAACCTTGGTTTGCTGAAAAAGAAGGCGGACCAGTTATTGATATGGGACCGTATTATCTAACTGCATTAGTAAACTTATTAGGACCTGCAAAACTTGTTCATGGTGTATCTACTAAGGTATTTGAAAATAGAACAATTGGTATTGGACCTAAAAAAGACTCAAACTTTAAAGTTGAATGCCCAACTACTTATCTAGTTAATTTAGAGTTTGAAAGTGGAGCATTAATTCAACTAACGCTGTCTTTTGATGTGATAGCTCATCAAAGAAATCATATTGAGCTTTATGGAACTAAAGGATCTATGGTTGTTCCTGATCCTAATATGTTTGGTGGTTCCCCTCTTGTATGCACAAATAGTGATACTGGTGAATGGGTTGAGTATAAAACAGAAGATATGCCTTTAGGAAAGATTAATATAAGAGAAGAAAGTTTAAGGGCTAATGAGGAGTCAACTAGAGCAAACTATCGAGGCGTAGGCTTGTCTGAGATGGCTTACTCAATTGAGCACAAAAAATCTAATAGGTGTAATGGCGAACTATCACTACATGTATTAGATATTATTCAAACTACAATGATGGCTGCTAATTCTGGAAAAACTTTAGATATTAAAACTTCCTGTAATGTGCCAAGTTTCTTTAATATTGAGGATATTTCTGCAATAATGAAATGATATAAGATTAACTTATGTCTAACATTTTAAGCAATATAAACAAAAAAATCCTAGTTATCGGCAGAGCTGGCATGGACGTATATCCTGAACCACCCGGTACTAAAACAGAAGATGTTGAAAGTTTTTCCACCCATCTAGGTGGCTCTGCTGCTAATACTTGTGT
>JAQWMI010000043.1 GCA_029246865.1 Alphaproteobacteria bacterium
AAAGATAAACACCTGAAGTTACAGGAGCTTCTTTGATCTTTTTTTTAAGTATTTCCAAACCTTCCATTTTCTTCAATATATTCTTTTTCTATTATAAAAAAATGCTTCTTTTGCATTAGTATTTTAAATCTATCTAATATAGTTAATAACTATGATAATAGGCGTTCCTAAAGAAATTAAAAACCATGAGTACAGGGTTGGCTTAACACCAAAGAGTGTCGAACTTTTAATCAAATCAAATCATTCTGTGATAGTTGAAAATCAAGCAGGCATAGGATCGGGATTTACAAATGATCATTATTTAAGCGCTGGCGCTAAAATTGAGGAAACTGCAATAAATATTTTCAATGACAGTGATTTAATAATTAAAGTTAAAGAGCCTCAAATAGAAGAGATTAGTTTAATCAAAAAAGATCAAATTATTTTTACATATTTGCATTTAGCTTCATCTGAGAATTTAACAAAGCAACTAATTAATAGTAAATGTATCTCCATAGCTTATGAAACAATATCTGATAAAGCTAATGGATTGCCTTTGCTAACTCCAATGAGTGAAATAGCAGGACGTCTTTCAGTGCAAGCAGGAGCTCAATGTTTAGAAAAACATTCAGGTGGCCTTGGTGTCTTATTAGGAGGATCTTCATACAGTAAACCTGCAGAAACTTTGGTTATAGGCGGAGGCGTAGTTGGATACAATGCAAGTCTCATTGCCACAGGCATGGGTTCAAACCTCACTATACTTGAAAAGTCTAAATCAAAAATTGAATATTTAAAAAATAAATTTCCAAAAGCTGTGGTATTAAATTTTGATGATATTAAAATTCAAGATTTACTCGTTAATGCTGACTTGGTTATTGGGGCAGTTTTAATTCCTGGAACTTTAGCGCCCAAAGTAATTACAGCTAAAGATTTAAAAATTATGCAAAGTGGTTCGGTAATTGTTGATGTATCGATTGATCAAGGAGGATGTTTTGAAACTAGTCATGCAACTACTCATCAGGATCCAACATATGTGATCGATAATGTTATTCATTATTGTGTTGCTAATATGCCTGGCGCAGTCCCTAGAACTTCTACTATTTCCTTAAACACAGCAACGATAAATTATATTTTACAACTAGCTGATATGGGAGCTGAAAAATTTTGTAAAATAGACCATCATCATTTAAGTGGATTAAATACTTACAAGGGTCATCTTACTTACAAGCCAGTAGCAGATATCTTTAATATCAAATACACAGATCCAAATTCAATTATTTGAAACAGTCTCTAGAATTATACCAACCATATAAAGATTTAAATGCTGAATTTTATGAGCAGGCAGAACCTGCTATTTTTCCATTTTATAAAATTAGGTATAAGAATATGAATTTTCCTGAATTTACAAATTTAGATGATAACGCTTGGATCAATTTATTTGGAAAATTTAAAAGCAACTTACTTCCTGAAAATCATAATTTAGCTCTTAAGTACCATGGACATCAGTTCCAAACTTATAATCCTGAGTTAGGTGACGGAAGGGGATTTACAATTGCACAATTTTATCATAATAAAAAATTGTTAGACTTAGGAACAAAGGGCAGTGGTAGAACAAAATTCTCTAGGAGTGGTGATGGTCGTTTAACTCTTAAGGGTGCGGTTAGAGAGGTTCTTTGTTCAGAATATCTGCACGCGTTAGGAGTTAACACAAGTAGATCAATTTCATTAATTGAAACTGGAGAAAATCTTTACAGAAACGATGAACCCTCTCCAACAAGATCAGCCGTACTTGTGAGGGCTTCTCATTCTCATCTAAGAATAGGTAGCTTCCAATATCAGGCTTATCATCGTAAAACTGAAAACTTAGAAAAACTAATAGACTATATTTGTAAAAATTATTTCAATCTTAAAAGTGAAAATGACCAAAAATTAGAATTTTTTAACGAAGTAGTTGAGCGTTTAGCTATGTTGGCAGCATCATATACTGTGACGGGATTTGTACATGGCGTTCTCAATACTGATAATATGAATATTACAGGTGAAAGTTTTG
Source organism: Alphaproteobacteria bacterium (assembly GCA_029246865.1). Lineage (GTDB taxonomy): Bacteria > Pseudomonadota > Alphaproteobacteria > HIMB59 > HIMB59 > HIMB59. The sequence continues at coordinate 2,030 of JAQWMI010000043.1, forward strand.
ATTATGGTCCTTACAGAATGCTAGAGCATTATGACCTTGAAAAAATTGCTGCTTATTTTGATCATTCAGGTTTATACAAATACGGTAATCAGGCGAATGCAATTTTTTGGAACATTCAGCAATTAGCATCGATTATGACAACATTCATCTCTAAGGAGCAATTGGTTAATATACTCAAACAATATGCCGACTTATACAATCGAAATTTACAAATATTAACTTTTAAAAGATTAAATATAACTATGAAATCTGAAGCCGAAAATTTAGAACTACTTAATTCTTTTTATGAATTACAAACAACTAAACATTTTTTTTACGAGGAAATATTTCATGATTTTAAAAATTTTCTGCAAAATTATGATTATGTCAGTAAAAAGTATTCCTCCTATTCATTCCTCAAAGAATTTAAAAAATTTCATCAAGTTCAAGAAGTAAATAGTATTAATGAAAACTTTATTAGATTATTTTATGATGATATTGAAAATATTTGGAATGCTATAAATGACGAGGATAATTGGAGTTTATTTGACAAAAAATTAAAAAGTATTAATAAGATAAGAGAGTACTAAAAAAATGGATTGGGATAAATTAAAAATTTTTCATAATGTCGCTCTCGATTTAAATATATCTGAGGCTGCAAATAAAATGAATATTAGCCATTCCTCGATTAGTAGACAAATCAGCTCTCTTGAAAAAGACTTAAAAGTTAGCCTCTTCAACAGACATGCAAGAGGCCTATCTCTAACTGAGCAGGGGAGTATTTTGTTTAAAACAGTTCATGATGTTGTTGGTAAAATAGCCTTAACTAAAGCTGAGTTAACAGATTCAAAAGATAAGCCCTCCGGGTCATTAAAAATTGCTGCAACAGTCGCATTTGGAACAACATGGTTAGCGCCCAGAATTAACAAATTTATAAGCGCGTATCCCGACATTGATGTATCAATAAAAATTGAAAATAAATATACTGACTTAATGATGGGCGAAGCAGATGTAGCTTTAAGGCTAACTGAACCTACTCAAATGGACCTAATTCGTTTCCCTTTATATGAATTTAATTTCAAAATTTACTCTTCTACTGAATATATTTCAAAAAATGGCATACCAAAAAACTTAGAAGAATTAAATAATCATAGAATTGTCGCTTTTGGTAATGATGTAGAGCCTTCTATTTTTGATGTTAATTGTATTCTAGATTTACTACCAGATATTAAAAAAGCAAAAATTCTCTATATATCCAATATGTATGGAATTATGAGAGCTATTGGTGGTGGGTCTGGAATTGGAGCGTTACCTGAATACATGAAAAGCTCCAAAAACAACTTAGTTCCAATTTTGCCAGATGCCAAAACACCCAAAGCAAAAATTTATTTTACATATCCTGCTGCTTTAAAAGGTTCAAAAAAAATCGACGCTCTTAGGGATTTCTTAGTAAGAGAAGTTAATAAAGACGCCTTATCTAATGAGTCTTTTTAACAAATTTTTTATTACAGTAGTTACAAACCACTTCTGTTTCATTGGTCATCTTAAAGTAAACAGCAGGGTGTCCTAAGTCACCTTGCCCGCCATCACACTTTACTACTTCGGTATCATGTGAGACAATTTCTGTATCATTGGTAATTTCTTCATTCATTATTTTGAAACTAATTCGGCTATGAGGTTAGTGTATTTTTTCGGGTCATCAAGATTTTCACCTTCCATTAGTTTAGCATGATCAAATAATATTTCTGAGAACTTACTTTTGTCTTCTGTGTTTAAAGATTTCATTTTAACAACTAAATCATGGTCATTGTTTATCTCTAAAATTCTTTTTTCATCACCTGTATTTTGGTTATTAGCAGCCATAAGTTTTTTTAGGTGCATATCCATATCATTTTCATCAGCAACTAAACAAGAAGCACTAGAAGTTAATCTTTTAGAAATTTTAACATCTTTAACTTTTTCTTTTAGTAAGTCTTTAAGAAGAGTAACAAATTCCTCATCACTTTTATTAGTTTTTTTATCACTCTTGCTATCTTTTGGATCTTTGAAGTCTATATCTCCTTTAGTAATTGATGTGAATTCATAATCTTTATATTTATTTTTCATTGGAATCCAAAACTCATCAACAGGATCTGTAATTAAAATAACGTTAATTTTTTCTTTCTTAAAATACTCCATTTGAGGACTGTTCATCAAGTTGTCTTTATTCTCTCCAGAAATATAGTAAATTTTCTTTTTTTCATTTGGGTATTTCTCAATATATTCAGCTAAAGTAATTAATTCCTTGTCTTCAGAGCTACCAAAAACTGCAAACTCAAATATATTGTCATGAGTCTCATTAAACTCATAAAGACCCTCTTTTAGAACCGCACCAAAATTTTTCCAAAACTCAAGAAAACCATCCTTATTTTTTGATTTAAGATCTTTTATTTCTTTAAGAATTCTTTTAGTTATTCCCGTGTTAATTTTTTGAATCACCGCATTGTTTTGAAGAATTTCTCTAGAAATATTTAAGCTTAAATCCTCAGAGTCAACAACACCTGGAATAAATCTTAACCAAGCAGGGATTAGGGTTTCTAATTTATCACTTATAAAAACTTTATTGACATATAGCTTGAGTTTATTTTTTCTGTCGGGATGGTAAAGATCATGAGGTTGGGATTTTGGCAAAAATAATAAGGATGAATAATTTACAACACCTTCTGCTTTGAAATGAATAGTCTTAAGAGGTTCATCGTAATAAGTGGAACTTTGTTTATAAAAACTCTCGTATTCTTCTTTTTTAATTTTTGTTTTGTCTTTTAACCATATAGCTTCAGCAGAATTCACTTGGCTTTTCTTATCTTCTTCTTTTTTATCCTCATCTCCAGTAACGTAAATTGGTATCGGAACAAAATCAGAATATTTTTTTACAATTTCTTCAATCCTAAAATTATCTAAGTACTCATTCTCATCTTTTTTGATTGATAGAGTTATTTCTGTGCCATGGTTAGCGACTTCAGTTTTCTCTATTGAGTAACTTCCTTTACCATCAGACATCCAAATGTAGCCTTGCTCAGTATTGAATTTTTTTGATTTAACAACTACTTGGTTAGAAACCATAAATGAAGAGTAAAAACCAACACCAAATTTACCAATTTGACTTACGTCTCCTTTTTTATCTCCCACTTTTTTTAAAAATTCTTCTGTTCCAGATTTAGCAATTGTACCCAAATTAGCTTGAAGATCATCTTCATCCATTCCTATTCCGTTATCTTTGATAGTTATGGTATTATTTTTCTTATGAATATGAATGTTAATTGCGAACGGGTCAGTGTTCTTGAGATCTTTATTTGAAAGAGATTCATAACGTAATTTTTCACATGCATCAGATGCATTAGATATAAGTTCACGGAGAAATATTTCTTTTTCTGTGTATAAAGAATTAGCAACAATATCTAGTAACTTTGATACTTCAGTTTCAAATTTCATGGTTTTTTTTTCTTCTTGTTGTTTAGTCATATTTTCCTAAAATCTCCTTTAATATGTTTACTTTAGATAACACTGAATGTTCAACTAAAATCACAGTTATTTCCTCAAATCAATATGAGATTTGGCTTAAAAAGCAATCCCAATACTTAAAAAATTGGTGTTTATCCTCTAATTTCAAGGGGCAATCGAAAAAAATAATTTTAGTTCCTTATGATGACGGTAAATTGCAGGAAGTTTTAATTGGAGAAGGTAATAATTCTGATTTATCTGGTTTGTCAAATTTTTCGAAAGAATCAAAAGGCAATTACTATCTTGACTATAAATATTCAAACTCTCTAGAGGCAGATCTTAATATAGCTTGGCTATGGGGTAATTATAGATATAAAAAAAATTCCAAAAATCCAAAATCACTTCTTTATGTAAAAAAAGAGTCTGATTTTATAGATTATCATAATCTCAATAATGCAACTAGTTTTGCTAGAGACCTCATCAATGAGCCTGCAAATACCTTAACTCCTGAAAGCTTTAAAAGACAGATATTTAAAAATCAACAGTTTAAAGACTGTCAATTGAGTTACATGAAATCTTCTAACCTTAAAAAATATTATCCATTAACACATGAAGTTGGTAAAGCTTCTATCAACAAACCTCTAGCGATTGAGATATCTAATACTAAAATTTATAAAAATGATCAACCGATTATAATAATCGGCAAAGGAGTTACATTCGATACAGGAGGTTTAAACTTAAAGCCTGGTAATTCTATGAGATACATGAAGAAAGATATGGGAGGTGCAGCAATTGCCATTGCTTTATTTTTAATTATTAAAAATTATCTAAAAAAATCAAAAATAAAATTAATAATACCTATCGCTGAAAATTCTGTATCCAGTAATGCCATGAGGCCAGGTGATGTTCTCAAATCTTTTAATAATAAAACCATAGAAATTACAAATACGGACGCTGAGGGACGATTATTATTAGCTGATGCTTTAACTAGAGCCGAACTATTTAATCCAAAATTAATTATAGACTTCGCAACCTTAACAGGTGCTGCTAGAGCGGCACTGGGTGAAGATCTCCCAGCATATTACACAAATAGTAATGAGGTTGCTAAAAAAGTTGAATCTACAGTTTATTCTAAATCTATATGGCGAATGCCCTTGCATGAAGCTTATATGCAAAAAATGCAATCAGATGTAGCGGATATTGTTAATGCATCCAGCGATGGTATGGCTGGTTCAATTACTGCGGCGTTATTTTTAAAAGAATTTTTGCCTTATAAAAAAGTTAATTGGATTCATATTGACACTTATGCTTGGTCTAGTAGTTTTTTAAATACGAAAGGTGGAAATCTCCAAGGCTTATTTTCCATGGTAGAATTTATTAAGCAAAACTATAATTGAGAAAAACCTTTATCATTTCAGTAATTTTTTTATTACTTACATCTTGTGTCACTACAAGGCAAATCAATACTTCAGATGCTTGTGATATTTTTAAAGCATATCCACAGTGGCGAACTATTACTGAAAAAACTAAAGAAAAATGGGGAGTGCCTGTCACACTTCAACTTGCCTTTATAAAACAAGAGTCCTCATTTCAAAAAAATGCAAAACCACCGAGGAATAAATTACTAGGTGTTATCCCTGGGAAGAGAATATCCAGCGCATATGGGTATAGTCAGGCATTAGATGGTACTTGGGAGGATTATAAGTCAAGTACAGGTAATTATGGGGCTAGCAGAAAAAGTTTTAGAGATGCTAGTGATTTTATAGGTTGGTATGTAGATGGTAGTCACAGGTTACTGAAATTACCTAAAAACGATGTTCTAAATCATTATTTAGCTTACCACGAAGGTAGGGGTGGATTTCAAAAAAAAACATATAATAAAAAGAAATGGCTTTTAAATGTTGCTAAAAAAGTTCAAAACCAAGCCGCTATATACACCAAGCAAATTAAATCATGCAAATTGTCTAAAAATAAAAATAGTGTTTTTTAGAACTCCTTACTTAATCATTTTTAACATACTGTTATTTAAATGATCTCTTGCATTTTCGTAATTAGTGTTTATTTGAACAACTATGGACAAAAATAATTTAATTAACTTCTTCTTAGATAATACAAAAAATACAGATAACTTGGGAGTTGGAACTGAACATGAAAAATTTATATTTTTATCCAAAGATAAAAAACGAATACCTTTTAAAGGTGATGTAAGTATTAATTCTTTATTTCAATTCTTATTAACAAAAGGATGGCTGCCTGGTGAAATTTCAGATGAAAATATAATTTCCCTTTCTCGTGATGGAGCTAACATAACTCTTGAGCCCGGAGGACAAGTTGAACTCTCAGGAAAAATTCAAAAAAATATTCATGAAACATGTGCAGAGACAACTGCCCATTTAGAAGAATTGAATATTTTCATCAAAGATAATAATTTATGTATGATTGGTTTAGGTTTTGATCCGATCTCTTCAATGGAAGATATCCATTGGATACCAAAAAAAAGATATAATATAATGAAATCTTACATGCCTCAAGTTGGCAGTCGCGGTCTAGATATGATGTCTAGAACATGCACAGTTCAAGCCAATTTCGATTATACTTCAGAGTCTGATTTAGTAAAAAAGTTTGTGGTTTCAAATAGAATTCAATCTTTTGTCATAGCAATTTTTTGCAATTCACCATTTCGAGAAATGAAGCACAATGGATATTTAAGTAATAGGGTGCTTACTTGGTCAGACACCGATATAGATAGATGTGGTATAAAAGAAATTTTTATCAATAAAAATTTTTCAATCGAAGAATATGTAGATTTTGCTTTAGATGTTCCAAATTATTTTTTAGAAATAGATAATAATTATGTTGATACGACTAAATATTCTTTTAATCAAATTTTAAAAAGACAGACAAATAATAAACTAATTGATAATCATGATTTATCCTTAGATAATTGGGTTAATCATCTCTCAACTATATTTACAGAAGTAAGACTTAAGTCTTACCTAGAAGTGCGTGGAGCAGATGCGGGAAAATGGGATATGATATGTGCCTTGCCAGCATTTTGGACAGGCCTCTTATATGATGAAGAAAATTTAAATATTTTATGGAACGAAACTCACAAATGGAGCTACTCTGAAATTATGGATTTGTATAAAAATGTAGGTAAAGAGGGTTTGAAATCTAAGTTTCAAGGTGAAAGTATCTATGATTATTGCCAATATTTACTTAAACTATCCAGTAAAGGTCTTGAAAGAAGAGCCTTCTTAAATAGGAAAAATAGAGATGAGCAAATACATCTGGAAACTTTAAAAAAAATTGTTAGCTCTCAAAAAACACCAGCAGATATCCTTCTAGAAGAGACTGATAGTGGAAATAATATACTAGCACTATTCGATAAACCTTATTACTAATCATAATATGAAATTTCTATTTCAAATGGATGACCCAAGAAAATTTGATATAAATTCTGACACTACCTATCTCTTAATAAGAGAAACACTCGAAAGAAAAATTGATTGTTATTACACTCATGCGAATGACGTACATGCAACAATAAGTGGAAAAAATAATGCAATCCAAGCTAGAGTCTCAAAAATTTACCTTAATAAAGACAATAGTCTCAATTATCAAAAATCATCTTTAACTAATCTTAATCAATTCAATGCAATTTTTGTTCGTCAAGATCCTCCATATAATATGCAGTATATTTCCAATACTTACCTATTAAGCGAATTAGAAAAATGTTGTCTAATAGTAAATAATTCTTTGAGTCTAAGAAATTATCCAGAAAAGCATATTATGATGAATTTTCCATATCTAACCCCACCAACAATTATTTCTCTTGAGGTAAAATCTATATTAGATTTTATAAATAAATATGGCACTGTAATTTTGAAACCTGCATATGGTAATGGGGGTATAGGAATCAAAAAAATTGATAAAACTCAAATTAACCTTAAACAACTTCTTACTAAATATATTAAGACATTTGGTTCAAATCCCATAGTTGTTCAAAAATTTTTACCAAAATATATTCACGGCGATAAAAGAGTTATATTACTAGGTGGTAATCCTATAGGTGCTGTATTAAGAGTTCCTGCCAAAGATGAAATTAAATCAAATTTTCATGCAGGCGGTAAGCCAAAAAAAACTGTATTGACAGAAAAAGATAAATTTATATGCCAAACTATCAAAAAATTTCTTATTAAAAATAAATTATACTTTGTTGGAATAGATATTATAGATGGTTATTTGACTGAGATTAATATTACATCACCAACAGGTATTCACGAAATAAACAAAATAGATAAAGTTCAACTTGAAAAAAAAATAATTAGTTTTTTTTTAAAAAAAATTAATTAAGGAGATTTTCAAATAATTGATTTAAGTTTTTTTTAATTATGTCTTCGACTGGTTTAGTTATAACTCCTTCAGAATTGCTCCTTATAAAATTATAAGATCCATTTTTTCTCGTAAGGATAAAATCCTCATCTTTGAAAACATCAATTAAAAGAACTTCAAAGTCCTCGTTATTAACAGTTATACTTGAATTAATTATTTTACCATCTGGAGCTACAAAATTGAGATCTTTGATTTCAAATTGATTTAAAGTTTTATTATATAATTCACCCTCGTATCTGATTGTTCTATTCATAAAAGAATTTGTAAGTATCTGGCTGAATGTATTAAAAGCCTCTAAATCTTCAACATTGGCTGTTAATGATTGTAAAAAATTAAGCAGAGCAATTTCACTATTTTCTATTTTGATATTTACTTCACCATCTATAAAACCATCCATATTTTGAATAGTATTAATATCTATTAGTCCGTTACTAGAAACATCTAAATTTAAGTATCCTTTTATTCTATTTGTTTTTAGTAAAATCTCATCAAGCAATTGTAGATTAATTTTTTTTATATTCGCACTTCCGGCAAATTCTTTATTTTTGTATAGGCCATCAATTGTTGAAGTATCACTACCAATTAATTCTAGTTTTGTAACAAGTATTAACTGATCTTTTGGAGATATCGCGATTGTGCTATTGATCTTATCAAAATTTAGTAATTTTAAATATTCTTTAGATATTTGATTTTCATAAAATTGTAATATCTTTTCAAATTTATTTCTTGATAAGTCCTTTATTTCAATTTTTAAATCACCAAAATTCTTATTATCAATGTCATAGTCGCCATTAAAGAAAAGATTTTCTTGATCGCTTGTTATAAAATTAATTTGTTTTATCTCAACCAATTTATCTCTCAATTCTAAATCTATATAACCTTCAGTGATATCAGATGTGTCTATTAAGTAACGAGTGTTATCTTTAAAAAAGATATTTTTGATATCTTCTAATTCTTTAAAATTGTTAATTATTAATTTTAAATCTAAATTTGGGTTATAGATATCCGATATCATTCCTAGGCTTTTTAACGTAAGCTCATTTCCCTCACTAGTTATATATTCTAATAATTCTAAATTTAAGGACCCTTCTTCTATTATAAATCTAGATGAAGTGATTTTTCCTTGAGGTATTATATTAATAAATTCAGCAATTTTATTAGTAGATTTAACAAAATTCATGAATGTTTTTTTATCAACATTTTGAGTCAAAACTTCAAATGATGATAAAAATAGATCTTCTAGGTTAACAATTCCTTCAAATAAAATTGAACTATTATTTGATAATTCAATTTCTGCCTTATTGAACATTATTTGCCCGTCTTCGTATATGCCTTGAGCATTTATGTAAGCTTCACTACTTAAGTCTAAATTCTTTAAATATTTTATATCTAATATTTCACTAATGAATTGATAGTTTTTTTTAAAGTTTAATTTTTTTATATCAAAGCTAAATGATTTTAATTTATTCTTTTCAATTAGGAAATCTAATTGAATATCTGATTGATCTAATTTAAATTTATTCGTGGATAGATCGAACCCATTTTCTTTTAATGATAACTCTAATTCTAAATTTTTAAAATTAGTATTTGTACTATCTAAAAAACCCTCTCCAATTAATATTGAATAATTTTTTTGATCCAACAAAGATCTATTAATCTCAATTTTATCTATATTTATTCTTGCAGTTAAATTTTTAATATTAATGTCTAAAATAGGATCTGTTAAAATAATATAGGGTGCTGGTAGCAATTTAAAATACTGCTTATCAAAAGATGCAAGATTTATTTGATTATAAGATATTTCATTTATTTTTTCCTTTGTAATAAATGAAACTGGTAACCTGATATTAGCTAATATGACTAATGTTCCTAAAATGAATAGGATAATAATTATATAATATTTTTTTTTCATTATTGTTAATTTTATATGTATAGCATCAATATATAAACTACATATAGTACTAAGAATACTATTGCTGTTATCTTATTTGCAAATTTTCCAATAATAACCGAATAAAAAACTAATGCCGTTAAAAGAAATATTAATTTGTTAAAGGTATCTAAGAGTTCATAAAAATTTATAGAACTTCCAATTAATATAGCTATTAAGCTAATCATGGTAATGTTAGCTACACATGATCCTATGATATTCCCAAGAGCTAAATTGCTCTTTTTCTTATAAATAGCTATTATTGTTGTAATGACCTCTGGCAATGAGGTTCCAAGTGCTACTATTGACACTCCTATAATCGTATCAGCGATACCAAAATATGAGGAAATATTTTTTGCATAACCTATAAAATATTTGGAGCTAAAATACAATATTACAAAGCTAAAGATTACCTTTGTAATTAGTAAAGTATTAGTTGTTTCAATATTTTCAAATTCTTTTTCTTCTTCTCTAACTTTTCCTAACTCTAAATATAAAAAAATACCAAGGAGAACAAAAATGAAAATTATAGCCACATAAGAAAGAGTAATATTTATAAAAAGCACAAAACTAAATAATATGGAAATACCTAAAAAGAAATGAAGTGATACTTTATCTTTATTTTCAATAGTGTAGGAATGAAGTGGGATTAGCATTACTCCTCCAACTAATAAAATATTTGCAATATTGCTTCCAACTAAATTACCAGCCACAATTCCACTTGCACCTATTTGCATCGCTGAAACGGTTGCAGCAAATTCTGGTAAGGAAGTGCCAATAGCAATTATGAAAATACCCATAAATAAATCACTAATTTTAAATTTTTTTCCAAGTATGATGGCATTACTAATTGCAAAATCACATGCCCAAATCATTATTGCAAGAGAACTAATTAATAAAAAAAATAATAAAAAAATCATTTCTGATTGATTCCAAGAAAATCTTTTTTTACTTTTCTTATTTCATCTCTGTAAAGTGCTGCTTTTTCAAAATCTAAATTTTCTGCCGCAGTTAACATTTTTTTCTCAAGTTTTTTAATGTGACTTTCAAATTTACCTGGTTTAATTTCTTCATTTGATCCTAATTTTACAGTATAGCTATCTTTTTCATAGATGCTTTCAATGATTTCACCTATATCTCTTTTCACTGACTCTGGTGTTATATTATTGTCTTTGTTGTATTTTAATTGTCTTTTTTTTCGATAATCAGTTTCCTCAAGGGCTGATTGGATGCTCTTAGTTTTTATATCCGCATACAGAATAACTTTTCCATCAACATTTCTTGCTGCTCTTCCTATTGTTTGAATAAGACTTGTTTTAGACCTCAGAAATCCCTCTTTATCTGCATCTAGAATTGCAACTAAACCACATTCCGGAATATCTAATCCCTCTCTAAGCAGATTAATTCCAACTAAAATATCAATTTCTCCAATTCTTAATGCTCTGATAAGCTTAATTCTATCAATTGTGTGAATGTCTGAGTGAAGATACTCAACTTTAAAATTCAATTCTTTTAAGTAATTAGTTAAATCTTCAGATATTTTTTTTGTAAGAGTGGTAACAAGAATTCTATTATTCTGATCAATCACACTCTTTATTTCACCAATTAGATCTTCAACTTGATTTACAGTAGATCTAATTTCACACTCTGGATCAATCAATCCAGTTGGTCTGATAATTTGCTCAATATAATTATTTTTAATTAAATCTAGCTCCCAAGGACCAGGAGTTGCGGACAAAAATATAGTAGGTGGTCTCATCATGTCCCACTCTTCAAATGTCAAAGGTCTATTGTCCATACACGAAGGCAATCTAAAGCCATAGTCTGATAAAGTTTTTTTTCTGGATCGATCGCCACGATACATTCCAGATATTTGAGGAACGGAGACATGAGATTCGTCTATTATTAGGAGTGAACCTTCTGGCATGAACTCATAAAGAGTAGGAGGCGGTTCGCCAGTATTTCTATTACTGAGATATCTTGAGTAATTTTCGATTCCAGCACAAGATCCAGTGGCTTGAATCATTTCTAAATCAAACTCTGTTCTCTCTTTAAGTCTTTGATGTTCTAATAGTTTATTATTTTTTTCAAATTCTTTTAGGCGAATTTTTAAATCTTTTTTAATTTCTATTATGGCTTTTTCTAATCTTGGTTTAGGCGTAATGTAATGACTATTAGCAAATATTTTAACTTCATCAAAATCTTGCATAAACTCGCCAGTAAGTGGGTCAAATTCTTTGATCTCTTCTATTTCATCTCCAAAAAAACTCACTCTCCAAGCAATATCCTCTAAATGAGCAGGAAAAATATCTACACGATCACCAGTAACTCTGAACATTCCTCTTCTAAAATCAATATTATTTCTTTTGTATTGTAGCTCAACTAATTCACGCAAAAAGCTCATAAGATTTATCTTTTGTCCTTTTTGAATCATTAAAGTCATTTGGGAATAAGACTCAACCGAACCTAGTCCGTAAATACATGAAACACTTGCAACTATGATTACATCTTTTCTTTCAACAAGAGATCTTGTTGCTGAATGTCTAAATCTATCAATTTGTTCATTAATAGAAGACTCTTTTTCTATAAAAGTATCTGATTTGGCCACATACGCTTCTGGCTGATAATAGTCATAGTAGCTAACAAAATACTCTACAGCATTTTCTGGAAACAGGTTCTTAAGCTCCTCGTAGAGTTGAGCTGCTAATGTTTTATTTGGCGCCATAACCAAAGTTGGTGCATTGTATTCTTGGATAACATTTGCCACTGTAAAAGTTTTACCTGATCCTGTCACACCTAAAAGAACTTGCTCTCTTTCATGTAACTTCAAACCCTTTAAAAGATTTTTGATTGCGTTGGGTTGATCTCCTTTTGGAGTATTTGTACTAACTAATTTAAATGTCATACTTGAACGTTAAGTAATAAAAGTTTATAGATAATTAAGTTTAACAAAATGATTTCTAATAGAGTAAATAACATTAAACCTTCTTTGACGATAGCAGTCAATATTAAGGCGCAAGAACTTAAAAGAGCTGGAAGAGACATTATCGTTCTAGCAGCAGGTGAACCTGATTTTGATACACCCGACAATGTAAAAAATGCCGCTTATGACGCTATAAAAAAAGGATTTACCAAGTATGTTCCTGGAAAAGGCACTCCAGAACTTCAAGAGGCCATCATACAAAAATTCAAAACAGACAATAATCTAGAATATTCAAATGAAAATATAACTGTTGGATGTGGTGGTAAGCATATTATTTACAATGCATTTTCAGCAACATTAAATGAAGGTGATGAGGTTTTAATTCCTGCCCCTTATTGGGTGAGTTACCCAGACATGGTTATCTTAAATGATGGTAAACCCGTAACCATTAAATGTAGTGAAGAGAGTGGTTTTAAATTAACACCTGAAGATCTTGAAAAAAATATAACACCTAAAACAAAATGGCTAATGCTGAATAGCCCAAGTAATCCAACTGGTTCAATGTATTCAAGAGAAGAACTTGCTGAACTTGGTAAAATTTTAGAAAAACATGATCATGTTTATATTCTATCTGATGACATATACGAAAAGATTGTTTACGAAGGAAATAATTTTTCAACTATTGCTGAAGTTTGCCCAAACTTAAAAGATAGAACACTTACTATGAATGGTCTGTCTAAATCTTACTGTATGACGGGTTGGAGAGTTGGATATGCGGCTGGACCAAAAAATGTTATCGCTGCAATGAATAAAGTACAATCTCAAAATATATCGTCAACATCTTCTATCTCCATGGCCGCTTCAGTTGAAGCTTTAAACGGAGACCAATTATTTATTGCATCAAATAATGAGTCATTTCTTAGAAGAAGAGACATGGTTGTAAAAAACTTGAATGAAACACCTGGAATTTCTTGTAGAGTCCCTGAAGGAGCATTTTATGTATTTCCCTCATGTAAAGGACTATTAGGTAAAACAACTCCTCAAGGAAAGTTGTTATCTAGCGATGGAGACTTTATAGATTACCTTCTTGAAGAGGCTGGAGTTGCAGGTGTGCAAGGTTCAGCTTTTGGTTTAGATGGTTTTTTTAGAATTTCATATGCAACATCTGATGCAATTTTAAAAGATGCGTGTGCTAGAATTAAGCTTGCCTGTAGTAAATTAAGTTAACTTATTATCTTTAATAATCGTAGCTATTCTCATTAGATTTGTTGACCCAACTCTTCCAAAGGGAACTCCAGCAGTAATAATTATCTGAGATCCAGCGGGAACAATATTAAATTTTTTAACAACTCTGCAAGCTCTATCAACCATTTCAGTTGAAGTTGAGACATCATCCACAACATCCATGAGAGTTCCCCATGTCAATGCATTTTGTCGAGCAACCTTAATATCACTAGTTAATCCTACTAAAGTTACATCAGGTCTCATTCTTGATACTCTTACTATTGATCTCCCTGATTTAGAAAAAGTGACCAAGCAATTTGAGTCTATAATTTCTGCCACGTTAAAAGCAGCACGAGCAATTGCTTCTGCAGTATTTTTTGTATGACTAAGATTGTAATTCGTTAAATTATTTTTGTACTTATCGTCGGCTTCGACTCTTTTGATAATTTTATCCATCATTTGAACTGATTCTTGAGGATACTGTCCGGCTGCAGACTCAGCAGATAACATGACGGCGTCTACTCCTTGAAATATTGCAGTGGCAACATCGGATGCTTCAGCTCTAGTAGGTGTAGGAGAGTCAATCATACTCTCCAACATTTGAGTAGCTACAATACATGGTTTACCTTGTTTCCGACATTCAGCAACCATTGTTCTTTGGTGTATTGGTACGTCTTCAGGGTTTGTCTCAACTCCAAGATCGCCTCTTGCAACCATAATTCCATCTGAGTTGGAAGTGATGTCTGCAAGTTCATCCATGGCACTAGGTTTTTCTACCTTTACCATTACTTTAAATTTTGATGGTATAAGTTTTTTTGCTTCTATTAGGTCTTGAGTGGTTTGAATAAATGAAAGAGCTATCCAATCAACATCAAGTTTTATTGCTAAAGCTAAATCTAATTTATCTTTTGATGTTATGATTTTTAACTTTAATTTTGTGTCGGGAATATTTAATCCTTTGTTATTAGAAATTTCCCCACCTGCTGTGACTTTACAAACTATTTTATCTTTAGCTTTTGATTTTACAATCAGTCGAATTTTACCATCATTTACAAGCAGTCTCTGTCCTTTAGATATGGATTGATAAATTTCTTTATGAGATAGATACACTCTTTTGTTAGTACCATCTGCTTTATTTAGATCAAATGTAAACTCTTGACCTGTTTTAAGGCTCTCTTTTATGTTGATAAATTTTCCAACTCTAAATTTTGGCCCCTGTAAATCACCTAAAATACAAATAAATCTTGAGTGTTTTTTTTCTAATTCTCTTAAAATCTTAACTTTTGCTTTATGATCCTCGTGAGACCCATGACTGAAATTTAGTCTAAAAACATCCACACCAGTTAAGAATAACTTTTCAATTATTTCTTTTGTTTCACATGCAGGTCCAAGTGTGGCAACAATTTTAGCTTTTCTGTTACGATTTTTTAATTGTTTCATTTAATTATAAATGGATATCATATATTAATAATTAATCATGAATAAAATTTCAAAAGAGAATGAATTATTAATAAAAGCAAAAGTTCTTGATCACTTAATAGATCATCTTAGAGGCCGATCAGATGTTCAAAATATAGATTTAATGAATTTGAGTGGTTTTTGTCGCAATTGCTTGTCAAAATGGTACGTAAAATACGCAAAAGAGCTTTCAATTGATCTAGATTACGAAGAATCAAGAAAAATAATATATGGAATGCCTTATCCGGAGTGGAAGGATAAATACCAACTTGAAGCTACAGATGACCAGAAAAAAAAATTTGATATTGAAAAAAAATGACTGAAGAATTACCTAATTGGAATTTAAAAGATTTTTATAACTCTTATGAAGATCCTCAAATTCAAAAAGACATAAACATTTTTAAAGATTTTGTCACATCTTTTAGCAAAAAATACAGTGGAAAAATTCTTAATTTTTCTGAAAGTTTTGATGATGTTATATCCGAATTTGAAGACGGTTGTGAAATTTCTGCAAAATTAGAATGCTACGCTTTTTTAATTTATGCAACGAACATGAATGACACGAAAATTGTCCAATTTTACCAAAAAATTTCAGAAGAAATGACAGAAATTAGTGGAGACTTAATATTTTTTACAAATAGTATCAATAATTTTGACAAAAGTGATTTTGATAAAATTCTCTCCAATACAATCAAGTATACAAGTTGGTTAAAAAATATAAGGCGTTTCAGTGAGCATCAATTAAACGAAGAAGGTGAGAGAATATTATTAGATAAAAGTATGACTGCCAATTCTTCCTGGGTTCGCTTCTTTGAAGAAAAAATTAATGATTTAAAATTTTTAATAGGAGAAAAGGAAGTCAACAGTTCTGAAGCACTGAACCTATTAACAGATCAGGATGGTTTAGTTCGAAAAAAAGCAGCCTTAAGTATCGGGGATGTTTTTAAAAATAATGTTAAAACTTTCACTTTTATTACTAATACATTATCAAAAGACAAAATCATTAATGACAAATGGAGAAATTATCAAAATCCTGTCGATTCAAGAAACCTCGCAAACAATATTGAAGGAGATGTTGTTGACGCTCTCTCAAACAGTGTTCAAAATCACTACACAAAAATTTCACACAGGTATTACAAATTAAAATCAAAGATTTTTGATAAAGAAAAATTAGATTTTTGGGATAGAAATGCTCCTTATCCTGATGCTAGTAACAAAAAAATTTCATGGAAAGAAGCTCAAGAAATTGTGCTAAAATCTTATGGTGATTTCGACAAACAGCTTGAGGAAATAGTTCAATTATTTTTTGATAAAAATTGGATTGATGCTGAGTTAAAGGAAGGTAAGTCTCCCGGGGCTTTTTCAGCTTCCACCATCCCCTCCATTCATCCATATATTCTTATGAACTATCATGGCAAGACAAGAGACGTCATGACGTTAGCTCATGAATTAGGGCATGGTTGCCACCAATATTTGTCGGCTAAGCAGGGAATGCTGCTTTCTAGCACTCCTTTGACTTTGTCAGAAACTGCAAGTGTTTTTGGTGAAATGATGACTTTTAGAAATTTACTAGAGCGATCTGATAAGTCCCAAAAAAAATATTTATTGGCTTCTAAAATTGAAGTCATGTTTAATACAGTAGTAAGACAAATTTCTTATTTTGAATTTGAGAAAATTCTTCACACTGAAAGAAAAATAGGAGAGCTATCATCTGAAAAAATCTGCGAAATATGGATGGAAACTCAATCAAGAAGTCTTGGGCCTAATATAGATCTAAGTGGAGACTATAAATATTTTTGGACATATATTCCTCATTTTATACATACGCCTTTCTATGTCTATGCTTATGCGTTTGGAGATTGTCTGGTCAACATCTTAATTCAATTATTTGATGAAAACCATCCAAACTTTAAACAATTATATTTAGATCTTTTAAAGAGTGGTGGTTCTAAGCATTACAGTGAAGTCCTTTCTCCTTTCAATATTAATCTTAAGGATAAAAAATTTTGGGACAAGGGTTTGAGTTTAATTACAGGCTTAATTGATGAATTTGAGAACACTTTATAAATGAAAGAGGATAATAATCTATTCTCGAGAGTTAAAAGATACTCCCAAGTCACAACTTCTGTAAGCTCATTAGCTTCAAGATTTGCAGGAAAGAAATACTTAAATCTCTCACTTGATGATAAAAAATTTGCAGCTCAGATTACTCAAATTTTAGGAAACTTAAAAGGCCCTCTTATGAAAGTTGCTCAATTAAGTTCCACAATTCCTGATTTACTTCCACCTGAATATGCAAAAAAATTATCTGAACTTCAATCAAATGCACCACCTATGTCCTGGATTTTTGTCAGAAGAAGAATGAAAGCAGAGCTTGGAGAAAATTGGGAAAAACATTTTAAAAAATTTGATCAAGAAGCTAGTTACGCTGCTTCATTAGGCCAAGTTCATAAAGCTGTGTTAAAGACAAATGAAAATGTTGCATGCAAACTTCAATATCCTGATATGAGTTCAGCCGTAGAGGCTGATTTAGGTCAATTAAAGTTTATTTTTAAAATTTACTCTAGTTATAATAAATCCATACAAATTAAAGAGATCTATAAAGAAATATCTGAGAGATTAAAAGAGGAATTAGACTACCGTCTTGAATATAGTCATCTAAAAATTTTTAGACATATCCATTCTAATAATTCTTTTGTTAAAATCCCGCAAGTGTATGAAAAAATATCAACCGATAGACTTCTTGTGATGGAATATTTAAAAGGTAAAAAATTAATTGACTACAAGAATGCTCCACAAAAAATTAGAAATGATTTAGCAAAAAAACTTTTTATTACTTGGTATTATCCTTTTTACAAATACGGCATTATTCATGGAGATCCTCATCTGGGTAATTATTCTGTTGATCAAAAAAATAATATTAATTTATTCGATTATGGTTGTGTGAGAATTTTTCCACCTAAATTTGTTAAAGGTGTAATTGATTTATATTTTGCGCTAAAAAATAAAGATCAAAAAAAAATTAAAGCAGCTTATGTAGCTTGGGGCTTTAATAATATTGATGACAAGTTAATGAGTTCTTTAAATAAGTGGGCTTTATTTCTCTATGACCCTATACTTCATAATGGAATAAGAAAAATTCAAGAGTCAGATAGTGGCATTTATGGAGCAAAAATTGCTGGAGAAGTTCACCAAGAATTAAAAAAATACGGTGGAGTGAAGCCTCCTCGAGAGTTTGTTTTTATGGACAGAGCTGCTGTTGGTTTAGGTTCTATTTTTATTCATTTAAAAGCGGAAGTGAATTGGTACAAAATTTTCCATGATTTGATTAAAGATTTTGATGTTAAAAAAGTTTCTTTAAACCAAAAAAAAGCCCTTCAAAGTTAAATTTTATCCATAATTTGATTACAAAATCAAATCAATTAATAGTCAATTAATAACTCTTTTGATAATCTATACCTTGCATTAATTATTGAAAAATCATAACTTCTTTACTTAAAAATTATTTAATAAGAAATTTGAGGAATATTTAGTTATGATAATTGGAGCAGTTAAAGAAAAAAATAAATTCGAAAATCGCGTAGCGATTAGCCCTGATGAGGCTAAAAATTATGTTAAATCTGGGCATCAAGTTCTAATTGAAAAATCTGCTGGATTAGCTTCTGGATTTACAGACTCCTCTTATAAAGAGGCTGGAGCTAGCGTGACTTCTGCAAAGGAAATTTTAAAAAAATCACAAATACTTGTTAAAATACAATTAACTTCTAATGACGAGATTAAGGAAATGCAGACTAATTCTATTCTTATTTCACAAGTTAATGTTAACAGTAGCGCTGATTTAATAAAGTCATTAAATGCGAAGAAAATCTCTTTATTTGCTCTTGAGAGAATACCAAGAATAACTAGAGCTCAAAATATGGATATCTTATCATCTCAAGCCAACTTAGCAGGTTATCATGCTGTAATTGATGCTGCCGCAGAATTTAATAGAGTTTTACCAATGTTTATGACGGCTGCTGGAAAAATTAATCCAGCCAATGTTTTAGTTGTTGGTGCTGGTGTAGCAGGTCTTCAAGCAATTGCTACAGCTAAAAGATTAGGATCAATAGTATACGCGACAGACGTTAGAGTGGCCTCTAAGGAGCAAGTGGAGAGTCTAGGTGGTAAGTTTGTTATGGTTGAAGATAAAGAATCTCAAGACGCTGAAACTAGTGGCGGTTATGCTAAAGAAATGAGTGCAGAATACCAAAAGAAGCAAGAAGCCTTATTGGCTGAAACACTCAAAAAAATCGATATTGTGATATGTACTGCTCAAATTCCAGGTAGAAAAGCACCTCTTATTATTAAAAAATATATGCTCGACAACATGAGTTCAGGTTCAGTAATTGTTGATCTTGCTGTGGAAACTGGAGGAAATTGTGAATTTAGTCAAGTTGGAAAAATTGTTAATAAAAATGGAGTTAAGATAGTAGGTCATGCAAATGTGCCAGGTAGAGTTGCGAGCAATGCGTCATCATTATTTTCTAAAAACATTTCTAACTTCTTAGCATTGATGAATTTTGAGAGTAAAAAATCTTTGTACGATAAAAATGATGAAATTATTAAAGCAACTTTAGTATGCGCTAATGGAAAGATATTAATTAAATAATTATAGGAGGAATATGTCAGAACTATCTAATCAATTAGAAAAATTATCTTATCAAGCTCAAGAGATATCCAATCAAGCTAGTAATTTAGCAGCCAATTTAGCAGAAACTTCTAACGGCCATGGAGACTTCTTGGTATTTGGTTTTACAGTTTTAATTCTAGCATGTTTTGTTGGTTACTATGTTGTTTGGTCAGTAACTCCAGCATTACATAGCCCTCTTATGGGAGTCACAAATGCCATATCATCAGTTATTATAGTTGGAGCATTGCTTGCAGCAGGCCCTATAGACTCATCTTTATCAAAAATTTTTGGTCTTGTAGCAGTAACGCTAGCTGCAGTTAATATATTTGGTGGCTTCGTTGTTACAAATAGAATGTTATCAATGTTTAAGAAGAAACAATAATTATGTCAAATTTATCATCAGTTTTTTACTTAGTTTCAGCAGTTTTATTTATTCTATCATTAAGAGGTTTAAGTCACCCAACAACAGCTAGAAAAGGAAATTTTTATGGAATGCTCGGCATGGCCATAGCTATCGGCACAACAGTAGCTTCACCTGGTGTGTTAAGTTATAAAGAAATTGCCATAGCTTTTATAATAGGAGGTCTTATAGGAAGTACTATTGCTCTAAAAATCCAAATGACTGCACTTCCCCAGTTAGTTGCAGCTTTTCATAGTTTAGTTGGTTTGGCTGCTGTTTTTGTGGCTGGGTCAGCTTTTTATAACCCCGAAGCTTTTGATATTGGTGCAGTTGGATCAATTCCAACAGGAAGTTTAATTGAAATGGCATTAGGTACAGCAATTGGCGCTATTACCTTTACAGGTTCTATTATTGCATTTGGAAAATTACAAGGAATAGTAACTGGAAACCCTCTTGTTTTTAAAGGACAGCATTTTTTAAATCTAATTATAGGATTTGTTATTATTGGATTAATTGCAAAGTTCTGCATAGTGCAAACCCCTGAATATTTTTGGTTAATTGTTTTAGCATCCTTCGCTATTGGATTTCTTTTAATTCTTCCTATTGGTGGTGCAGATATGCCAGTTATAGTTTCGATGTTAAATTCCTATTCTGGTTGGGCTGCAGCGGGTATTGGTTTTACTCTCTCTAACAACTTATTAATAATTACTGGTGCTTTAGTTGGATCATCAGGAGCTATTCTGAGTTACATTATGTGTAAGGGAATGAATAGATCATTCTTTAATGTTCTACTTGGTGGTTTTGGTGGAGAACAAGCAGTAGCTAGTTCAGGCAAAAAAGATGACAGACAGCCAAAACAAGGAAATGCAGCCGATGCAGCATTTATGATGAAAAATTGTTCAAGTGTTATTATTGTTCCTGGTTACGGAATGGCTGTAGCACAAGCTCAACATGCCTTAAGAGAAATGGGTGACATTTTAAAAAAAGAGGGCGTAGAAGTAAGATATGCTATTCACCCTGTTGCTGGTAGAATGCCAGGTCATATGAATGTTTTATTAGCTGAAGCTAATGTTCCTTATGATGAAGTTCTAGAACTTGATGAGATAAATAGGGATTTTTCTAGTACTGATGTTGCTTTTGTAATAGGTGCTAATGATGTCACAAATCCAGCTGCTAAAACTGATAAAACCAGTGCAATTTATGGTATGCCAATCTTAGACGTAGAAAATGCCGGACAGGTATTTTTTGTTAAAAGAGGTATGGCTAGTGGTTATGCGGGCGTTCAAAATGAGTTATTCTTCAGAGACAATACTTTGATGTTATTTGGAGATGCAAAAAAGGTTTGTGAAGAAGTTATTAAAGGACTTGAGAATTAGTCGTATTTCTTTTTTCTCATAAGTTTTTTAAATCTCTTCTCTGATTCTTTAGTCTCACGAAGTTTTCTTTCAGACGGCTTTTCGTAATTCTTTCTTAATTTAAGCTCTTTAAAGATCCCCTCTCTCAACAGCTTTTTCTTAAGAACACGAATTGCCGCTTCAATATTGTTATCTCTTACTTGAACTTCTATAGACAATCTAATAACCTCATAAGGGCGTATTTATATATAAATCATGAAGTCAAAGCAAGAAAAAATAGTAAATCAATTTATAAAAGATGTGCCTAAATTTGGATGGTCAAGAGATACTTTATTAGGATCAGCTAAAAAATTAAAGGTTTCCACATCTAATCTAGCTAAAGAATTCCCTAATTTTGAAGCCGATATATTAAAATTTATAATTTCTAAAAATAATTATAGCGTTGAAAAATCATATAAGTCTTTTAATCACGAAAGATTGAGAATGAGAGATAGAATAAAAACTATATTAGAACTTAAATTTGAGAATAATCAGTATTTGAAAGATTCACTTCCTGAAATGTTAAAAAGTTTGCTTAGACCTGGAAATATTATTAGTTCATTAAAACTACTAAATCAGAATAGTGATTTTATTTGGAATTTAGCTGGTGATAATTCAAATGATTTTAGCTACTATTCTAAAAGAGGTTTACTTTCTATTGTTTACTTATCCACTCTTATATACTGGCTCAATGATAGTTCAGAGAAAATGATGGGAACTAAATCTTTTATAAGTAGGGCCGTTGATAATGTTGTAGATGGTATGTCTAAATTAAAACAATTATCTATTCTCAAAACACTGGCACAAAATTTTCTTGATAAAAAAAATAGAACTGCAAGTTAACTTAAGGTCTAGCAGTAATTCCGCCGTCGATAATTAATTCAATGCCAGTTGTGTAAGTACTTTCATCACATAATAAAAACATTATCCCTGATGAAATACCAGCAGGTTGAATGATTTTTTTTATTGGCATAAATTCCTTCATATTTTTTTTTGCATTTAGATTTTTTTTCCATCTTTTTTGCATTGGAGTTTCTATAGCACCTGGTAAAATAGTATTTGATCGAATATTAAAAGCACCGTATTGAATAGCTAAAGATTTTGAAAATCTAATCATAGCAGCTTTGGAAGCTCCGTATGCATCTTGAGGTTTATCATCTCCCGATAAAGCATCTATTGATGCAATATGAACCATAGAGCCAAACTTATTTTTTTTCATTTTAGGCACAATAATTTTTACTAAATAAGCCATCGTTTTAAGATTTATTTCAAAAACTCTATCCCAGATATCTAAATTCATCTCTTCAGCAGATTTATCTTTATCAAACCATAAAACACCAGTGGCATTGACCAAATAGTCAATACTCTTAAATTTTGTATAAAAATTATTAATTATTCTTTCAGTCTTTTTGAAATCCGTTAAGTCAATTTCTTGAAAATGAAAATATTTACTTTTTAAAACTTTGTTTGGTGGACTTTGGATATCTAAGGATAAGACATGAATTTTTGCTTTAATTAATTCTTGAACTGTGGATAACCCCACACCTCCTGAACCACCAGTAACTATTGCAGTTTTACCTCTAAAATTAAGTTTCATTTCATAACGAAGTTATACAATTTAATTTTAAACTCAACGCAATAGTAATTAATACTTTAGTTAATAATTTTTCTAATATAGATTTCTCAACGAGGAAAAATAAAATGCAAAAAACAATCACACCCATTAACAATACACTGTACATAGAAAGACCACATCCAAGTTCTTCTGAAATTGATAAAACAATTGAAAATTCATTTAATGCTTTTAAGCAATGGAGTCAAACTTCAATTCCTGAAAGAATAAAAATTATCAATAAATTTATTGAAAACTTATTAAACTTAACAGAAGAGGTTAAAAAAGAAATTTGTTGGCAAATAGGACGACCTATTTCCCAATGTGGTAGCGAACTTAGAGGTTTTGAAGAACGCTCACGTTATATGGTAGAGGTAGCTGAAGAATGTTTAGCTGATGTGACTGCTAGAAAAAATGATGAGTTTGATAACTATATTTATAAGGCCCCACTTGGCGTCATTTTTGTTATGGCACCTTGGAACTATCCAGTGATGACGGCAACTAATACAATTGTCCCAGCACTACTATCTGGTAATAGTGTGATTTTAAAACATTCTTCTCAAACTCCAATGTGCGCTGAATTAATAAGTAAAGCGTTAAATGGTACGGGAATTCCTGAAGGATTATTTCAATATATTCATACTGATCATAACACTTGTGAAAAAATTATTTCCGATACTAGAATAGCCCATGTAGTTTTTACTGGCTCAGTAAATGGTGGAAAACAAATTAAAAAATATATTGGAGAACGTTTTATTAATGTAGGTCTTGAATTAGGTGGTAAAGACCCTGCTTATGTTAGAGCTGATTGTGATTTAAACCATGCTATTGAAAATCTTATTGATGGTGCTTTTTTTAATTCAGGACAGTCATGTTGCGGCATTGAGCGAATTTATGTAGATAAATCAGTTTTCAAAGACTTTGTTGATGGAGCTAAAAGTCTAACTGAAAAATATATTCTAGGTGATCCTTCTAAAACTGAAACCAACTTAGGTCCAGTTGTTAAAATGTCAGCCGCTAACTTCATCAGATCTCAAGTAGAAGAAGCTATAAGTCAGGGTGCTCACAAGGTAGTGGATGAAAGTAAGTTTGACATAGTCTCAAATGAAAATTGCTATATAGCTCCTCAAATTTTAGTAAATGTTAGTCATGATATGCGTTTTATGACTCAGGAAACTTTTGGCCCAACAGTAGGAATTATGCCAGTAGAAAATGAAAATGAAGCTATCAATCTTATGAATGATAGTCCTTACGGTCTAACAGCTTCTATATGGACTAAAGATCTAGATTTCTCTAAAAACTTTGGAAAAAAGATTGAAACAGGAACTTTTTTTATGAACAGGTGTGATGCGCTTGATCCGGCATTAGCTTGGACAGGAGTGAAAGATACAGGGGTAGGATGTTCACTATCAAAATTAGCTTTTGATCATTTAACAAGACCTCAAAGTTTTCATTTGAGAAAATTAAGTTAATTTTTAATTATGCCTAAAATTATTTCTTCATATGTGAAATTTATTGATGGAATAACCTCTATTACAGGAAGAATAACAATGTATTTAGTTTTTGTTTTAATGGGTATTCTTGTTTTATCTTTTGTCACAAGAAATATTATAAATTTTCCTCTTATGTGGATTATAGAAATGGCTCAATTTACAATGACCGCATATTATATAATGGGAGGCGCCTATTCAATGATGGATGACCAACATGTAAGAATGGATTTAGTTTATGGAAGTTTCTCTGAAAAAAATAAGGCTAGAATGGATTTATTTACAAGTGGTTTTCTTATCTTTTATTTGATTACATTACTAATTGGCTCATATTCAAGTCTAATTTATACTATAAATACTAATCAAAAACTTTTTACTGCTTGGGCTCCATATGTTTGGCCTATTAAAACAATTATGTCTTTTGGAATTTTACTTATGCTTCTTCAGTCTTTTTCTATGTTTTTTAAAGATCTAGCAAAAGTGAAAGGAAAGAAAATTTAAAATGCTGTCTCAATATTTAAGTTACGAAGCTATTGCCATTTTAATGTTTTCAACAATGCTTATTATGTTGATTACAGGACAAAGAGTTTTTGGCGCTATAGGTTTTGTAGCGGCAGCGGCAGCGCTCTTATTATACGGTAATGGTGCTATAGAAATGCCTTACACGGCTACTTGGAAATTATTCAAATGGTACCCCATGTTAACGCTTCCTCTATTTATTTATATGGGTTACATGATTTCAGAGTCAGGAATAGCAAGTGATTTATACAAAATGTTTCATTACTACTTTGGGGGAGTTCAAGGCGGTTTGGCGATGGGTACGATGGGTATGATGGTAGCTATATCAGCTATGAATGGTTTGAGTGTTGCTGGAATGGCGGTAGGAGCTACCATAGCTATCCCCGAAATGTTGAAGAGAAATTATGACAAAAGAATGATCACGGGCGTTGTTCAGGCTGGAAGCTCTTTGGGTATTTTAATTCCACCAAGTGTAGTTTTGGTTTTATATGGAATGATAGCAAGACAACCTGTCAGTAAACTTTGGTTAGCTGGGGTTGTTCCTGGTTTAATGATGGCATCTCTTTTTATCCTATACATCTATATTAGATGTAAACTTCAACCAGAATTAGGTCCTGCACTTTCAAAAAAAGAAAGAGAAATTTCTTTTATTGAAAAACTTAAATTGCTCAGAGCGGGCATTATTCCTTTTGCTATTTTTTTTGTAATGACTGGCCTTTTTGTGATGGGAATAGCCAGTCTAGTTGAGTGTTCTGCTGTTGGGGCTTTAGCTGCAACTATAGCTGCCTTCTCTAAAGGAAGACTAAATAAAAAAATGATAGACGGAGTTTTAAAAAAAACCTTAGGTGTATCTTGTATGTTTATGTGGATTATACTTGCAGCATTATGTTTTGGTGCCGTTTTTGATGGAATAGGTGCGGTTAATGCTATTGAGTCATTATTTATTGAAAGATGGAATTTAAGCCCTTGGGGAGTTTTAATAATGATGCAAATTTCTTATATTTTTATGGGAATGTTTTTAGATGATACTGCTATGCTTGTAATTGTTGCACCTTTATATGTTCCTTTAATAATAGCTCTAGGATTTGATCCTATTTGGTATGGAGTTTTATATACAATTACTTGTCAAATAGCTTACATGACTCCACCATTTGGTTATAATCTTTTCTTAATGAGAGCTATGGCACCCAAGGAAATTTCTTTAATTGATATTTACAGATCAATAATTCCTTTTGTTATTGTCATGTGTATTGGACTTGCAATAGTAATGATTTTCCCTGAAATTGCTACATGG
>JAQWMI010000044.1 GCA_029246865.1 Alphaproteobacteria bacterium
TTTTATAGTTTATATTAAATCCAATAATTAATTAATTAAGGAGAAAAAAATTGAAAAAAATTTATGTAATTATTGCTTCTTTATTCTTCGTACCTTTATCTCTATTTGCTAAATGGGATGGGGGAGAAGTTCGAATTGGAACAGAAGGAGCTTACCCACCGTGGAATGGCACAAATGCTGCTGGTGAATTAGAAGGTGCTGAAATCGATATGGCAACGGAACTTTGTTATAGAATGGGCGTAAAATGTTCTTTTGTAACTCAGGATTGGGATGGAATTATTCCAGCTCTTCTTAATGGAAAATATGATGTAATTATTGCTGGTATGTCTATTACAGAAGAGAGAATGGAAAAAGTTGATTTCTCTATCGGTTACATGACAGATGGTGCTTGTTTGGTAGTAAGTAAAGACTCTGCTTTGGCGGCTTACCAATCCGAGTTAGGTAGTATCAATTTAAATAACTCAGACGCGACTACCTCAAAAGTAGTAGGATCCGTTGTGGCATTACTCAAAGGTAAAAAAGTTGGTGTTCAAGGTGGAACGATTCATCAGAACTTTATTGAGCAATACGCAAGTAGCGCTCAGTTAAGTACTTACTCTACGCAAGATGATCTTAATCTTGATTTAGGTGCTGGAAGAATTGAAGTAGGTCTTGCAGATTGTGGAGCTTTCGATGACTACATGTCTAAGAAAGAAGGCAATAATCTAACATCAATATCCCCATCTATGGGTGGCGGACCATTTGGTGATGGAGTTGGAGGTGCTTTTAGAAAAGAAGATGGAGATCTAAGAGAAATGTTCAACACTGCAATTAAAGCAGCACTAGCCGATGGAACGATTTCTACTATAGCCAAAAAATGGTTTGGTAGAGACATTTCTATGTAATTAATTTTAATTCGGGTGGCGCATAGTCGCCACCCATTCTAATTTATCCTTTATGGAATTATTATCTTTTGGAGACACAGGTTGGGGTGATGAAATGCTTCGTGCATGCTTTATGACTCTTGCTGTCAGTTTATGTGCTATGGCATTTGGTTTAGTTTTAGCTATTCCTTTTGTTTTAATGAAGTTATCTCAAAGCTGGATTTTAAAAACGTTTGCAAATTTTTTTACAACAATAGTAAGAGGAATTCCTGAACTCCTAATTATTTATTTATTTTTTTTTGGAAGCAGTGCTGCAATTATGTATGTGGCAAGTATTTTTGGTTACGATGGATATATAGAAATAAATGCATTTCTAGTAGGCGCCTTTTGTGTAGGTATTATTTGTGCTGCATATTCCACTGAAGTTTTACGAGGTGCTGTAAAGGCAATACCTAAAGGGCAAATAGAGGCTTCGCACGCATTTGGCATTAGAGGTACCAGAATGCTTTTTGGGGTTATGATACCTCAAACACTGAGAATAGCATTACCAGGTATTGGAAATATTTGGCAATTAGTCCTAAAAGATACAGCACTCATATCAGTTACAGGTCTTGTAGAAATAATGAGACAAGCACATGTAGCATCTGGCTCCACAAGAAATCCATTTTTATTCCTTGTAACAGCTGCAATTCTTTATTTAATATTAACAACAATTTCAAATAAATTTTTTCAAAAGGCTGAAACTAAATATAGCAAAGGGTTTGTATAATGAATTTCAATTTAATTTACGAGAGTTTCTTTCAAATATTAAAAGGTTTAGGTACTTCATTGGAAATAATTTTCTTAAGTTTAATATTAGGCCTAATGCTTTCAATTTTTATTGTCATTATGAGACTGTCAAAAAACATGGCATTGAACACTTTTAGTAGGAGTTTTGTTTTTATCATTAGAGGTACTCCTTTGTTGGTGCAAATTTATTTTATTTATTATGGTTTAGCTCAGTTCCCTGCAGTCAGAGATTCTATTGTTTGGATAGTTTTAAAAGAGCCTTTCTGGTGTGGTGTCCTTGCTTTAACAATTAATACTGCGGCCTACACTTCTGAAATTATTAGAAGCGGATTAAATTCTATCATCAAAGGGCAGATTGAGTCTGCTACAGCTTTTGGAATGACAAAATTTATGGCGTTTAAAAGAATTCTTTTACCACAAGCCATCCGTCAATCTATTCCAGCTTATTCAAATGAAATTATTTTAATGATCAAGGCTAGTTCTTTGGTGAGCATTATTACAATTATGGAAATGACTGGAATTGCGAGAAAAATCATATCTAAAACTTTTGCGCCTATTGAGGTTTTTATAGCAGCGGGAATAATTTATTTATTATTAAATTATCTAGTAACAGAAATTTTTAAAAAAATAGAAAAAAAATACTCTATTGTCTAATTTTTTCTCTCTCCATATCTTTTAAAATTAAAAAATAAAAGTAAAAATAAGATTAAAAAGGGTATCGCCCATAGAAAATAATCATTGGATCTTGGTTGGAAACTAATATCTTCTCCATAAATATTTGATAGCTGATCCTTGATATTTTTTTTGGAAAATCCTTCGTCAAACTTCAATTTAATCTGCTCTCTTAAATTTTGAGCAAACACGGTCTCTGAGTCATAAATGCTTTGTCCATCACAAACAAGGCACCGTATAGTTTTATAAAAATCAATTCTTGTCTGATCTTCAGCAAAAAGATTGAGTGGAAGCAGTAGAAAGGTCAGGCATAGCAGTTTATAAAAACTCTTCAATATCGTCTCCAAATATAGGTCCTTGTACCTTTTTGTAAATTACTTTGCCATCAACAAAAAAAGTTTCAGGAACCCCAATTAAGCCAAGTTCAAAGGCAATATCTCCCTCATCTCTTATCACGTATTCGAATGGATTGCCGTGAGCATTTAACCATTCATTCAAGTTTTCTTCATCGTCACGAAAATTAATACCAATGATAATAACGCCCTTTTCTCTTAACTTCATGAATGTAGGATGTTCCGCTAAGCATGGCGCACACCATGAAGCAAAAAAATTTACCAAATATTTTTGGTTATTAAATTTTTTACCTATAGCCTCTTTTTTAAAATAACTTAATTCTTCAAAAATTAAGTCAGGTAAATCGGGCATAGGTTTCTTAACTGAAGTTTTCACATTCCCTAAATTAGTAATAATCACCAATGCAATTAAAAATAATACAATTGGTATAATTAAGACTTTTATTTTATTCATATTTATTTTTCCTAAAAATTGACAATCCTATTCCTAAAATAAGTAGCATAGTGGAAAGCCAGAGTAAATTAATCAAAGGTTTGTATACAATATTTAAAATTACATTACTTTCAGTAATGCTCGTGATAGTGGAATAAAAATTATCAAAATAATAGTTCTTTTTAGACACTTCAGTTGTCACTTGTCCGGAAGGTTGATAAATATTTTTAGAGGGATTTAATTGAATAATATCTCCTGATTTATTTATTGTTACATCAACTTTAATTTTTTGATGATTACTAAAGGAGCTTTCATGGATATCATTGAGAGTTATATCAATGGAACGATTGAGAGATTGTGTGGCTTGAGAGTTTTTTGAAAATTCAATATTATAATCTTTGTCAAATTGCTCAGTAAATACTGCAGCTAAAATAAATACTGCTATACTCAAATGTGCTAACCACTGACTTACGAAAGAAATATTTTTTGCTTTGAACAGAGTAGGGACAGTGAAGAGACTTACGGACAATATAGGAAAACATAACACAGCAGCTAAAGAAAAATACATATTACCCCAAATCAAAAATACCAATAAACCAACAACTAGGGATGCAGCAAGCGTTGCCCACAAAGATTTATAATTAATGGTACTTTTACCCCAAGATAATTGAGGTGCTAGTGCCATTAATAAAATTGCTGGAGCTAACAGAATATTAAAAGTAACATTATAATATGGCGCTCCGACAGAGACCTGTTTTTGATAAATAATTTCTGTAAAAAGAGGATAGATAGTTCCAATAAATACTGTCAAAGCAGCACTAATAAAAAATATATTATTAAATAATAAGAAACTTTCTCTACTTAAGAGGTAGAACTTATCCTGATTAAAGAGTTTGACGCTCTTAATATTTAAATAGACGGCAAATGATAAAAGATAGGCAACGATTGCTAGAAGGTACATGCCTCTTAAGGGGTCACTGGCAAAGCTATGAACAGAAACAATTAAATTAGATCTCACTAAAAAAGTACCAAATATGGCCGCTATAAAGGCATAAAGACATAAATTCAATGACCAGATTTTTAGTTCATTTTTCTTTATT
Organism: Alphaproteobacteria bacterium; assembly: GCA_029246865.1. GTDB lineage: Bacteria > Pseudomonadota > Alphaproteobacteria > HIMB59 > HIMB59 > HIMB59. Next base: position 4,211 of record JAQWMI010000044.1, read on the forward strand.
GAGACTGCAGTTGAGTGAATAATAGCTGTTGTTAAAAGCCATGGTATCAAGGAGATATTTTCAACTGGGTCCCAAAACCACCATCCTCCCCAACCCAATTCTGAGTAAGCCCAGTATGATCCTAAAACAATCCCTAATGTCAAAAAAAACCAAGAAATTTTTGACCAAATTAAAATTGTTTGAAAATGTTTTTTATCAAAATTTTGCGATGATAAAATATAAACTGCAGTGGAGAAAGGAATGATAAGACCTATGTATCCCAAAAATAATATAGGTGGATGAATAACAAATAAAAAGTGCTGTAAAACTGGATTAAGACCCATACCTTGATGATTGGCAGTTACTTCATAATAGATAAAAGGATTAGAACTTAAAATAACGTAAAATAAAAAACCAACTTCAATCAGTAAAATATTTCTAATAATACTTTTATGATTTTTATTTGTTATGAGAAAAAAAAGTAAATATAAATTGATAATAAATATCCATAATAAAATTGAACCTTCATGGCTGCCCCATGCTGAAGCCATCTTATAAAATATAGGATCGTCAATAAATGAATTCATAGACACATTAAGTATTGTGAAATCTGATACTATGAAACCTAGCATCAATACTAAAAAAGGAATACAGCCAGTTATTCCAATTAATCTTATAGTAAAGGGTCTAAAAAAATTCGGAAATCTATTATGTAAAAATAAGAAAGATAAGACTAAAAATAAATTAAAATAAATAAAAATTTTTCCAGTTAATAATAGCAATCAATCCCCTCTCCAAATACCTTCAGACTTCATCTTGTCTATAGTACTTTGTGGCATATAATTTTCATCATGCTTAGCGAGCACAGTATTCGCTATCAAGATATTATTTTTGTAGATGCCTTCTACAATAATACCTTTATTTTCTTCAACTAAATTAGGCAATGTTTTTTCAAATATTACAGCAACAGAAATTTCTTGCTCATCAATTATATCAAAGTACCAAACTGTATTTTCTAATCTAAGAGAATTTTCTTTTAATAATCCACCAACTCGTATTAATTGTTTGTCATCAATGTCTAATGCCTGCATTTCTGATGGAGAATAAAAAAAAGATATTTTATCCTTAAGAGCGTAACTAATAAGATAAATGGCACTTGAAAAACAAACAAAGATTATAATAAAAAATATTAGTCTAGTTTTTAGTCTGGAATTGATTTTCTGGAATTTCACTAATCTTATTTAATACACTTTTCTTAATATTCAGAATTATGATCGTTGTCACAGTAGCCAAAATTGCAAAAAACCCGTAACATATCAGAACTAAATAAAGACTATTCATTAAATAATTTCATCCTTTCATAGCGTCTTTTTTCAATAATAGTTATAAAAATATTAGCAATCCAATAGACACATAGAGTTAAAACACAAAAAAAGCTAATCATGAGTGTGGATAAATAAATTCCCGATAAACTTGGCCCACCAACTTTGAATACACTAGCCCCTTGATGGAGCGTCGTCCACCAATTTACTGAAAACTTCACTATTGGAAGATTAACCAATCCAATAACAGCGAGGATAGCAGCAGCAAAATCAGATTTTTGAAAATGTTCAAACGAATTTAAGACTAAAAAATGTCCTAAATAAATGAATGTTAATATCAACATTGAAGTTAATCTGGCATCCCATACCCAAAATGCTCCCCAAGTTAAGTATCCCCAAATAGATCCAGTAAACAACACAGTCAAGCTCATCAAAAGGCCAATGGGAGAAATAGATCTTGCAATAGTAAATGACGTAGGAGATTTAAACACTAATCCGATAATACTGGCTGTTCCCATAATTCCAAAAAACATCAGAGATAGCCACGCGGCAGGGACATGTATGAACATAATCTTAAAAGATACCCCTTGATAGTAGTCATTTTCAATAAATACAATCATTCCCAAAGACACGACCAATAGACCTAGGAATAGGAAAAGTAATATTTTTTTATATCGATCTAAAAAATCACTGATATTTTTTGGATTAAGAACAATCATTTACATTGATAATTTTTTTAAAGCAAAACTAGTTAATAAAGGAGAAAAAGCAAGATTTAATAGAAAGTATGCTAAGAAAAATAAGTAAGAATTTATGTTTCCCAAATCCATATCCATGGAACCAATAGAGAATATTAAAATAGGAATAAATAAAGGTAACGTTACAACGCTGGTTATAGCAAGTCGATTACTTTTGGAGTTTGCAATAGAGGCTGTAATAGAAGATATAAAAACTAAACTTAAAAGAGATAAAGCTGCCAAAATATTAATTTGCCAAAAAATATCAAAATCAATCGATAGTGTCAGAAATATAATAGGTGAGGTTATTAAGAAAAAAATAACTAAATTTAGATAAATCATCAAATTTTTAGTGAGGACAATTAATTCTAATGCAAAAGGAGACATCATATACTGCTGGATTTTTGGATCACTAAAGTCTTCCAAATAAACTTTTTCAACTTTTGTTATTACTGTTAAAAATAATAAAATCCATATGACTGTCATAGAAATTTTGTTGTCAACCTGTATATATCGCAATGCTAATCCAAATATAGAGGAGGCAATAATAATAAAACAAAATAAAATAAATGACTGAGTACTTTTCATTAACATGAGTTTAAATTCTTTGGACAAAAGTAATAAAAAATTTTTGATCATGATAATTCAAATACTTTTATGTCTTTAATATGAGGTGTCATATGTGTAGCCATTATTATTATTCCATCTAAGGCTTTCTTCATTGATATAATCTTAATTAGCTTACTAATAGTTTCTTTATCTAATCCATTAAAGGGATCGTCTAATATCCATACTGGTTTATCGATCAGTAAAAGAAGTAGCATTCTCATTTTTCTTTTTTGTCCGTAAGATAGCTGATGAAACTTTTTATTCATATCAATACGACCAAATAAATATTCGATACTTTTATGAATTGATTTTTGATTGGGTGTAACGCTATTCAAGCTTAGCCAATAATAAATATTATCTAAAATAGAAAGGTCTTCATAAGCAAAGTTTTCTTCTCCAACAAATATAAAATTTTTAGCAGAAATCGTAGGATCAATAGATTTTGAAAAATATTCTACTCTTCCCTCTAATGGTTCTAAAAATCCTGCCATACAGGAAAGGAAGGTAGATTTGCCAATTCCATTAGAGCCTTTTATTACAAGCACCTCAGAATTACCTATCGATAAATTTATGTCTTTTAAGACGAGTTTATTACCGCGTGCAAAAGAGAGATGGGATACATTTAACATAAAAAAAGCGGGTTATTATAACCCGCTTTTAAGTGAACTTCTAAAGAATTAAAACTTAAAAAGTTATCTTCTTTTTTTCTTAGCTGCTTTCTTCTTCTTAGGTGCAGCTTTTCTTTTTTTAGGTGCTGCCTTCTTCTTCTTAGGTGCAGCTTTTTTCTTCTTAGGTGCCGCTTTTCTTTTCTTAGTTGCAGCTTTTTTCTTCTTAGGTGCTGCCTTCTTCTTCTTAGGTGCAGCTTTTTTCTTAGTAGCTTTTTTCTTCTTAGGTGCCGCTTTCTTTGCAGCTGGTCTTTTCTTAGGTGCCGCTTTTCTTTTCTTAGTTGCAGCCTTTTTCTTTTTTGCAGCCATTATAGCCTCCTTATTTATCTTACTAATTAATTAGTAACGTGCGAATATTAATTATTCACAATCTAATAAAAAGATTAAAAAAAGATTTAACTATGTCAACCTCTTATTTGTTATAGTATTTTTAAAAAAATGAGCTTTGTAGAAATAATTTTAGGTCCAACTAACACGGGAAAAACATTTTATGCGTTTGAACAAATGTTTTCATATAAAAATGGCGCTTTTGGTTTCCCTTTACGCCTTTTAGCAAGAGAAAATTACGATAAAGCTTGTAAATTACATTCTGTTGATGAAATAGCATTAATTACTGGTGAAGAAAAAATTATTCCTAAAAATGCAAAATATTTTTTCTGTACCGTCGAATCGATGCCAGAAATAAATTTTGATTTTATTTGTGTGGATGAGATTCAATTAACATCAGACTATGAACGTGGACATATATTTACACAAAAACTTTTATACGTACGAGGAGAACACAAAACTATTTTCTTAGGTTCTAGTGTCATGGAAAATTTAATTCGTGAATTAATTCCTGAAGCAGAAATTAAATTCAAAAATAGATTTTCTCAATTAAGTTTTATAGCCAATAAAAAAATTCAAAATATCAAACCTAGATCAGCAATTATTGCATTTAATTTAATAGATTTATATGAAGTTGCAGAACAAATAAGAATGCTCAAAGGAGGTGTGGCTCTTGTAGTCGGTGCGCTTAGTCCAAAAACAAGAAATGCACAAGTCAAGCTATACGAAGATGGTGAAGTGGATTATATCGTCGCCACTGACGCAATTGGCATGGGATTAAATTTGGACATTACCCATGTCTATTTTACTAGTTTGGAAAAATTTGATGGAAAATATGTCCGCCCATTAAATGATTTAGAAATTGCTCAGATCGCTGGTAGAGCGGGTAGATATACAAAGGCAGGTTTTTTTGGATCTACATTAAATGCTAGATTTAATAACAAAGAGTCAGTAGACAATATTCAGCTCAACAAATTTGAGCCTACAAAAAAAATTTTTTGGAGAAACCCACTTCTATCTTTTAAAACACCCTATGACTTAATTAGATCATTGAGAGAAAACCCTCCTCATGTAAAATTAATCTTAAAAAAAGATGCAGCTGATCAAAATTTTTTAATGAAATTTTTAGGTGAGTATAAAAAAAAATATCCAATAAACAATCCTGAGCAATTAAAAAACTTGTGGGATGTTTGTAGAATTCCAGATTTTCAAAACATATCCGATGAAAAGCATTTAATTTTGCTTGCTAGTGTTTATGGAGAATTGTCTGTCAACAACTGGAAGCTCACAGAAAATTTTCTAAGCTCTAATATAAAAAAATTAGAGGACTACAAGGGCGGTATTAATGATTTAATTTATAATCTAAATGAAACTAGAACTTGGCTCTATATAACTAATCATAATAAGTGGTTAAATAATCATAATTGGATTAATGTTGTTGAACAAATTGAAAACAAACTATCTGACGAGATACACAATAGTTTATTACAAAAGTTTGTTGATAAAAATCAAAGCGCCATTGTTCAAAACTTAAATCTTAGTTCAAAGAACATAAATATTGATGATAGTGGATATATTTCAATAAAAAACGAGATTATTGGAAAATTAGAGGGGTTTAGATTAGTATTTTATGATAAATTCAAGTCTATACTAAATGAAAATTATAAAAAAATTATTACTGATCAAATATCACCTAAGATTTTAATGAACATAGAAAACTTTATTGCTGCTCCCGACGATAGTTTACAAATATCATACAAAGAAAACACTGGAGGCGTATTTGACGGGATGTTCATAACTTGGGGTGACGATTATATAGCTGAAATTATCAAAGGGGACACATTACATAGACCGCAATTTAATTTATTGCTAGATGAAAAAATTATTCAGACAAATGAAATTGATAAAATAAAAAGTAAAATCCATCAATGGATTCAAAATACTATTGTTAACAGAGTGGAC
>JAQWMI010000045.1 GCA_029246865.1 Alphaproteobacteria bacterium
CACATGATCCCTTGGGAGAGTGCAATGGCGAAGGGCGTGAACCTCCAGATATTCAACCACGTCCAGAACGAGGCCATTGCAGCCACGGCGGCTCTTGCTATTGACTTTCCTAGAGATGTTTTACCAACTCCTGGGGGGCCAATAAAACAAAGAATTGTACCAGTGGTTTTATTAGATCTTTTTTTTACTTCTAAAAATTCAAGTATTCTCTCTTTAACTTTTTCAAGACCATAATGGTCTTCGTTTAAAATTTTTTCAGCAGCATTAATATTGTTATTTTCATCAGAAAATTTATTCCAAGGAATATCCAACATCCATTCGAGGTAATTTCTTATTACGGAAGCTTCAGCGGACATAGGGCTCATAGTTTTTAGTTTTTTAAACTCATTTACAGCTTTGTCTTTAGCTTCTTTTGATAAATTGATCTCATTGATTTTTTTTTCAATTTCAGCATATTCATTATTGCCGTCCTCACCATCACCTAATTCTTTTTGAATTGCCTTCATTTGCTCGTTTAGGTAATACTCTCTTTGAGTCTTCTCCATTTGTCTTTTTACTCTATTTTTAATTTTCTTTTCTAAAGCTGAAAAATTAAGTTCTTTTGAGAAGTAGCTAAGTAAATTTTTTATTTTTTTATTAACATCGAATGTTTCTAAGTTTTTTTGTTTGTCCTCGATACTCATATTGAGATTATAGTAAACGTTATCAACAAATTGATGTGGGTCATCAATATTGAGAAGACCTTCTAGTATGTCATTATTATTGCCTATATTTTGGATATAGTTTTGAAATTCGTTTTTAAGAACTCTCAATGAGGCTTTTAGTTCAGCTGAATTTTTTTTATTAATTACAACTTTTTCAAGTTTTGCGGAGAGAAAAGAATTACTATCCTTAATTTCAGACTTAATTTTAAAAATTTCAATCCCTTCTGTTAGAACCTTATAGGTGTTATCAGGCAGTTTAAGAAATTGTATTATTTTGGACTTAACTCCGTAGGAATAAATATCTTTAGAATTAGGATTATCCTCTGTTGGTTCTTTTTGAGTGAATAAATAGATAACCTTATCGTTACTATTCATAGCATGATTAATTGCATCAATAGATTTAGATCTACCAACAAAAAGCGGAGATGTGATTGAGGGAAAAACCACTAAATCTCTTAATGGCAGAATTGGTCCAGTTACAAAATTTTTATCCATACTAATAAGATAGTGAGGATTTTTTAATTTTCACCTATTTTTTTTTTAATTTTTACTTTTTCTTTATAAATTAGTATTGGTTGATTATTAATAACTGCGTCCTTATTTAACACCACTTTATCAACAGAATCTTTATCTGGAATATCAAACATGCAGTCCAAAAGTAATTTTTCTAGAATGGATCTTAAGCCTCTTGCTCCTATCTTTTTTTCTTGGGCTAATAATGCAATTTGCCTTCTTCCATCGTCTGTAATTTCAAATGTCACACCCTCAAAAGAGAAAAGTGCTTCGTATTGTTTAGCTATTGCATTTTTTGGAGTGATCAGAATTTTTTCTAAATCGTCGAGACTAAGTTCATTTAAATTTGCATTTACAGGCAATCTGCCAACTAACTCAGGTATAAGACCAAATTTAATTAAATCATCATTTTCTAACTTAGATTTAAATTCTTGATTTTCGCTTATAGCCTTATTGAAACCAATTGTTTTTTTATTAATTCTATTTTTAATTATTTTATCAACACCTTCAAAAGCTCCACCACAAATAAACAGTATATCCTTAGTATCGACTTGTAAAAATTCTTGCTGAGGATGCTTTCTTCCTCCTTGTGGAGGAACACTTGAAGTTGTTCCTTCTATGATCTTGAGAAGTGCTTGTTGAACGCCTTCACCAGAAACATCTCTAGTTATTGATGGATTTTCACTCTTTCTTCCAATCTTGTCAATTTCATCAATGTAAACAATTCCCTTTTGAGCAGAATTAACATCATAATCGCATTGTTGTAATAATCTCAAAATAATATTTTCAACATCTTCCCCTACATAGCCTGCCTCAGTTAAAGTAGTAGCATCAGCAATTGTAAAAGGGACATTAAGAAATTTAGCTAAAGTTTGAGCTAGTAAAGTTTTACCACAGCCTGTTGGTCCAATAAGCAAGATATTAGATTTTGATATCTCAATGTCCTTAACAGGTTTTTGAACTCTCTTATAGTGATTATAAACAGCAACAGAAAGGATTTTTTTAGCCTGCTCTTGACCAATGATATGATTTTCTAAATAACTAAAAATTTCACTTGGTTTAGGTATTTCAAATTTCTTTTTAGTGTCAATTTTGTCATCTTCTACAAGAATATCCTTACATAAAATTACACACTCATTACAAATGTAAACACTAGGTCCTGCAATTAATTTTTTGACTTCTTCTTGGCTTTTTCCGCAAAATGAGCAGGAAATTTTTTTATCATCAGTGGCTATAGGTAAATCTGCCATTAAATATCTTCTCTTTTTGTTATTACTTTGTCAATAAGTCCGAATTTCATTGCCTCTTCAGCGTCAAAAAATTTATCTCTTTCCATGGCTTTATCTATTTCATTAATACTAATATTTAAATGTTTTTGATAAATTTCATTAATTCTTTTTTTAGTCTTAAGTATTTCTTCAGCCTGAATTTTGATATCAGTAGCTTGTCCAGAAAAACCACCTGATGGCTGATGGATCATAATCTTTGAATTAGGTGTTGCAAATCTTGAACCAGAGGCGCCGGCACATAATATTAGAGAGGCAGCTGATGCAGCCTGACCTAGACAAACTGTTGAGACTGAGGGTTTGATGTATTGCATAGTGTCGTACATCGCAAGACCCGCAGAAACTACACCTCCTGGAGAATTTATGTAAAGATTAATTGGCTCATCAGGAGCTTCAGATTCTAGAAAAAGTAGTTGCGCGCAAACTAATGAAGCTAAGTTGTCTTCAATGGGGCCTGTAAGAAAAATTATTCTCTCTCTTAAAAGTCTAGAAAAAATATCAAAGGATCTCTCACCTTTACCAGATTGCTCAATTACTACGGGTACTAAATTCATATCAATACTCATTTATTTTTTATGACCATGATCGTGGTTATGATCGTGGTTATGTCCCTGTTGCTCAATAGTTCTTAACTTCATAAAATCATCTAAACTTAGCTTAGTTTCTTTTATTTTAAAAGTTTTCAGAGATTCATCGGCAATTTTATTTCTTAATAACGTCGCGTAACCCATTTCTGCAGTTTTTTGATCAATTTTTTCGCCATAATATGTTTTTAAGTACTCTTGTAATTCTTTTTGATCAACCGCAACCTTAAAAAAAGACACAAGTTCAGAATAAATTACATCTTTTCTTATATTATCAGTTAAAATTTTTTTTAAACTTTCAGTTCTTTCTTTATCTTCTTCCTTAATACTTGAGGTATCAACTGAATAATTTCTTTTTAACTCAATGTTAATAACTTCGTCATGAATTTTAATATCTTGTTTTTCTAAAAAAGTTTTTAAAATTTCTTCAATATAAAAATCTTTTTTCATGAACTCAGTATCATCAGACAACTTTTTATTAATTTGTGTATTCAGCTCGTCAATATCTTTGATTTTAAGAACCTTAACTAGATCTTCATCAGTTTTTGGATATATTTTTTTATAAGTTTTAATAATTTCAATTTCTATATTTAATTTATTAATTTCAGTTTTAACATTATTTTTTATTTCGCATCCTATTAAAAGTTTTTTAATTTGATTAAAAATTTCTTCTTTAGTATCCGTTGTTAAATCAATCCTAACTTGTTTTTGAGAAAAGATGGCTTTTAACTCGTCAGAATAATTACTAATTTCAAAATCTACTACGGACTCAGCAGTTACTTTATTTTCCTCGTCTAAAGTATAATATTCTTTTCTTATTTTTTCTCTGAAATCATCAATGTCAGATTTTTTAATGTCCACATTATAAGATTTTATTTCTGTTGATTTCATACCTTCAATATCAATCTTGGGCTTGTGATAGAAAGAAACTTTGAAGTTAAAATTATCTTTAAAATCCACTTGAGGTTGAATTAGCGATACAATTTTTTCTTTATCCGTAATGTCAGTAATATTTTTAGATATTTGTTCATTCAAGACTTCATTTTCAATTTGAGGTCCAATTTTAGATTTTATAATTGTAGCAGGAACTTTTCCTTTTCTAAAACCCGACACTTCAAAAGTTTCCTGTTTTTCTGTGATTTTTTCAGAAATAATATTTTCTATAGCATTCTTGTCTAACGTAACTTCATATTGAGATAAGTAGTCCTTTTTTTCTATTGATTTATAATTCATTTTTTTTCCATTTTTTGGTGCGGATGAAGAGACTCGAACTCCCACAGATTGCTCCGCTGGTACCTAAAACCAGTGCGTCTACCATTCCGCCACATCCGCGCATCATTAAATTAGTGGGGCGAGTAAGGGGTCTCGAACCCCCGACCTTCGGTACCACAAACCGACGCTCTAACCAACTGAGCTACACCCGCCACAAAAAGTGATTAATTTATAGTATAGATATCAAAGAATTTAAACCGATTAATTTAAGGTATAGATATTATGCAAATTAAACATTATATTTGCTAGCGCATTAATGAAAAAAATAGAAGCTATTATTAAGCCTTTTAAGCTTGAAGATGTTAAAGATGGTTTAGGTCAAATTGGCCTAAGTGGATTAACTGTCTCCGAGGTTAAAGGTTTTGGAAGACAAAAAGGGCATACTGAATTGTACCGAGGTGCAGAGTATGTTGTGGATTTTCTTCCTAAAGTAAAAATTGAACTGATAGTGGATGATAAAAATTATAAAAAAGCAATTGAAGTCATCATTAAACATGCAAATACAGGTAAAATTGGCGATGGTAAAATTTTTGTATATGAAGTTAGTGAAGCTATTAGAATTCGAACTGGCGAAACTGGCGATGAGGCGGTTTGACAAAACAATTATAATAAAAATATAAAGGAGATAAAGATATGGATAAAAAAGCATTACAAAAACTTATAGACGAAAAGAATATTACTTATATTGATTATAGGTTTACTGACCCACTTGGAACTTGGCATCATTTCTCTCATCACATTGGCACTTTTGAGATGGATGTTTTTGAAGAAGGCGTTGGTTTTGACGGTTCATCTATTCGTTGTTTTCAGTCTATTGAAGCAAGTGATATGATTCTTATTCCTGATGCTTCTACTGCTTTTGTTGATCCCTTTTTTGCTGATCCAACACTAGTCTTAATTTGTGACATCCAAGACCCCATTACTGGACAAAAATACGATAAAGATCCAAGATATGTTGCAAAAAAATCAGAAGAGTATGTAAAATCCTCTGGAGTTGGTGATAGTATTTTTTTTGGAGCCGAAGCAGAATTTTTTCTTTTCAATGATGTAAAAATTTCTACCGATCCACACCACTCTTCTTTCTCTGTAGACTCAGGTGAAGCTGTATGGAATAGAGGTGCTGATGAAAGACCTAACTTAGGTTATAAAATTAAAAATAAATCAGGTTATTTCCCTTGCCCTCCGCATGACACAATGCAAGACGTTAGATCTGAAATGGTTAATCATATGGTATCAATTGGCTTAAAAGTCGAAGCTCAACATCATGAAGTTGCTACTGCAGGACAACAAGAAATTGATTTAAAATTTGACACATTACTATCTCATGCTGACGACTTACAAAAATATAAATATGTTGTGAGAAATACAGCTAAGATGAATGGTTTAAGTGCCACATTTATGCCTAAACCTCTATCAAATGACAATGGATCAGGCATGCATTGCCACCAAAGCATTTGGGCAAATGGAAATCCAATTTTCTTCAAAGAAGGTGGTTATGCTAATTTAAGTGATGAAGCTAAATTTTATATTGGTGGACTATTAAAACATGCTCCATCCTTACTTGCTTTCACTAATCCTACAATAAATTCTTTTAAGAGATTAGTACCAGGATATGAAGCGCCAGTTAAACTTGCTTATTCTAATAGAAACAGAAGTGCTATATGTAGAATTCCGGCTTACTCCCCTTCTCCAAAGGCAAAAAGAGTAGAATTCAGATGCCCAGACGCAACAGCAAATCCATATTTAGCATTTGCAGCAATGGTTATGGCTGGTATGGATGGGATTAAAAATAGAATAGATCCCGGTGAACCTATGGATAAGAATCTTTATGATCTACCCCCTGAGGAACAAGCTAATATCAAAGAAGTTCCAGCATCCCTAGAAGAAGCAATCAATAATTTAGAAAAAGATCATGATTATCTTCTTGAAGGAAATGTATTTACAAAAGATTTGATTGAATCAATTATTGAGTACAAAAGAGAACAAGAAATTGAGCCAAATAAACTTGCCGTAACTCCAAAAGAGTACGACATGTATTACGATTACTAAATCTTAATTTTATTAAGATAAAAATTTAAATCTATTTTAGATTTAACGCCAATTAAATCTTGGTTATTTAAAGTTTTCTTTAGGTAACCAAGATCATTTTCAAAATCTAAATGACGATAGCTATTAATTTTACCAATATTAATAAACAAATCATAAAAAGAAATCACACTTTTTAAATCAATAGATTTAGATTTAATATTAATAATTTTATTAAGGTAATTAGAATCTATTTTTTTAAATGAATTAGAAATCTTTAACTTGTCAATTTTGAATCTTTTCTTTATTGAAACGTGATCTGATAAAATATCACACTTTAGAAAAGACAATTTATAAAAGTCATCATCATTAGAATGAAAAAAACTTAAAAAGTCATCATAACCAATAATAAGATCAGCGTCATTACCAAATGGTTTATTTCTATGGTCAATATCGATAACGTTTTTATCTAAGTATTGATTAATAATTAGATAAAATCTTTTAATTATTTTAATAGCATGCATATGATTAATGTTGGAATCCATTTTTATAAAAAAAATATCAGTATCTGAATAGGATAAATTTTGATAAAGAGCAGTACTACCAAACAAAACAGGAACAATTTCTGTATCAGATAAATTATGGTTATTTAAATATAATTTTTTAACTAATAGAAATAAATTAAAAAGAAAAGATCTTATTTTCCTACTTCTTTGATATTGATATTGCTCTAAAGAATAGCTTTTATTTAAATAGTTATAGTCAAAGAAGAAAAGATCTTCATAAAAATTATTAATAGAATTTCTAAGGTTTAAGTCAAAATCAAGAATGTCAGGTGAATTAATTTTATTAACATAACTGAAATGTCTTCCAGAGATAAAAATTAAAGATTCTACTAAATAATTATATTTATTAATCTGATTAGACAACTTTGGAGAATGAGAAAATATAAATATAATCTTATCAAGGATCAAAGGATTATATTTATACAAAGCAGCCAGATGAATTCCTGATTTATAATAAGTTAATAGGTAATCAAATTTAATTACTAAATCATCTTTATTTTTCAAGTTGTTAATATTTGATAAAAAAGCATTAATTATATTATCAAAGTCTTTTTTTATTTGATTTGAGTTAAGTTTATCATTTGATCGCTGAAACCAATTATTAATGATTGAAGAACTACTAGAATTAAAAATTTTTAAATCATAGGAAAATTCAGAAACCTCAGGTTTAAATAACTTATTATAAATACCAATAACATTCTGACTATGGTTTGATAATTTGATGTCTATGCTTTCATCAAAAATTAATAAATCAGAATTATTAAAAGAAAGTGTATTAATTTTAGAATTAAATTTAATATGAAGGATATCTTCAGTCCAACGAAAATAGTAATAAGCATTTTTAATTATTAATAAATCCGAACTAGAAATAATGTTAGGATAATTACCTAATCTATCAAATAAATTATGTATAGAAATATTACGGAGATTTTTAAATTTACCAGACCAAATTAATTGAAAAAAATGTAGAATATTTTCGCATGTTCTTATATAGCCAGGTGAAGATTTTATATCAATTATTGATTTTGTAGATTTAGAAAAAGTAAATAATTTTTTAATTTCATCGATAGCATAAAAATCAAAACTTTTTCTATAAAGAAAATTATGAATTGACGACTTAAAATTAAGATATAGTGAATAATTACCACATAGAAAAGATGACCTATGAAACGCTAATCGTTCCCAATTTCTTCCTACTGAGGAATAGTAATTAATAGAGTTATCGATATCAGAAATTATAGAGTCTGAACCAAAATCAGGTCTTAGTCTTAAATCTATTTTATGAAAATATGAAATTGAAACATTAGAAATATTTGAAAGAATATTTTTAATGATTTTATTAAAACTTCTGAATGAAATATCATCACTTGATTTAAAAAAAATAATTAAATCAATGTCACTAGAGTAATTGAGATCACAAACACCCAACTTACCCAAACTTAAAATAAAGAAGTTTTTACGATAATTTTTATATTCTAAAGAAAGATAATGATGAAAAATTCTACTAAGATATTTTTGCATGATCAGTGACCATAATCGAGAGGAGGTAACATGATCATTAATGCCCCTATAGCGACTTATAAAAATTAATACTATAATTTGGTCTTTGAGTTTTTGAAATTTTTCATACTTTTCAGATTGAGAGTTAAAATAATCTGGTAAATTATTATTAAAATATTTAACAATTGATTTTTTACTATAATCAGAATTATTAAAACTACTTATTAAATTATGGTGACTTTTAATAAAATTAGAATAATTGGTTAAATTATCTAACTCCAAATAATTTCTCTTTTCTGAAATATCGATAGTATTTCATCAATAGTTTTTGTATTTAAAATCTTTTTTTTATATTTTTTAGAGTCTTTTAAGTTTGTTAATAGCGTTAATAAAGACTTTTGTATTAAGTTTTTTTTTACAATTGGATATTGAAGAATAAAAGATAAGTAATTTATAACTTTACTATCAATATCATTTATTTTGCTTATTCCATTATTATGAAGAAATAAAGATTCATCAGAAAATTTTCTACCTATCATCACATCTGTTATATTATGTTTATTAAAATTATTAATAATATCTAAATTATTAATTTCTCCGTTTGGGATTAACTGAATATCAGGAAAATCCTTAAGACATTTTAAGAAGAGTTTGTAGTTAATATTTGGAATTGTTCTATTTTTTTTAGTATTTAAATTTAGCACTCCATTTCTGCAATGAATTATAACCTTGCCAATATTATTAGATTTAAACATGTTTAAAAAATTATAAATATAATCTTGGTCCTCATCTAATCCTAACCCTAATCTACACTTTACTGATACTATTTTTTTTGATTTTGAAAATTCTTTCAAGCAATTATTTACTTGTTCTGGATATTGAGTGAGAGCTAGACCAAGTTTATTTTCTTGTACTCGAGAACTTGGGCAACCTAAATTAAAATTAATTTCTGATATATAAGGAATATTATTTATAATATTTAAACATTGTGAAATTTCATTCGGATTAGATCCAGCAATTTGAATGACACTTTTATTAAGAGTACAAAAATGTTTTGTAAGAGTTTTTTCAGTATTAAAAATGATTGCCTTATCTACAATCATTTCTGAATATGTTTTTACTTTATCTTCATATAAAAAATGCATTAAATTTCTAAAATAATAATCTGTGTAGCCCATCATTGGAGCAACGTGAAAAATCATTTATTTGAAAAATATATGAAGTAAATGTTTCTTAAGTAAACAATGAGTCCAAAAGATTGCGCTAATATAAATACTGGATCAACTCTATAAATTGCATAAATTAAAGTAATTAGACCTCCAATTAAGCTAAAGTACCAAAAGAGAATAGGAATCTCACTTTTCTTTTTTTTTTTCAGATGAAATCCATTGAACCACCCATCTCATAAAAAATAAGCCTTGCCCAAAGAAACCTATTCCCAACCAAATTGTTTCATTTGTCATTTATTTTTTTTTACTAAAGTGTGAAAATTGTTTAAATATCTGTTTTTCAACCATACAATGCCAAATAAATCGTAAATACCCGCTAGAGCTCTTCCTAAATTATTATAATTACTGACTCCAGAATGTCTATTGCGGTGATTTACATTAATGTAATGTGTTTTGCACCCTATCATTTTAAATAAAAATGGCATGAACCTATGCATATTTTTGAAATGTGGTAATAACATATAATCAGATTTATTAAAAATTTTTATTCCACAACCAGAGTCAGGATGATTATCGTCAAGAATTAGAACTCTAATATAGTTAGCAATTTTAGAAGCAATAACTTTAGAAATAGTATCTTTTCGTGAGTGTCTAAAACCTTGAATAAATACTTTATTTTTCTTTAACTCTAAAAATTTTTTAAAAAGTAAAGGTATATCAGCTGGATCATTTTGTAGATCCCCATCAATTGTAATGATTATATCATTTTTAGTATTAATAATTCCTGTATGAATTGCTGCGCTTTGGCCTAAGGTAGAATCATGGGAAATAAACTTAAATTTGGTATTTTTAATTTTTTTAAGTTGAGTCTCAGATTTATCTTTGGAGGCATCATTAACGAATATTACTTGCGATAAGGGGACTTTACTACAAGAAGCCAGTATCTCCTTAAAAAGAATTGGGATATTTTTTTCTTCATTGAAAATTGGTGCAATTACAGTAAAACTCATTGGTAAATAAACCTTTGTTAATTATTGTAAATTAGTGGAAAAAATTAAATTATCAAATATCAAATATGATAAAAATGGATTAGTTCCTGTTATTGTTCAGGATTTTAAGACTCACAAGGTATTAATGCTCGCTTACTCAAATAAAGAGGCAATAGAGTTGTCATTAAAAAAAAAGACTGCTCATTTTTGGAGTAGAAGTAGAGAAGAATTATGGTTAAAAGGTGCAACTTCAGGAAATTATTTAAAAATAATTAATGTTCTTATTGATTGTGATAACGATTCTTTAGTCTATAAAGTTGATTTAGATAATAAACAAGCCTGTCATACGGGAGAAGAGAGTTGTTTCTTCAAGGAAATAGATGATGAATGAGATTATAGCTTATAAAAATTCTGACGGAACATATTCCGATACCAATACTGAAGGAAGTCAACCAGTAAGAAAACTTACTGAAGATGCACAAAATATAATGAGACATGATATGGCGCATATTATGGCTGAGGCTGTAATTTCTTTATTTCCTAAAGCAGAACCTACTATAGGTCCATTTATAAAAAATGGCTTTTATTACGATTTTGATATTGAAAGAAATTTAAATGAAGAAGATATAGTTAAAATTGAAAATAAAATGAAAGAAATTCTCAAAGAAACTAGAAGCTTTAAAAAAAAATCAATTGATAAAGAGAAAGCTTTAGAATTATTCAAAAATAATAAATATAAATTAGAACTAATTAAAAATATTAGTGATGAAGAACTTACTATTTATGAACAAGAAAACTTTATCGATCTATGTAAGGGCCCTCATCACTCAAGCACTAAGGAATACAGTCCTCACTTTAAAATAATAAATATATCGGGAGCTTATTGGAGGGGAATAAGTACCAATAAAATGCTTCAAAGAATATATGCAACTGCGTGGTTTTCAAAAAAAGAGTTAGACACTCACATTAAAAATATCGAAGAAGCCAAAGAAAGAAACCATAGAAGATTGGGAACAGATATGGGTTTATTTCTTTTAAGTGAGTTTTCTGCTGGTAATGTTTTTTGGAAAGCGAATGGTCTTACACTCTATAACAATATAACTAATTACATTAGAGATGAACAAAGAAAACTAAACTATTTCGAAGTTAAAACACCTGAACTTGTTTCAAATGAATTATGGGTCAAATCAGGACATTGGGATAATTTCAAAGAAAATATGTTCACAATTGAGTCAGATAATAAGACATTTGCTTTAAAACCAATGAATTGTCAATGTCACATAGTTTTATTTAATTCAGAATTAATTACTTACAAAGATTTACCTTTGAGATACTCAGAATTTGGAAAATGTCACAGATATGAACCATCGGGAGCTCTAAATGGACTTTTTAGAGTTCGTGGATTTACAATGGATGATGCTCATATTTTTTGTACAGAAAACCAAATTTATGAAGTGTGCAATGAAACAGCAAATTTAATTGAAAAAATTTATAAACAGTTTGGATTTACAAAAGTGAAATACAACATTTCTACTCGACCTGAAAAAAGTATAGGTTCAGATGAAGACTGGGAAAACTCTGAAACACAATTAAAAAAAGTTCTGACGGATAGTGGTAAAGAATTTAATATCTTAGAAGGTGAAGGTGCATTTTATGGTCCTAAGATAGAATTTACATTAGAGGATTCTTTGGGCCGTGAGTGGCAATGTGGAACTATTCAAATTGATTTTAATTTACCGAATAGACTTGGTGCAAAATATAAAGATAGTAATGATGACAATAAAACACCTATTATGATTCATAGGGCTTTAATTGGATCTTTAGAACGTTTTATTGCTATTATACTGGAAAATACTAATGGTTGGTTGCCTCTATTTATTACTCCAGTTCAATTAGCAATACTTCCTATATCTGAAAAATTTGCTGATTACTGTAATGATCTAAATAAAAAGATTAATCATAAAATTAGGTCTACCGTGGATTTATCTGACAATAAACTTGGATATAAAATTAGATCATCTGTTACTAAGAAAATACCTTACACTTTAGTGATTGGAGAAAAAGAAATTGATAGTGCTACCTTTACCATTAGAGATAAATCTGGTGAAAATCAAACATTGAATAGTATAGAAGAATTAATCAATTTTTTTGATCAATAACTATCAAGACTTGCTTGCTGAACAATGAAAGAGCACACTAGTTCAGTAATAATTGTAATTATAGCTGGACTTATATGGAGTTTTGGAGCTGTTGTTGTAAAAAATATGACTGATCCTCAGTCATATCAACTACCATATTTAATCATAAGAGGACTTACTGTTGCTATGATTGTTGGCAGCTATTTATTTTTTAAAGATAGAAAATATTTTTTTATAAATTTATTAAACATAGATAAAATAACAATTTTTGGAGGTATTTTACTAACAATAACATTTATAGGTTTTATTTACTCAATTACTAATACTACCGCAGCTGTAACATTATTGATGTTAGCGTTAATGCCCTTTTTTGCATCTTTGATTGCCTATCTTTTTATTAACGAAAGAATTTCCAAAAAAAATTTAGTTGCGATGATTATTGCTTTTTTCGGAATAGTAATAATGGTTCTTCAAAGTCAGTTAAGTGGTTCAACATTTGGTTTAATAACTGGTTTTATATCTAGTCTTGGATTTGCCGGTTTTACAGTTGCCTTGAGAAGTAAAAATAATAATGAAAAATTCTATATTTTAATTATTGGTGGTTTATTATGCTCCCTTATTTGCTCCATTATTTTAATAATAATGAATTTTTCTATAGAAATACCAATTAACAATATATTGCTTAGCATAACACATGGTTTATTGGTGGCATGTGGATTAATTCTATATAGCATAGGTTCTAAGAAATTATTATCTGGTGAATTAAGCTTATTATCACTTCTAGAAGTGGTTGGTGGTATTTTTTGGGCTTGGTTACCTTTTATGAATGTAAACGAGATACCAGATTTTTATACTATGTTAGGAGGATTAATAATTTGTATTTCAATAATTATTAATTCTACAAATATTGAGATAATATTTTTTCAAAAAAAAAATTAAATTGATATGCAGGCTACACCTATAAAAGTTAAAATTATTCCAATCTTTTGAATCTTTTCAATTTTTTCTTTGAGAATTATTCTAGCTAAGACTATTGTTACTAGCCCAAAACCTGAAGAAATAATTACAGCTATTCCAATTTTATCAAAGGAGTAAGCGGATACTAATAAAAAATAACCTGTTGTTTCTAAAATACCTTGAAATATGAGTATTGGTATCGATTTTTTTGTAAGTATAGGCTTAATACGGTAAAATATTAAAATTACTGAAACTGATAATAGACTAAAAAATCTAATATAAATTACTGTCTCAGTTGTTGAAAGATGGTTTGATGCCTCTTGAGAGAAAATTAATCCGAAAGCTAAACAAATACTAGAAACAAATGACATAATTACAGTAGATTTAATTTGTTTTGAGTTAAGACCCAAACTATCTTTAAAAGAACTTGCGCTAATAGAAATTAAAACTGCACCTGAAATTATTACAATACTCGCGATCCATTGTAATGCACTTGGCTCTGTTCCAAAAGCAAATCTAACTAAAAATACAAAAAAAGGATTAGTTGCCACAATAGCCGCAACAATAGAAACAGGCCCACTCTCCAAACCTTTATATAAAAATAGAAGTCCAAACATAATCAAAATTCCTGCCATTAAAGATAAAACTACTCCCTTCAGATTAGGGCTAAACTCTCCATAAAAGACGAAATATAATATTAAATAAAAAATACTTCCTACAACTAACATCCAAAATAAAGATCTTTGAAAACCGATCTCTTTAGAAGAAAATCTAGCTAGAAAATCACCAACACCAAAACTTAATGCTGAAAGTATTCCAAAAATAACAGCCATTTAAATATTTGTAATAATTAATTTTCTACGTGGAAGCTTTCTCCACATCCACATTCGCTAGTTTGATTTGGATTATTAAAAACAAATCTCTCCCCGAATTCTTCTTTTACAAAATCCATCTCGGTTCCGATAATGTACATTACAGCTTTATTATCAATAAATAATGGCACATCATAATTTTCTAGCTTTTCACATTCATTAATATTTTCGGGTGTTGCGTAGTCCATAGTGTAACTAAGACCTGCACAACCTCTTGTATTAAGGCCAATTCTAAGGCCTACTTTATCTTTTTGTTCGGATAACATATTTTTAATTTTTAAAACAGCAGTGTCTGTAAGTGAAAATAATTGTGTCATATTAAAAACCTAGAGCTAATTTTGCATCCTCACTCATCATATCTTTAGTCCAGGCAGGTTCAAATGTTAATTTTACTTTAATTTGTCCACAATCTTCAATAGTAGCTATTTTTTTTGCTATATCGTTTGGCATAGTGTCAGCAACTGGGCAATTAACGGTTGTTAAGGTCATTAAAACATCAATATTATTATTAACAATTTTAAGTTCATAAATTAGACCTAAATCGTAAATATTGATGCCTAATTCAGGATCATTAATAAGTAAAATTTTATCGATCACTTGTTGTTTAGAAATCTCTTTAGAAGCAGACGATTTAAATTCACCCAATATTAATTCTCCCTCAGGATTTAATTTAGGTAAAAAATCAGCTAATGTCTTATCATCATTCATGATAATAATTTGTTTGTCTTATCAAGTGCGTCTATGAAAGTGCTAATGTCCTCTTTAGAGTTATAAATACCAAATGAAACTCTGCAAGTACCTGGGATTTTTAATTTTTTCATAAAGGGTTGACAACAATGGTGACCACTTCTAATCATTACTCCGTACTGATCTAAAAAAGTAGCAATATCATTATAATTTTTACCCTGGACATTAAAAGAGACAATTGAAGAGGCAATAGTATCGTCAGATACTCCATATATATCAACATTACCTAAATTTTTTAGTTCATCTATTAAATTTTGACGCAATGTGACTTCTTCATCAAAATAATTTTCAAATTTATTTGTGATTAAATAATCTAATGCGGCGGACAAACCTGCCACTGCTTCGATCGGAGGTGTTCCAGACTCAAACTTGTTAGGTAAAAGGGCATTAGTAAAACTATCTAATTCTACTTGGTTTATCATACCGCCACCAAAAGAAACTGGAGGAAGTTTATTCAGTAAATCTTCTTTACCGTATAGCACACCCACTCCGGAAGGGCCGTATAGTTTATGAGATGAAAAAACGAAAAAATCACAATCTAATTCTTGAACATCAACTTTTCGATGAGCAATTGACTGACATCCGTCTATAAAAAATAGAATATCTTTATTTGCAGTAGAAGTTTTAATTTTTTTAACATCTATCATTTGGCCTGTTACATTGGACATATGAGATATAGCTACTAATTTTGTAGAACTTGATATTGCATTTATAACATCTTCTTCTTTAATAGTACCGTTTGGTAAAAGAGGAATAACTTTAAATTTCAAATTTTTGTTCTTACATAAAGATAACCAAGGAAGAAAATTAGAATGATGCTCTAATTCAGTAGTGATTATTTCATCACCATCATTTAAAAGGGAAGACATAGCATGAGCAATGATGTTTGTTCCCTCAGTGGCGTTTTTAGTGAAAATAATTTCATTAGATGATTTGGCGTTAATAAAATTTTTGATTTTTTCTCTAGATGCTTCAAATATTTCTGTTGCATCTATACTGAGAGAGTTCATACCTCTATGAACATTTTCGTATGAATTTTGATAAAAATTAGTGATTGATTCGATTACTGAATTGGGTTTTTGAGAAGTAGACGCTGTATCTAGATATGTAATATTATTATTTCTAATTTTTTTTTGTAAGATAGGAAAATCTGATTTAAGAGACTTATACATTATAAAAAACTACTAACAATCTTATCAGAAATCTGCTTAAGGGAAACATTTTCAATTGAATCTAAAACTTCTTGGATAAAAGCTTTTTTAAGTATTTTAGTAGCTAAATCTGAACTTATACCTCTAGAGTTAAAATAATATAAATGATCTTGATCGATTTTACTAATAGTTGAACCATGACTACATTTCACATCATCAGCGTATATTTCTAATTCAGGTTTGTTATTAGATTTTGAAATATCATCTAATAATAAAGATCTGCTCATTTGATATCCGTCAGTTTTTTGCGCAATTTTATCAACATAAATTTTACCTTGAAAATTTGTAATAGCACCATGATCTACTATAGATTTAAATACCTCTTTACTTGAGGAATCAGGCTTATTATGTTGGATAAAGGAATAATTATCATTAACACCTAAATTACAAAAGTTAGTTCCAGAAATTTTAGTGCTGCAATGAGAGGCTAAATTAAAATAAAATTCATTTCTTAACTGAACATTATTAGCCTGCAAAGCTGTTAGGTTTACATTTGAAGAATCATTTTGATTAAATTCATAAAAAATTAAAGAATTTTCTTTATTATAAGACATTTGTAAAATTTCAATGTTAGCTTTTTCATGTATGTTAAATTTTAAGTAACGAGGACTCTTATTTGAATTTATTTCAGAGTCTATAATAATTAACGACATTTTTTCATTGTTGCTGTAATCAAATATAAAATTAAGTTCCAAATAATTAGACAAGTCAATTATACAAACTTCTTCATTAAAATTATTTAAATCGAAACTATGTACAACAGGATCCTTTATTAAGCTTGATAGTCTAATAGGGCTATCAGGAGCATTAAAAGTCCATTGCATATGATCTAGAGTAACATGCTCCATAGTTTTAGCATTTTTAAAAATGTCATGAAAATTATCTTTAATATTAAGGTCAATACTATGAATATTCTTGTGAGCAATATTGTAATCAATTTTATTTAATTGAGCATATTTGTAGTTCTCGATTTTATGATTTCGAAAAGGATTAAGCTCTAGTAAGTTATTTTGAAAATATTGATTAAGTTTACTATTTTTTATATTTTGAATATATTTTTCAACATCCATTATGCTTGAGCCATTTTTTCATAGCCCTGTTCTTCCAATTCAAGAGCTAGCGAGTAATCACCAGATTTTACTATTCTTCCATCAGCAATAATGTGGACAAAATCTGGCTTAATATAATTAAGTAATCTTTGATAGTGTGTTATAACTAAAAATGAATTTTCAGAGTTTCTAGCCTTGTTAACACCTTCAGAGACTATTCGAAGAGCATCAATATCTAGTCCAGAGTCTGTTTCATCTAGAATTGCCAAGTCTGGATCAAGCATTGAGAGTTGGAGTATTTCCTGTTTCTTTTTTTCACCGCCAGAATAATTAACATTTAAATCTCTTTTGAGCATATCCGGATTTATATTCAACTCTTGAGATTTTTTTTTAAGTTCTTTTGCAAATTCTAAAGCATCAAGTTCAGGCTTGTTATTAAACTTTCTTTTAGCATTCATTGCAGTTCTTAGAAAAAAGGAAGTTTGAACTCCTGGTATTTCCATTGGATATTGAAATGCTAAGAAAAGGCCATTATTTGCTCTTTCATCCACGTCCATATCTAATAAATTATTATCTTTAAAATCTACTGAACCACCGTTGACTTGATATTTTTCTTTTCCTGAAAGAACATAAGATAAAGTGCTTTTACCAGATCCATTTGGACCCATAAGAGCATGAACCTCTCCTTTATTTATTTTTAGAGACAGACCTTTAAGAATTTCTTTTTCATCAATTGAAACTTTTAAATTATTTATATTTAGCATTAACCCACACTTCCTTCTAGACTTATACTGACTAATTTCTTCGCTTCAACTGCAAATTCCATTGGAAGATTTTGAAGAACTTCTTTACAAAATCCATTTACTATTAAGCCAACAGCGTCCTCATGAGATAGACCTCTTTGCTGACAATAAAAAAGCTGGTCTTCATTAATTTTAGAAGTAGTAGCTTCATGTTCTACTTGAGCATCACTATTAGCTGACTCGATATAAGGTACAGTATGTGCGCCACATTCGTTGCCGATTAAAAGGGAGTCGCATTGTGTAAAATTTCTTGCATTAATTGCTGTTGGTTGAATTTTAACTTGACCTCTATAAGTATTACTAGCGTTTCCAGCAGATATGCCTTTAGATATAATTTTACTAGTTGTATTTTTTCCAATATGAATCATTTTAGTTCCCGTATCGGCTTGTTGAAAATTATTAGTAATTGCAACCGAATAAAACTCTCCTTTAGAATTATCACCTTGTAAAATACAGCTAGGATATTTCCATGTAATGGCTGAACCAGTTTCTACTTGAGTCCATGAGATTTTTGAATTAACTCCTCTGCATGCTCCCCTTTTGGTCACAAAATTATAAATTCCACCTTTACCGTCTTTATCACCAGGATACCAGTTTTGAACTGTTGAATATTTAATTTCAGCATTATCTAAAGCAATTAATTCCACGTTTGCTGCATGCAATTGATTTTCATCTCTCATAGGGGCAGTACAACCCTCCAGATAACTAACGTAACTATTTTTATCAGCAATAATAAGCGTTCTCTCAAATTGACCTGTATTAATTGCATTAATTCTAAAATAGGTGGATAGTTCAACCGGACACCTTACGTTTTCAGGGATATAAACAAAAGAACCGTCAGTAAATACTGCTGAATTTAGTGCTGAAAAAGAGTGATCAGAGACAGGAATAACACTACCTAAGTATTTTTTTATTAACTCCGGGTGCTCTTGAATAGCTTCTGAAATTGGACAAAAAATAATTCCTAGATCATTTAATTGTTTTTTATAGGTAGTAGCAATAGAGACTGAGTCCAATACCACATCCATAGCCACCCCAGATAGAACTTTTTGTTCTTCAATAGGTATTCCTAGTTTTTCATATGTTTTTAAAATTTCAGGGTCAATTTCATCTAAAGATTTTGGCTTATCTTTCATACTTTTTGGTGAGGAATAATAATAATAATCCTGATAATCAATTTCTGGAAAATTTAATTTAGCCCAATCAGGTTTTTTTAATTTGTTAAAAACATTAAATGCCTTAAGTCTCCACTCAAGCATCCATTCAGGTTCATTTTTTTGTTTTGATATATATTTAACAATTTCTTCATTTAATCCTTTTGGCGCTTGAATATTCTCAATATCTGATGAAAAACCGTATTTATAATCACCAGATTCAAGGGTCTTTACCTGTTTAATTGTTTGTTCAGTTGCTGCCATTTTGTTCTAATTTTATGTATAGGTTAAGTAGTTAAATATACAAGGAAATACGGAATTTATTAGATTTTAGTTCAGTTTTTGCTTAATAATTCCACCACCTAGAACTCTTTCATTATCATAAAGAACGCAAGCTTGTCCTCTAGTGATAGACTCAGTCGGATTATCAAAAATAAAAGAATACGTATTTTCTTTTTTGTATAAAGTACCTTCACTCGGCGTAGATAAAGATCGAATTTTTGCGCTGCATTTAATTTTTAGAGTTGGCGCTGAAATATCTATATCGGGCATTATAAAATTTAATTCATCAAGTATTAAAGATTGTCCTAGTAGGAGCTCCTTATCACCCACGATAATTTCATTGGTGTCTTTTATAATATCAACAACATATAAAGGCTTCTCAGAGGCGATACCCATTCCTCGTCTTTGGCCAATTGTAAAATTATGAATACCGTCATGCTTACCAAGTACTTTACCTGACTTGTCAATCACGTTACCCTCTTTAGCATTTAATTTAATAAAACTTTTGTAATCTCCATTTGGAATAAAACAAATATCTTGACTATCTTTTTTGTCATGGACATTTAAACCTAGTTTTTTTGCAAAATCTCTTGTTTCATTTTTAGTAAGAGAACCTAAAGGAAATCTTAAAAAGTCTAATTGCTCTTGAGTAGTTGCGAATAGAAAATAACTTTGGTCTTTGGTTTTATCATTAGCTCTAAACATAAGAGCTTTATCTACAGCCCCTTCTCTTTTAACATAATGTCCAGTAGCCATACAGTCCGCCTCTAATTTTTTAGCAAAATCCATTAGATCTCTAAACTTAACTGTTTCATTACATTTTATACAAGGAATTGGCGTATCACCATTCGCGTAAGAATCTATAAAATAATCAATAACATCTTTCTTAAAATTTTTTTCATAATTAAATACATAATGAGGGATATCTAATTTTTGAGCTACTCTTCTAGCGTCATATATATCTAAACCAGAACAGCAAGAACCTTTTTTTGCAGAGTCTTTGGATTCATACAATTGAAGAGTAATACCAATTACATTATAACCCTGCTCTTTTAATAATCCTGCTGTAACTGAACTATCAACGCCACCAGACATGGCTACAACAACTGTAGTCTTTGAAGGTTCTTTATTAAATCCAAGTGAGTTCATTTAGGTGTTGCTATTATTATCAAAAATACTCTACAATCGCGATCTTATTATGCCAGAAGTATTTATACAAGGTGGTGAGGGTAAACTTCAAGCGAAATATTCTCCCAGTGAAGAAGAAAAACCAAATATAGCAATAGTGCTACATCCTAATCCTAAACACGGAGGGACAATGGATTCAAAAGTAAACTATGCAGCATTTAAAGTTATGAAAGACAATGGTTTTTCAACATTAAGAATAAATTTCAGAGGTGTGGGAAAAAGTGATGGAGCTTTTACTGAAGGTGAAGGAGAGCTAAATGATGCTAGCGTCTCACTGGATTGGTTACAAAAGAAAAATGAAGATTTTAAATCTTGTTGGATAGTAGGATTCTCTTTTGGCGCTTGGATTGGTTTTCAAACTTTAATGAGACGTCCAGAGGTCGATGGCTTAATTCTTATAGCTCCTCCAGTAAATCTTTATGACTTTAACTTCCTGTCCCCCTGCCCTATAAAAACATTAATCATAAAAGCTGATCAAGATGAAATTGTAAAAAAAGATAGTATTAAGCAATTTTTTGAAAACTTCAAAAAACAAAAAAATGCTGATGTAACATTGGAAACCATTTCAAAATCAAACCATTTGTTTGAAAATCAATTGAATCCTTTAATGGAAACAATGTCTAAGTATATTAAGAAAAATAGATCTAATTAATTTCACCTAAATATATATTATTATTAATACCTGTAGTATCTTGGAATGTGGAAGGTATTTTTAGAAGTCTTCGAATAGCTAAATAAGCCATACCCTGAGATTCAATAAAATCACCATCTAATCCTAAATCATCAATATCAGTCACATTGCCATGGCATTTAGTTAAAATATCTACAAGTGTCTTATTTTTTCTCCCTCCCCCACAAAGTATGATTTTGCAATCCTTAGATTGCTTTATAATTTCACAAGATAGAATACTCCATAAAGTATATAGAGTATTTTCAAGTGAATTCTGTGAATAAGCTTTTAAGTCATTAAAGTATTTATGGAAATAATTCCTATCTAATGTTTTAGGTAAATCTTTTTTAAAAAATACATCTAAAGAAATTTGTTTTTCTAAATCTGCAATCAAAGAGCCATTAAAAGAATAACAGCCATCTTTATCATAAGCAAATTCTTTACTATGAACTCTTATTAAGTCATCTGATAAAGAGTTTCCAAAACATAAGTCATATGCTTTTAAAGATTTATTTTTAATGATCGTAATATTAGTGACTCCCCCTATATTAATAAAAACACAATTATTTATTCGAAATTTGTTTGATAATAGCTGATGAAAAATAGGAATTATTGGTGCCCCATAACCGCCATTTAATAAATCGTTTTTTCTAAAGTTTGAAACTATAAAAGGGTAAGACTGCGTAATAATTTTTTTATTAAAAATTTGTAATGATATTCTTAAGTTTTCATCATGAAATATTGTCTGTCCGTGAATGCCTAAAATATCAATTTTTAATGATTTATTCTTTGTAATTATTTTATCAAGAGATTTGACATATTCATTAGAAATTAGACTTGGTAAATTAGGATTTGTTAAATAACAATCATTTAGGGTCTTTTGGATTTGATTTTTAAGTTCATCAGAATAAGGCTCAAAGAAGTTATCTATTTCTTGAAAACTGTTTTGCCCATTACTTTTGATAATACTAAGGTCTATACCATCTAAAGAAGTACCTGACATTGATCCAAGGGCAATATATTCCATTTTATTAATTCAAAATTATGTTAACTATTAAATATGGTTGATTATATACAACAATTTAAAAATAGGCACTTATTCCATCAATGTACCAATGAGGAAGAACTGAACAATCAGCTAAATAAAGAGAAATCATCCTTTTATATCGGTTTTGACGCCACCTCAGATGCTCTTCATGCGGGCAGCCTTGTACAGTTAAGAGCTATCAAGCAGTTAGTCAAATTAGGACATCAAGCGATTATATTATTAGGTGGAGGCACAACAAAAGTTGGAGATCCTTCGGGAAAAGATGAATCTAGAAAAATTTTAGAATATGAGACGATTAATAATAATATAGAAAATTTTAAAAGAATTTTTAATCACTACTTTAGAGATTACAAAGATAACATAACGTATGTAAATAATGACACTTGGTTGTCAGACTTAAACTATATTGAACTTCTAAGAACCGTAGGAAGTCACTTGTCTATTAATAGAATGCTGACTTTTGAAAGTGTTAAAGAAAGATTAAAACGAGAACAGTCTTTATCTTTTTTAGAATTTAATTATATGGTTCTACAAAGTTACGATTTCTACTATTTAAATAAAAACCATAATTGCTCTCTTCAAATTGGTGGCTCTGATCAATGGGGTAACATAGTTTTAGGCATAGAGTTAATTTCTAAAATTAGCAAAAAAAATTCATACGGATTAACTACCCCTCTTTTAACTACTTCCTCTGGAAAAAAAATGGGTAAAACTGAACAGGGAGCTGTTTGGATTGATAAAGAAAAATTTAATTCATTTAATTTCTTTCAGTACTGGAGAAATGTTGATGATAGAGATGTTGAAAAACTTTTACTAATATTTTCAGACTTAGACAAAGAAGAAATTAAATCTCTAATAGAGGAAGATATAAATAAAGCTAAAAAGAAGTTAGCTTTGGTAGTTACATCTGATTGCCACACTAGAGAAGATGCATTGGCCGCAGAGCAAAAAGCAACAGACCTATTTGAAAATAAGAACTTTGATCAAGATGTTGATTTAATTCAGATTAATAATGACGTTTCACTAAAATTAACTGATATTTTAGCTATAAATAAGCTAATCCATTCTAAATCTGAAGCAAAGAGAATGATTGAAAATAATGGAATTAAAATCAATGATATTGCAATTGATGATATTAATCATGAAATAACAGATAAAGATGAAGGTTCTATTTTAAAAATTGGAAAGAAAAAAATTTTTAAAATTTCTTTTAAAAATTAATAAAGTTTTCGTCATATTAAAATTTTGATCTGATTATTTACAAAATCAAGATCTTCTTTACTTTTTGCAGCACCTGCATAATGACCATAATTAGAAGGAATAATCTCCAACTTTCCATTTTTTAAACTCTTTAATTCTTCTTTATTTTCTTCAGGTGGAAAATATAAATCATTAATACCGGGCATAAGAACAACGTTAGCTTTAATAGAACTTAAGGCTTCTTCTATATTTCCGTTAAATTTTTCATTATTGCTAATATCGTGTTCTTGCCAAGTTCTTATCATTGCTAATAAGTCATTAGCATCTCTTTTGTAGTAAATTGTTTTCCATAATTTATCGAGAACTTCCTGGGGACTTTTATATCCATCATTGAGATAGAGTTTTTCTCTAAACCAATTTTGACCTAAGGCCCAACCTGCCCAAGCCATGGCCATTGTTGTTTTTCCAGCATTTGGTTGTTCTTTGTAATTGCCTTCATTCCAATTTAGATCTGATGTTAGAGCGGCATACATTCCTTCTAAGAATACATGAGTATGACCACTAGTTTTTGCATGAGCGCACATCGCTGCTATATTTTCTACCATATCTGGATACTGAGTTGCCCACTGGTAAGCCTGCTGGCCTCCCATGGACCAACCAACGACTAACTTAATGTTTTCTATACCAAAAAAATTAGTAACTAAATTATGTTGAGCAGTAACATTGTCTTGAATTGTTATCAGCGGAAAGTTAGGTCCGTTTGAAGGCTCAATAGTATTACTAGGAGAAGATGAAACTCCATTACAAAACATATTAGGAATTATTATGAAGTAGTCTTTCGGGTTAAGAGCTAACTGTTCTCCAATTAAATAACCTTGTTCAAGATGAGTACCGGCATAACGAGTTGGATAAATAATTACATTATCTTTTTTTTCATTGAGCTCTCCTACTGTTAAATAAAAGAGCTCAAGATTTATAGTTACCCCAGATTTGAGAGTAAAATTATCAAGCTTATGGACTTTAAGATTTGTACTACTGATCAATTAAAATAGCTTTAGGTATTCTTTAATTTCCCAGTCAGTAGTTGTTGTATGATACCTACTCCACTCGTCATACTTGTAGCCAATAAAGTTTTTAAGCATAGACTCGCTAAATACTTCTTTAGTCAAAGGATCTGCTTTAAAAGCATCAATAGCCTCTAATAAGTTTCTTGGAAGAGTTTTAATATTCTTACCTTCTTCTTCTGTAATGTCATAAAGACTTTTATTAGTAGCTTCAGGTGGTTGCATATTTTCAGTAATACCTTTAGTTACAGCAGCCGACATTAAAGTGAAAGTTAGATAGGGATTTTGTGTTAAGTCAGAAGCTCTATCTTCAATACAAAATCTGTTTTGAGGTAATCTAATCATAGCAGATCTATTGTTACTTCCGTAAGTCATGTGTGTGGGGGCCCAAGTATGTCTTCCTCCATCTAGACCTTCGACTGTAGGAACAAATCCATTATAAGAGTTAACTGTAGGACATGCTAATGCAGTAATAGCTGCACCATGCTCCAACATTCCAGCGACACCATTCATAGCTCTTGATGAAAAGTTATCTCCATCTTTATAAATATTTTTATTTTTTTCACTAATACACTCAACACTATGATTGATATGCGCTCCTGATCTCCAATCACTTATTTGAGTTTTAGGCATATAAGAAATAAAATAACCATGTTTTTTAGCAATTTCTTTAAGAAGAACTCTTAAAAATATAAATCTATCAGCCATTCCTAGCATATCAGTATAGCCAAAATCTAGTTCGTACTGACCATAAGCACCCTCTGCTACTACATCATGTAACTCCCACTTAAGATCCTCATTTAAAATATCAATAATCTCTTTCAAAAAATTCATACCATCAATTGAATACTCCGAGTCATATCCAAAAGCTTGTCTTCTTAAAGAAATAGGATCTCTATCAATGGCTTTTACAGGCTTACCATCCTCCCACTTCATAACAAAAAATTCAGGTTCCATGCCCACATAAAATTTTAAATCTGCATCTGCATTTTTCTTAATTTGTTTTTTAAGGGTTTGTCTTGGGCAAACATCGTATGGCTTACCATTCCACCAAAGGTCAGAGAAAACCCACGCACATGTTTTATCCCAAGGACAAATTAATAATGAGTCAAGATCTGGAACAGGTATTTGATCATTGTCAGCAGCAGTTAATTCAGGGACAAAAGAAACTGAATGAACAGCAAACTGCGGTCCTTTACCGGCACATAAATCTTCGAAGTCGCTGATGGGCATAGGTTTAGTTTTTGGACTACCTAAAAAATCAATCCAATGAGAATAAATATATTTAACACCTTTAGATTCTAAGTCTTTTTTTATCGCTTTTACTCTTGCAGGATCCGGTAAGGCATCCTTCATATTTTCAATATATTCTCCCATCGTTCCTCCTGTTTTAACTATGTGTATTATAAGTATAAATATTTTTTTTTCATTAATAATAAAAAGATAATTATGATAATATTAATCATGAATATAAGTTTGTTTAAGAGAAGTTGGAGAAAATTTTATAAAAGAGCTTTTGGTACGACATTTATCATACTAACTTTTATGACACTCATTGATCAAGGGTTAGCTAATCCTTTATTTGCCTCTAAGATTGTAGGAATGAAAACTCTTATAGGAGCCTTTTTAAATATATTTTATTTTTCTATTGGTTCGGGATTATTGGCAATCCTAGCATTAGTAATTATGACAATAGCAACTAAAGAAAATTAATTTAATAACTTTAGCCAATTTTTTAATTCAATCAGACGATTTTCATTATCATTTACTTCTTTTATCCTTAAGCTATTGATCAATGCATCAAAATCTAATTCGTTAATAATTTTACTATAATTTTTTTTCCAAAAAACCATGAGATTTGCAATGTAGTCGTAACCTAACTCTGAGTGATATTGAGTACAAAAGATTTTTTTTCTGGCTGAGTAAATTGACTGAATACAATTATCATTTTCAGCGATAGATTCAAAATCATTAGGAATATCAACGATAATATCGTAATGATGAGCGGGAGCATCAAAAACTATATTTTTACTCTTATAAATAGTCTTATTTAAAATAGGGTTTTTAATAACTATATTTTTAGCAATACCGAACTCTGGTTTATGACTTTTTTTTACTTGTTTACCCAGAGCTGTAACAATAACCTGCATACCCCAACAACTACCCCAAATAGGCTTATTAAGTTTTAGAATATTTGAGCAAAAATCTAGTTGAGATTTATTATGCTCATTTTCTTCATAAATATTCCCTCCACCTCCTGTCCACATAAAAGCATTATAATTATTTAAATCATAATCTACGTTATTATAGGAATTAAAAATATCAATTGTAGAGTTTGGCAGTGTGGATGTGATGAGTTCAGTAAATATTTCCTTTTGTAGATTACAGCCTGATTTGACATGATCTAAGTCACCTTCTTCTGTCCATCCATTAACAACAAGAATCTTCAACTATTTTTTATTTTTTTTTTTAAAAATACTTTCTTTTAGATAAATATCATTATCTTTTTTTGCAATCTTTCTTAAAATTAATGCCATTATGATAATCCATACTACTGCGGCTATAAATTTATTTTCAATGACAAGTTGTACTAACTGTTGTGCGAAAAGATTTGCCCCTTGATGTTCCATTTTAATTAAGATTAAGATTTAGGAGCGATCTAATTTGATCGCTCCTAAAAAAATTTAAAAACTACTTAGTGTTTTTATCTGTTTCTGACTCGTGTCTAGCAGCAGCCCATGTTGTAAAACATAAGATACCTATACAAACAAGTGTCCAAAAGATTAAAGTGCCTTCGCTATTAGCAGAAGTGAAATAAGCGTCGATATCACCGTAGCTAGTAGCCCCTTTTTCTCCTGGCCATGAGTTAAAAATGCTCATAATAGTGTCCTTTCAACCAGTTAATAGTTAGTGGCTTTTAAACCAAGTTCAGCCTTGTCAATACCTGCTTGTTGAACGTGATCAGGAACTCTTAACCATCCCATCATTTTCATTACAAACGATACTCCCCATCCAGGTATGAAACCAACAGCAAACATAGTTAGACAGCCAACAAATTGACCATATAAACTAGCCGCTGGAATTGTATCGTCCATACCAGGGTAACCTGAAGCAAAGATACCCATGGCTAAAACACCCCAAATACCTGCTACACCGTGAACAGCTACAGCTCCTACTGGATCATCGATCTTAAAGACTTTATGTAACCAGTTATTAGCAGGAATAATAATACACCCACCAACAAATCCTAGAACGAAAGCTAGTCCTGGATACCAAATATCTAAACCAGATGCACATGAGAAAATACCTGCAAGTCCACCTGACATCATCCAAAAAGGATTACCTTTACTAATCCAGAAGGCACCAATCATACCACCAGCAAGACCCATTAGAGTATTGAAAGCAAATGAGGATAAAGTAGCTGGAACAAAGTAAATAGTGGTCCATGTATTAACACCTTCATAAGCTGGAATACCTGGCCAAATTAGACATGCTCCTAAGAAACCAAAGAATCCTACGATTATCATTAAAAGTCCTACAAAAGAGAACCTTAAATCATGTCCTTCTAGCTCATTCATTGATCCGTCAGCATTGTATCTGCCTACTCTTGGTCCTAAATTTAAGATAACACCAAATGCAAACCAACCTGCAATCATATGTACAACACCTGCTGCAGCTACATCATGATAACCAAATTTTGTTACCAACCAACCATCATAATGCCAACCCCATGAAGCGCCAAGATTCCAACAAACTGAACCTAAAAGCACAGCTAAGAAAACAAAAGAACTAATTCTAATTCTTTCGATAACAGCACCTGAGAAAACTGAAGCAGTTGTACAAGCAAATAGAGTAAATGCAGCCCAAAAGACACCAGTTAATTGATCTGAAAGCATAGGTCCCATTGATACATTCCAGGGCACGCCATAACCTTCCATATCCATTGGAATTAATCCATGAGGAAATGCTAGGTAAATATACCACCCGAATAACCAAAATGTCGGTATCATAAACGCAAAAGCGAGAAGATTTTTAACACCAGAAGAAACAGCGTTTTGCATTCTTGACGCTCCCACTTCGTACATTAAAAAACCAACGTGAATCGCAATCATTAATCCAGTCATGATGTAATACCAGCCTTCGGCTGCCACATATGTCTGAGTAATGACCGCGGTTGTAAGTTCTTCTAAAGTCATTTTTTTTCTCCTTAATAATCAAATATGAGGAATCTAAAGATTCCCATTCCTGACCTAAATTTAAACTTTTATATGCTAAAACCTATTTTATTATTTCATTTAATGGAACAACTTAAAAAAAAATACATTGATTTTATTGAATTTTTCATGTGAAATCGTTAAAAATTAACATCTAAATAGGAGAAAAAACATGTCAATAAATTTACATAATTATGCCAAGAAAAATGGTATCGAATATTTTTTTGTAAGCTTTGTCGATATGTTTGGGATATTAAGATCAAAATTAGTTCCCTCTAGAGCTATAGATGAAATCCAATCTGAAGGAGCAGGCTTTGCAGGTTTTGCAACTTGGCTTGATATGTCTCCATCTGACCCTGATATGTTTGGAATGCCTGATGGAGATAGTGTAATACAATTACCTTGGGATAAAAAAATTGCTTGGGTTGCCTGTGACTTATATATGTCTGGTAAGCCAGTTGAAGCGTCACCTAGAATTGCATTAAAAAGACAAATGGAAAAAGCCGCCAAATTAGGAATGTATATGAAGTCTGGAGTTGAATGTGAATACTTTTTAGTAAACTCTAATGGTACCGAATTATCAGATTTAAAAGATACTCAAGAAAAACCTTGTTATGACTCTTCAGCCTTAATGAGAAGATATGATGTAATTACAGAAATATGTGACTCTATGATTGAGCTGGGATGGAATCCCTATCAAAACGATCATGAAGATGCTAACGGTCAGTTTGAAATGAATTGGGATTTTTCTGACTGTCTAATTACCGCTGATAGACACGCTTTTTTTAAATTTATGACTAAGACCATCGCTGAAAAAAATGGCTTAAGAGCTACATTTATGCCTAAACCTTTCACAAACTTAACTGGTAATGGTTGTCATAGTCATATTTCAGTTTGGGATAAATCAGGTAAGAAGAACTTATTTCATGACAAGAAAGATGAAT
This sequence comes from Alphaproteobacteria bacterium, assembly GCA_029246865.1. Classification (GTDB taxonomy): domain Bacteria; phylum Pseudomonadota; class Alphaproteobacteria; order HIMB59; family HIMB59; genus HIMB59. The sequence goes on from JAQWMI010000045.1 coordinate 30,150, forward strand.
TAGGTTTGTCTAAAACTGGCTATAATTTTCTTGGAGGAATTGTTCATAGTGCTGATAAAATGGCAGCAATTTTTAATCCTACAGTAAATAGTTACAAGAGAATTAATGGTTCTGTCACTCTTTCCGGAGCGACATGGTCACCAAGCTCAATTACTTGGGCAGGAAATAATAGAACACATATGGTTCGTGTTCCAGGTCCTGGTCGCTTTGAACTGAGGTTAATGGATGGTGCTTCTAATCCATATTTACTTCAAGCTGGGAGTTTAATGCTAGGCTTAGATGGAGTGAATAATAAAAGAGATCCAGGAAAAAGATTAGACATCAATATGTACACGGAAGGACATAAAGCCGGAAAAGTAAAGAAGCTTCCATTAAACTTATTGGACTCTATTCGTAATTTCGACGCATCTACAATAATTAGAGAAGGTTTTGGAAACCAATTTGTTGATAGTTACGTAAAATTAAAGAACAAAGAATGGGAGTCTTACAATAAACATCTCTCCGAATGGGAAAGAAATACAACACTAGACTGTTAAAAATATGCTATCACCTGACGTACTTAGAGAAAAATTTCTAGACTGGCAATGTCAATCTAGAATACAAGCTTTTAGAACTCAAAACGGAAGACCAAACTCATCGATGTCACCTTTATTACTTGATAAAAAAGGTGATGAGTTGGCGCGCATAATAGTTGTTATCACTGAAAACAATCCTGTCAATACAACTAAAATGTTTGAGCATATTAATAGAGCTACCTATGATCCAGCTACTCGTTTTGATAAAATGAATAAATTCCTTTCTTCTGAATATTTTTTAGATAGGAATAATTTTTCAGACTCTGTTTTTGCAACTTTCCCGTCTAGCTCAGCCATAACAAAAAAAATTTTAAAAGACGGTTCTTGTATTTTAGATTTTATTCATTTGTCCACAAACTATAGATTAGTATGCAATCCATTTAAATTAGAAACAGACGAAGATCATTGGGAAAACATATACTGGCACAATAGAAATTTTAATCCTGGTTTAGGTTCAGATATTGATGTGATAAAATTTATACCTGATTGGAAAAAATCAAAACTAATAAGAATTACAGATTAGCAGTTTAAGTAGTATTATCAATTTTTAAGAGTAATGTTTTGTTATGACTTTACAACACAAGCATTTAATAATAAGAGCAACAATCAAAAAACCCCCTTCTCATAATGACGTGAACACTCTTACTGACTGGATAAGAAAAGTTATAAGAAGTATAGATATGAAAATACTAGGCGGCCCTTATACAACATATTGTGATATTAAAGGTAATAAAGGCATGACTTCAGTGACAATTATAGAGACAAGTCATATAGCGCTTCACACATGGGATGAAATAAACCCTGCATTACTCCAATTAGATGTTTATTCTTGTGCTGACTTTAATCCAGAAATTATTTTCAAACTAGTAAATGAAGAATTTGGAGCTATTAAAATTGAGAAAAAATTTATTAATAGGGAAAATGGATTAGAGGAAGTTAATTTAACTTAAAAGGTAGGAGAGGAAAGTAATTTTCCCCTCCAAAGTATTCTATTTTTATTCGACTAACTTAAAGTTCTCGCCTTTTGTATAGGTTCTCTTAAGTTGAACAAGAGGATGATTTGGTGACATTTGAAATTTAATTAATAATTCCCTTGCTAACATATCTCTATCTTGTTGACCTTTAGGAAGTTTGATTTTTTTTGGTAGTGTTATCCATGCATTAGCATTTCTATCAAACACCGCTGGAGTATCACCTTCAAAACCCATATGGATGTCTTCTAACCAATTCAAATCATCCCAACCCATAATATCAATATACTTTTTAAGAAATGGTGTTAAGTGTTTGTAGTCGGGTATTAAATTAACATCATAACGATAACCGATATGTTGACCGATCATCTTTTCTCTTGATGATTTAATTTCCTTATCTTTTAACTTAGCACCACCGACAACTTTGTAGCCAGTTTTTGTATCTTTACTCTTAGCTGTAGTTTTTTTCTTTGAACTACTTGGAGATTTTTTCTTTGTAGTTTTTTTCTTTTTTACCATAAGTTATTTCCCTCCCTTTAAATTGAGTGATAGTTGTCGACACCAACAGTCAAGTCAGTACCTGCTAAAGGAACTTTAGCCATTGCTGATGACTCCATAGTTAGAGCAGCTAAATCTTCAGGCTCAAGTGAATGGATATTAGTTTTTCCACAAGCTCTTGCTAACATTTGGCACTCAAGTGTCATTGTACTTAATAGATTATAAACTCTATCTGCAGCTTCAGTTGGATCTAATCTGCTTCTTAGAACTGGATCTTGTGTTGCAACACCCACAGGACATCTTCCTGTATGGCAGTGATAACAGTAACCAGCTTCAACACCCATTTCTTTTTCGTAGTCTGCTTCTGGGATATCTTTGTTACAATTAAGCGCAACTAAACCAGCAGTTCCGATGGCGATAGCATCAGCACCAAGAGCTATAGCTTTAGCCATATCCGCTCCATCTCTAATACCTCCAGCAAATACAAGAGAAACTTCTCCAGATTTACCAACATCATCTAGTGCTCTTCTAGCTTCTCTTACAGCAGCGATTCCAGGTATACCTGTGTTTGCAGCGGCGATGTGTGGACCAGCAGCAGTTGAACCTTCCATACAATCTAAAAAGATTGAATCAGGATCACATTTTGCAGCCATACGAACATCATCATAAACTCTAGAAGCACCAATTTTTAATTGAATAGGCACTTGATTATCTGTTAACTCTCTTAACTCTTGGACTTTTAAAGCTAAATCATCAGGACCCATCCAGTCAGGATGTCTAGCTGGTGATCTTTGATCGATACCAGCAGGTAGAGATCTCATTTCAGCAACTTGGTCAGTAACTTTTTGACCCATTAAATGTCCACCCATACCGACTTTTTGACCTTGGCCAATAAATACTTCAATAGCATCAGCTAATTGAGCATGATGAGGGTTAAAACCGTATCTTGATTGGATACATTGATAGTACCATTTATTGGAATACCTTCTTTCATCAGGAATCATTCCTCCTTCTCCAGAACAAGTAGCACTTCCAGCCATAGCTGAACCTCTAGCCAAAGCAGTTTTAGCCTCATAAGAAAGAGCACCAAAACTCATACTTGTTATATAGACAGGTATATCTAGTTTGATTGGATTCTTGGCTCTAGGACCAATTATCGTTTCTGTTAAACACTTCTCTCTGTATCCTTCGATAACAAATCTAGTTAATGTACCTGGTAGAAAAACCAAATCATCCCAATGAGGGATTTTTTTCATAAGAGCCATACCTCTCATACGGTAACGACCTAGTTGTGCTTTGATATGGATGTCATCCATCACTTCAGGAGTGAAGATTGAGTTTTTTCCTAATAATTGCGTATTACGTTTTGTCATTTTTTCTAACCTAAGATACCTTTCTTTTCTGCTGGCTCTAAATTGTCATAATTCCATAGCATTCTTCCTGCCACATACTTCTTAAATTTAGAAGCTGGAACTTTACAATCAATTTCAGCATTTTTTATTTTTTGTTCTAACCATCTGATTTCATGATCATTCATTTCACCCTCAACACAGTCTGTTCCTAGCGATCTAGGCTCACCACCAACGAAGATAATTCCGTCATACATAGAGTCACCCATGTTTGCACTAACGTTACCACAAACAATGATACGACCTCTTTGCATCATAAATCCAGTATATGCTCCAGCATTACCACCAACTAAGATAGTTCCACCCTTCATATCAATACCGGTTCTTGCACCAGCGTCACCCTTACAGATTAAATCACCACCTCTAAGAGCTGCACCAAAACATGATCCTGCATTATTTTCTACAACAACCTTACCAGACATCATATTTTCAGCACATGACCAACCAACTCTTCCATTAATTCTAACAGTAGGTCCATCAATACAACCAACACCAAAATAACCTAAGCTACCTTCAAATATTAAGTTTAATTTATTAAGTATTCCTACACCCAATGCATGCTTAGCACCGGGATTTTTAATAACAATTGAACCGTAACCTTTTAGAAGTGCATTTCTAACCTTTTGGTTAAGTTCTTTACCGTCAAGATCTTTGCAATCAATTTCGGTTCTTTTATTAAAATCAACATCATGGTTACCATAATACGTAAAATTTTCTTCCTCAGTAACTTCAAAAAATAATTTTTGAGATCTTCCAGATAAATTTTCGTCTTGGAAAGCAGTTACTTTTTTTTCTAAACCTGCCATACTTTTACCTCCGCTTCATATGGGTCGTACGTTACAATTTCATGGGGAAAAATATTTCTAATTGCAACTTCTTCAGAAGCACAAGCGACGATATCTTTTCCTTCATAAATGACCATAGGTTTTGCAGCCATATGATCTTTAGCCATACCTAGTTGATTTTTAGTTGAAACAATGTAAGTGAAAACACCATCTAGCTCATCTAGACTATCATTCATTGCTTGTTCTAATTCAATTCCTTTAGACATTTTATCGGCAATATAAACCGCAATAATTTCCGAGTCACAATTAGAATTAAAGCGATAGCCACTTCTCTCTAATACTCTTCGATTACCCCAATAATTAGTTAGTTGTCCGTTATGAACGACAGCTACATCCTGATATGGAAATGCCCAATAAGGGTGAGCAGATTTAATATCCACATCAGACTCGGTTGCCATTCTTGTATGGCCGATACCATGAGTTCCCATAAATTTACCAAGACCATATTGATCTGCAACGACTGTTGCATCACCAAGATCTTTTATCAACTCAAGACCTTTTCCAATTGATAAGATTTCAGTTTTTTCAACTGTCTCTATCGCTTTTGCCAATTCTTCTAGATTTTCACTTTTATAAGTAAATTCATAGCGAAATGCGTAAGGAGTACTTGATGACTGCTTGGTAATCTTTGCTCCATGTTCCTTCATTAGTGCGTCCACCTGCTTTTTACGATCCTTTAGAACTTCTGGATCCTCAGTCTTAGCTGAACCTTTTACCTCAGCTGCATTTTCAGATATTTTAAATCTGAGAATAAAGCCAGTTTTCAAAGGCGTACCATACATAGCATAACCAGTTGAGTCTGGACCTCTATGTTTAATACCTTGAAGCATTAATCTCATTTGTTCACCGACATTAACGCTTTTCTTACTTCTATTAATTACTCCTGCTATTCCGCACATTTCGCTATTCTCCTTATAATTATTTTTATGGTAGGCAATCCAAGTATTTATCAAGATCCCACTGAGTTGGAGTAGCAAGAAATTCTTCCCACTCGTCAGTTTTGTATTCTGTAAATACTCTTAACATATCTCCAGGCATAGCGTCTTGAATAACTTTATCTTTTGAAAGTTTTTCTAGAGCCTCACCTAAAGTCATTGGTAATTTTTCTTTACCTTCATTAGCTTCATACATGTTAGCTTGTTCAGGTTTACCTGGATCCATTTTTTCAGAAATACCATGACTAAATGCTTTAAGTAATCCTGATCCCATGAGGTAAGGGTTATGAGCAGAGTCTACTGAACGGTATTCAAATCTACCTGGTGCAGAAACTCTTAAACCACAGGTTCTATTTTGGAAACCCCAGTCTGCGTAAACTGGTGCCCAGAAACCTGCGTCCCAAAGCCTTCTGTATGAGTTAACCGTTGAAGAACCAATTGATGTAAGCGCTGGAAGATGTTCCATAACTCCACCAATTGCCTGAAGTCCAATTTTACCTGGAATTTTATTATCATCAGTATCGGGCATGAACACATTCTCGCCACCACTTCTATGGTGATAAACTTGCTCCATACCAGGAAGCGCCTTAACGTCGTTTCCACAAGGGATTACTTTGTCAGTTCCGTCTTTCCATAAAGAAATATTTGTATGACAACCAGAGGCTGAAACACCAACAAAAGGTTTTGATAAAAAACAAGCTATCAAATTAAACTCTCTAGCTACTTGAGCACAAATCTGCCTGTATGTTGATAATCTATCCGCGTTTCTCACTACGTCATCATAATTAAAGTTAAGCTCTAATTGACCTGGAGCATCTTCGTGATCACCTTGAATAATATCAAGACCCATCAGACGGGAGTATTCAATAACCTTCATATAAACAGGTCTCAAAGATTCAAATTGATCTATATGATAACAATAAGGCTTAGAAAAACCAGAACCAGTAGGAGTTCCATCTTCATTTTTGGTCAACCACATCATTTCAGGCTCTGTACCTGCTCTTAATTCAAGGCCATGCTTATCCTTAAATTCTTGGTGATGTCTCTTTAAATTACCACGACAATCAGAAGTTAAAAAACCACCCGGATCTTCATCTTCTTCTCTGTTTCTAAAACATGTACAAAAAACTCTAGCGATTCTTTTATCCCAAGGAAGTTGCATGAATGTTTCTGGATCGGGAATACCAACAAGCTCATGAGCTTCAGGCCCGTAACCAATATAGTTGCCATTTCTATTAGTAAATAAATTTGCAGTTGAACCGTAAACTAATTGGAAACCTTTTTTAGCAACATTTTCCCAATGATCAGCAGGATAACCTTTACCTACAATTCTTCCTGTTACAGAAATAAATTGAAAGTAAATGTATTCAATACCCAGTTCATTTATTTTACTTCTTACTTTTTGTACGTTTTCATTTCTTTCTTTATCGGCAACGTATGTTTCTAATGCAGTCATTTTACTATTCCTCCTCCTTTACATCAACTCCACGGGAACGGGCTCTTAGAGACCGGATGTAATTTCCCTTGTTCATATCTAGAAAATCTGAATGGTTCTAAAATATCAGATTTTCCACCTAGTAATTCATCAGAGACTAAATCACCAATGCCAGCCATCTTATAGCCATGGTTAGCATCAGCAATAATATAAACGTTCTCTCTGTACTGATCAAAAACAGGGAACCTATCGGGTGTTACACAACCAATACCACCTGCTTTTTGTTTTTTATAATTAGCATGACAGCCAACAAATTGCTTTTGGCAAAAAGCTAGAGCTGAGGTGAACTTATCTTCAAAAGATTCTCTTGGTTGGAATTCATTTGAATTGTGACCATAAGGATCTAAAGATACATCTTCATTAGCTTTTGTCACGTCATAGGGTGAAGAACCACCTTGAATACCATTTCTATAAACGTCTGGCTTATAATAAAATCCCCACATTTCATTTTCATGAATTGCGTGACCGTTTTTGTCGGACATCAGAGTTGCTTCTGTATCGACGTGAATAACGGGATATTCAGTTCCTTTAGCAGTTCTATATGAGTGAGGGTCTACATCTAACTCCCCTTCTTCCAAAGCCATATAAGACCACATCTGCAAGTCGTCAGTAAAAGATCCATCTGGCTTTTTAATTTTAATTGTTTTTGGTAAGTCCAACATTTCCCAAAAATTTCTTACCCACGGTCCTGCAGAAACAACTAACTGTTCGCATTCAATTGTACCCTCACTGGTTTCAACTGATTTAACCGCCTGACTTCCACTTGAGGTATTAAGTGAAGTAACAGTGACACCTTCTAAAACTTTTGCGCCGGCACTAATAGCTAGCTTGTGGAAGCCTTCAATAGCTCCCCTATTTGCACCATATCCTGTTTTCTTTTCATGAAGAACAGAAGTAATACCTTGGGCTTGCCAATCAGGTAAAAGATCTTTCATATATTTATCGCAATCAGCTTCGCCTTCAATAAATTCAGAATCAAATCCCATTTCTTTTTGTTGTTGATAAACAGATGACATACCTTCGTGCATTAATTGAGAATTAATTTGCATGTAACCAACTGGCCTGTAAGTCAATGCTTCTGCATTTGCATTCCAAACTTTTATTGAGTGATCCATAAGATGTCTCATGGCAGGTTGAAAATAATTATTTCTTACGATGCCACAAGCTACGCCACTTGCACCGTCAGCCACTTTAGATTTTTCTAAAACAACAACTGAATTTTCTTTTAATTGGCCTTTTTTAGCAAGCTTCTGACAAAGATGCCAAGCAGTGCTCAGACCATGAATACCTGCTCCTATTATAAGGTAGTCACATTTAGATGGTATGCTCATAATTCCTCCGATTTATAAATTGATATTCTAGTGACTGAGTGTAGAAAAACATATGATGTTTCATTATATGAAACAATTTAACAAGCTAAATAACTTTATTTATCAACAATTAAGTTAGTTATTTTAAGTGAGGCATTTTGTAGTATTTTTATGTAATCAGGTAATTGTTTTGGTGACATCAAAACCTTACTTCCTGAAAAAGAAATACCTGCAAAAGATCTCTGATCATGATCAAGAATAGCAACACCTACACCATAAACGTTATCAAATGTCTCAGCATGATTAAGCGAATATCCTTGTTTACGAATCGTATTTAATTCTTTTTTGAGAGATGTAATATTTGCTATTGTGTGATTTGTATGAGGATAAAAATTATAACTTTTGTAGATAAGTGATATTTCATTATCCGGCCTGTAAGCAAGAATAACTTTACCAATAGCACAACAATGGGCATCAAGCCTCATGCGAAAAGTTCTGAAATTTCCACTATCATTATTTGATGAGATTTTATCTGAATGCACAATTTGAGGTCCCTCTAACATAGCTAAATACGTGATCAATCCCGTCTGTTTTGAGATATCATTTAAAATATCTTTAGACTCTTCAGATATAGATTGAAGATAATCTGATATTTCTCCAAACTGAAAAGCTTTATGACCCATCGTATAGGTATTAGTCTCAGAATTTTTATGAATATAACCTAACTGATTTAAAACTGATAATAATCTAAAAGTTGTAGTTCTCGACATGACAGCTTTTCTAGAAATAGAACTTGCCTTAAGAGGGAAAACAGATTGAGAGAGTATTTCGAGAATTTTAAAAGACTTTTGTAATGATTTATTAATATATTTACTTTCCATGTACTAAGCTCCAAAATGTTTCATATAATGAAATTTGATATTATTATAAAATTCCATATTATGGAACATAAATAAATTATTAGATATAAAATTTATTCTCTAAATTTTCTTAAAATTTTTAATAAAAAATTAAAATTATGTTAATAATTATTTTTACTACCTGGAATCCAGTTAGTTCCTGATAGAGGCACACCTGCCATAGCTGCCGCTTCTACAGTTAAGGCACATAAGTCTTCAGGTTCAAGATTATGTAAATCATTTTTTCCACAAGCTCTTGCAATAGTCTGAGCCTCTAAAGTCATAACTTTTAAATAATTAGATAATCTTTTTCCTCCAGCTACAGGATCAAACCTTTTCATAAGCTTTGGATCTTGGGTGTTAATTCCAGCAGGATCTTTACCTTCATGCCAATCATCATAGGCCCCAGCAGTTGTACCTAGTTTTTTATATTCTGCTTGCCATTTAGGATCATTATCACCAAGAGCAATCAGAGCGGCAGAACCAATTGATACAGCATCAGCGCCTAGTGCCATAGCTTTTGCAACATCCGCGCCATTTCTAATCCCTCCAGATACTATTAGTTGTACTTTTCTGTGCATGTCTAAATCTTGTAATGCTTGAACTGCAGGCCTTATACAAGCCAATGTAGGTTGACCAACATTTTCAATAAAAACCTCTTGAGTAGCTGCAGTTCCGCCCTGCATTCCATCGAGAACAACAACATCTGCTCCAGCCTTAACAGCTAAAGCTGTATCATAGTAAGGTCTTGAGCCTGCAACTTTTACAAATATGGGAACTCTCCAACCTGTGATTTCTCTTAATTCTAATATTTTAATTTCTAAATCATCTGGTCCGGTCCAATCAGGATGTCTACAAGCAGACCTTTGATCAATACCCTTAGGAAGCGTTCTCATATCAGCAACTCTATCGCTAATTTTTTGACCTAATAACATTCCTCCACCACCTGGCTTTGCTCCTTGACCAATCACAACTTCAATAGCATCTGCTTTTCTTAAATCATCAGGGTTCATTCCATATCTAGATGGAAGTAATTGGTATACTAAATTTTTAGACTGGCCTCTCTCTTCAGGTGTCATTCCTCCGTCACCAGTTGTAGTTGAAGTTCCAGCAATACTAGCCCCTCTGCCAAGTGCTTCTTTAGCAGGTCCAGACAAAGCTCCAAAACTCATTCCTGCAATTGTAATTGGAATATCAAGATATAATGGATTTTTTGCATACCTAGTACCTAGCTGCACTTTTGTACTACAAGACTCTCTATAACCCTCATAGGGATATCTTGACATTGAGGCTCCAAGGAAAAGTAAATCATCAAAATGAGGTAATTTTCTTTTTGAACCACCACCCCTAATATCATAAATTCCTGTTTCAGCAGCCCTTCTAATTTCTGAATTTGTATATTCGTCGAATGTCCAAGACTGTCTAGGGGTTGTTTTAAATTTATCACTCATTTATTAATATTCCGAAACATTATCTATATTGAAATTATATAATTTTCTTGCAGAGCCGTACATTTTAAAATCATTAGCATCAAAATTTTTTATGTTAGCTTTTTTTAATAAAGATTTTAATATTTCCATATCTTTTTTACTTATTTTTTTTTCTTCACAATCGGCACCTAAGGACTTAACAGTTCCTCTTACAAACAATTTTGCTTCATAGAGACTATCGCCTAATGCTTCGCCGGCATCACCACAAATAACCATATTGCCAGCTTGAGCCATAAATGCAGACATATGCCCAACAGATCCTTTGACTATAATATCTATACCTTTCATAGAAATACCACACCTTGAACTTGCATTACCATCAATAATAAGGGTGCCACCATGAGCAGTAGCTCCAGCTGATTGAGAGGCATTTCCTTTTACGTGGACAGTTCCAGACATCATATTTTCAGCAACGCCTGTGCCTACATTACCTTCAATAGTGATGAGAGCTTTTTGATTCATACCTGCACAATAATAACCAACATGACCTTTAACTAAAACTTCCATTTCATCTTTTAATCCAGCACAAACTGCATGATTACCAGTTGGATTAGTAACAAGATAATTTCTTAAGTTGGACTTAGGGTCAAGATTTTGCAAAAGATCATTTACTTCTCTTAAAGTTTTTTTCTTTAGGTCTAATTTAATTAGTTCCCCCATGAATACACTACTCCCGGTTCTGGTTCAAAAATTTTAGCCGTATTAACACCTGGCAGATGAGCCATTGCTTGAAACTCAGATGCGATAGCTACATAGTCTTTTGTTTCAGCAATTACTGCTGGCTTACATGCAATTTCATCTCTAACAATAGCAAAGCCTTCTCTTGTTCCAGTAATAAAAGTGTAGAAACCATCAAGGTCCTTTAAACCATTCACGAGAGTTTCTTTTAAAGATTTTTTATTAGATAAACTATTTGAAACATATCCAGCTGCAACTTCTGTGTCATTTTCAGAGTCAAAAGACTGACCTTGTTTTAAAAGTTTTCTTCGTAAGTTATTATGATTTGAAAGGGATCCATTATGAACGAGACATTCGTCTTGCCCTGTAGAGTAAGGATGTGAGCCATTGGTTGTAATAGCACTTTCTGTAGCCATTCTTGTGTGTCCAATAGCATGAGTACCAGAAAACTTATCTAACTGAAAATTTTTTATAACGTCAATTGGATTACCGACTTGTTTAAAAATTTCAATAGACTTTCCGTATCCAACTAAAGATGCTTCTTTTAACTCAGTAGATATAAAAGAAACTATTTTTTTAGGATCTGAGTCTGAAGTTAAAATAACATGATCAGAATGTTGCTTAATTTTTAAATTCTTAAATTTTTTTGTAATAATCTTTTTGAAAGTATTAAAAGAATAATTATTTAAAAGGCAAACAGAGTATTTATATTCTTTAGATTTTTTATTTTCAGAGTATATGGCAAAACCTGCACTATCTGGACCACGTGTGGCCATACCCTGCATCATTCCAGTTAGATATTTACCTAAGTCTTTTGAAAGTTTTTTATTTTTTAAATATATACCGACGATGCCGCACATTTTTTATTCTCCAGCATAACCATACTCTAAAGCTGCATCAGTAATACTGTGATAAAAAGAACCACCAAAACTACGAAGACAGAAAAGTCTGAAAGTTGGATTTACATCATCTACAAAATCAACAGTAAAACTAATACCATTATAAGATGAATTGGCACAATTATTTTTTTTAAATTCTGAACCATTTAAGTTTAAAGGAGATCCTTTTTTTAGAATATCAATCGCATGCTTACCACAAATCTCTATGCCAGCTCTTGAGTGAGATATATCAGTGGTAGCAAAATCTTCTTCATTCACAGAATTTACAATTTTAGATTTGATATTCTTATCTGAAGACACAACTAAACAAATATCTGGGCCTGTCCAAAGAATTCTAGTTTCATTGTTAAAACTTACATTTGGGTAAGATTGAGGAAAATCGAGGTTATCAATTTTTATTGTTTCAGTTTTTACGTTACTACTTTTGAATTTTGCTATTTGAAAAATTGAAAGATTTTTTAGCTCTTTAATTTTTAATAGGTCTTTAGATTCAATATCATGATAATTACCAAAATTGCCAATCTTATGATCATTATGTAATGCTGATAAGACTATATTTGAATCGCTCATTAAACTCTTACTCTTTCCCCTTTAGGGTCTACATAATGGGATGAAACAATTTCAACTGGTATTGAAATATTTTTTAGGGGATAAACAGCAAATAGCTGTTGTCCAATTTTATTCTTACCATCTTTCAAAACTCCAATTGAGAAAGGGTTATTGTATTCAACACTCCAACATGATGAAGAAACGTGACCTAATTTTGGGTTTGGTAAAGAGGCTTTATCATTTTCAACTAAATGAGCACCTTCAGGAATTTTAGTTTTCTTATCAACTGGAACTAAGCCTACTAAAGTTTGTCTTTCAGGATCTACGAAAGCATTTTTTTCTAAAGATCTCTTGCCAATAAAATCCTTTTTTTGACTGACCATGCCTTGTAATCCTAGGTCATACGGGACTGCTCTACCGTCTAGTTCTGGGCCAGAAACATGACCCATTTCAATTCTTAATGTAGCTAAAGCTTCTGTACCGTAAGGCTGAATACCAAATTCTTCACCGACTTCCATAATCTTATTCCACATAAATAAACCATGATTAGACTCGACGTTAACCTCATAAGCCAACTCACCTGAAAATGAGATCCTATAAAGTTTTACATGTATTCCAGAAAATTCAGTTTCAACTAGACCCATAAAAGGAAAAGCTTCAGTAGAAAAGTCAACAGATGGGAAAAGTTTTTTCATTAAGTCTCTTGATTTAGGGCCAGCGATTGCAGCTCCTGACCATTGTTCAGTAGTAGACAATACGTTAACCTTTAGTTCTGGCCAAACTACCTGGAGGTAGAATTCTAAATGAGAAAGAACATTTGCAGCCTGAGCGGTAGTGGTTGTCATATGAAAATGATTTTCAGATAATCTAGTAGTAGTACCGTCATCAAATACCATACCATCTTCTCTTAACATAACTCCGTATCTGGCCTTACCAACAGGAAGTTTCATCCAAGCATTTGTATAAACTCTATTTAATAGTTCGGCTGCATCAGGGCCTTTAATATCAATTTTTCCAAGTGATGTAACATCACAAATTCCAACAGCTTTGCGAACATTGAGTGCTTCACGATTAACAGCATCGCTCATTGTTTCGTTTCCTCTTGGATAATATCTAGGTCTTAACCAAAGACCTGCATTAGTAAAAACAACATTATTTTCAACGTGCCAATTATGAGTTGGAGTTTTTCTTGTTGGTTGGAAATGATTACCAACTTCTCTTCCAACAATAGTTCCTATTGTGACTGGAGTATAAGGTGGTCTAAATGTTGTATGACCTACTTCTGGAACTATTTTTTTTTGGATATTAGAGACATGTTGTAGTCCATTTAAATTACTTGTCTTTCCTTGATCTCCTGCCATACCAAGAGTTGTATATCTTTTTACATGCTCAATTGATCTAAAGCCCTCTCTTACAGCAAGTTCAACATCAGAAACAGCTACATCGTTTTGAAAATCAATAAACCTTTTTGGTTTTTTTCCCTCTGGTAGGGGCATACACCAAAATTTGTCATGAGCTTGGTATGAAGATTCCTTAGAGGTTGGGACAGTAGTGTTCTTATTATTAGAAGTAATGGAATTGGATAAATCAAAACCTACTTGAAAACCTTCAGCTAGAGATTGTTTTAGCGTAAAAGATCCATTAGCGGAGCCAACCGCTGTTTCTTTTTGCCTTTTATTATTTGGAACAAACGCATCCAAGTCTTCGTCAAACTTTAATTTATTTCCGGCTTGAGAAGATAAATGAACCGTAGGAGTCCATCCTCCTGACATACAAATGCAATCACATTCTATTTCTTCTAAATCTGAGAAACTATCTTTATCTGAATTTAATTTTCCAATAGTTGCCGAGCTAATTTTAAGTCGGCCTTTAACATCAGCTACACCTGAATTAAATTTAATATCTAATCCTAAAGATTGTGCTTCTTTAACTAAATCTCCGTCTGAATTTTCTCTTGTATCTAATATTAATGCTTTGATATTATTTTTGTTAAATTCAATTGCAGCTTTGTAAGCTGAGTCATTGTTTGTAAATATTATTGGTTTTTTACCTACGAGAGTTCCATAAACTTTCATGTATTCTGTTGCAGCACTGGCTAAAAAAATACCAGGTCTGTCATTATTACCAAATGAGAGAGGCCTCTCAATTGAGCCTGTTGAAACAACGACTTCGCCAGCTCTTATGTAGTGGAGTCTTTGTCTTGGCGTAAATTCACTAGGATTATCTATGTGATCGCTGACTCTTTCAAACATTACAGTCATATTATGATCATAGTAACCAAACACCTGTGATCTATTTTTTACGATTACATTTGGTAAACTTTTTAAATGATTAATAGTTTCGTCTGCCCATTCTTGACCAGATTGATTACCAATAGTTACATTATCTGTTAAAAGAGAACCGCCAAAATGAGCTTTATCTTCCGCTAATATCACTTTAGCTCCATTATTTGCAGCAGCAAGAGCGGCAGCAAGACCTGAAGGACCTGAACCAACAACTAAAACATCACAATGCTCATAGTTATGTTCATATCTATCAGGATCTGGTTTTATAGGTGCCACACCCATACCCGCGGCTTTTCTTATAATTGGTTCGTAAACACTCATCCAAAAACTTTTGGGCCACATAAAAGTTTTGTAATAAAAACCTGCAGGAAAAAATCTATTTAAGATATTATTAATTTCTCCAATATCAAATTTAACAGAAGGCCAGCAGTTTTGACTTCTTGCTTTTAAACCTTCAGTAATTTCAACTTCGGTTGCCATAATATTAGGCTCTGATTTATCACCTTCATGAAGTTGGACCATAGCGTTAGGTTCTTCAACACCAACTCCAAGGAAACCTCTAGGCCTATGGTACTTGAAACTTCTACCAACTAAATGAACCCCGTTAGCAATTAGAGCTGAGGCTAGAGTATCACCTTCAAAACCTTGGTAAGAGTCCCCATTAAAAATAAAATTAACAATTTTACTTTTATTAATAAGATTACTTTCAATTGTTGTTCTAAATGTACCGGTCATAATTTTTATAAGTCTTCTTCTAACTTTGCAGTATTAAATATTTCATGAGTAGCCGTATCCCTTAACGCCTTAAACCATTGTCTGCAACCAGATACATGATGCCAGAACTCCTGATGCTTACCTCTAGGGTTATCTCTAAAGTAAACAAAGTCATCCCAATCTTTTGTAGAGACTTCTTCTCCTAATTTAGGTCTTTTAATAGTTGCATCACCACCATAAGCAAATTCATTTTGTGATCTCTTACCACAATGAGGGCATTTAATTTCTAACATAAACTAGCCTATCCAAGGTTTTGGACCGACACCCTTTTCATCAAGAATATTACCAGTGTGAAATCTCTCTAAGTTAAATGGTTCGTTTAATTCATGAGGTTCGTTTTTAGCAATAGTATGAGCAAACACAAAACCAGAACAAGGAGTTGCCTTAAAGCCTCCATAGCACCAACCACAGTTTAGATAAACACCGTCGATATGAGTTTTATCAATGATTGGAGTTCCGTCCATTGACATATCCATTATGCCTCCCCAACTTCTTAACATCTTTAATCTACTGAAATTTGGAAACACGGCTAATCCTCCTGATAAAACATGTTGTATCATTGGTAAGTTACCTCTTTGTGCGTAGCTATTGTAACCATCCAAATCGCCACCCATAACCATCTCACCTTTGTCTGATTGACTGCAGTAAAAGTGTCCAGCTCCAAAAGTAACAACATTATGAAGAAGTGGTTTCACAGGTTCAGAAACACAGGCTTGTAAGACGTGAGCTTCAATTGGTAATCTCATATTTAGCTTATCAGCAAGTAAGGTAGTACTTCCTGCAACGCACAGACCAACTTTTTTAGCTTTAATATCTCCTCGAGATGTTCTTACTCCAGAAATTTTTCCATTTTCAACATCAAATCCTGTAACTTCACAATTTTGAATAATATCAACTCCCATTGCATCAGCTTGCCTAGCATAACCCCAAGCAACTGCATCATGACGTGCAGTACCACCTCTTGGCTGCATTAAACCTCCAACTATAGGAAAGCGACAAGTTTCAGAAAAATCAGCAAAGGGAATCATTTTCCTAACTTCTTCTCTATTAAGTAAAATAGCATCGATGCCATTTAATCTCATAGAGTTACCTCTTCTAGCATAGGCGTTCAGTTGACCATCTGTGTGCGCTAAATTAATTATCCCTCTTGGGGAGTACATTACGTTGTAATTTAATTCTTGACTTAAATTTTCCCAAAGTTTCATCCCCAACTCATAGAAATGCGCATTAGCATCAAACATATAATTTGATCTTAAGATAGTAGTGTTTCGTCCGACGTTACCTCCACCAATCCAACCTTTTTCAATCACAGCAACATTGGTAATGTTATGTTCTTTTGCTAAGTAATAAGCAGTAGCCAATCCGTGTCCACCACCACCAATTATTATGACGTCATATTCTTTTTTAGGCTGAGGGTCTTTCCAAGCTAGATCCCAATTCTGATGATCAGAGAAAGCGTTTTTAATTAAACTAAATACTGAATATTTTTGCATTACTATATTATTCTTTTTTTAAAAATATATAGATCAATTTTGATTCTTTATTACCATGTTTCATATTATGGAACATGATTAAGTCTAGAAAATATCTCAACATAATCAACTTAAAACAAACTATTTGTTAAAATTATGTTTATCTAATAATATCATTTCAGGTTTAAAGGGAGTAATTAATGACAAAAATAGCAATCATTGGAGCAGGACCGAGTGGCTTAGCTCAATTAAGAGCATTCGAATCAGCTGAAAAAAATGGAGATAAAATTCCAGAGGTTGTTTGTTTTGAAAAACAAGAGGACTGGGGTGGACTATGGAATTACACTTGGAGAACAGGAACTGATGAATTTGGCGAACCTGTGCACTGCAGTATGTACAGATACCTTTGGTCTAATGGCCCTAAAGAATGCTTAGAATTTGCCGACTATAGTTTCGAAGAGCATTTTGGAAAACCTATAGCATCTTATCCACCAAGAGCTGTTATGTTGGATTATATTCAAGGAAGATTAGCAAAATCTAATTTTAGAGATAAAATCAAATTTAGAACTCCTGTGAGAAGTGTAATTTTTAACAAAGAGAAAAATAATTTTACAATTACATCTCACGATCTTAAAAGTGATAAAGTTAATGTCGATGAATTTGATTTTGTTGTATGTGCAAGCGGTCATTTTTCAACCCCTAATGTACCAAGCTTTGATGGGTTAGATAAATTTGGTGGGCGTGTCATGCATGCGCATGATTTTAGAGATGCATTGGAATTTAAAGATAAAGATCTATTAATTGTTGGTACAAGTTACTCTGCTGAAGATATTGCCTCTCAATGCTATAAATATGGAGCAAAATCTATAACCATTAGTTATAGAACTAATCCTACAGGTTTTCATTGGCCTGAAAATTTTTCTCAAGTTCCTTTAATAAGTAAAATTGAAGAAGGAAATAAGATTCATTTCATTGATGGTTCTACTCGAGTTGTGGATGCTATTGTATTGTGTACTGGCTATTTGCATCACTTTCCTTTTCTAACCGATGATTTAAAACTGAAAACTAATAACTGCCTATGGCCGTTAGGAATTTACAAAGGTATTTTCTGGGTAGATAATCCAAAAATGATGTATCTTGGAATGCAAGATCAATTTTATACTTTTAATATGTTTGATGTGCAGGCTTGGTATGCAAGGGATTATATGATGGGAAAAATCGCTCTTCCTAATAAAGATGAAATGCTTAAAAATAATCAAGATTGGAAAGATAGAGAAGAGAAACTTGAGACTGACGAGGATATGATCTGGTTCCAGGGTGATTATACAAAAGAGTTAATGGAAGCTACAGACTACCCAACCTTTGATATAGAAGGTGTTAATAATTTATTCATGGAATGGGAACATGATAAACATAATGATATAATGGGTTACAGAAATAAGTCCTATAAGTCACTCATGACTGGAAATACTGCTCCAGCCCATCACACGCCATGGCTTGATGAACTGGATGACTCTTATGATTCATATATGAAGAATTAAAAGTATATTTTAGTTTTTACTTTTAACCCTATTTGTATCTTCCATCCAAGATTTATATTTATAATTCTTATGAAGATTTACTTGGTGTACTAAATTGAATCTGTCAATAAAAGAGGGGATATAAGACTCTTCTATTTTTTTTGCTATCTTTTGAGAGCAAAAGTTTATCTTTGTTTTTGTTTTACTAGCCATAAGATAAAAATATTAAAAACAAAAAGTATGTAAATTATTTTTTTTTTCGATGAATTAATTCAATAATTCCGATAGTAGTTTGGAAATAAATTCAGATTTGTAAATTAGTATTTAAGCTTTAACTCTTGATTTATCAGGATCATAAAAAGGAAATCTCACAACTTTCGCTTTAATTCTTTTTTGATGTCCATCTAACTTACCAATTTCAACTTCTGTATCAATAGTAGAATAATTGATATCCAATTTACATAAAGCTATCATTTTTTTTAATGTTGGCGATTTCATCCCACTTGTAATGGTGCCTATTTGAGCTCTTCCACCAACTTCATGAACACAGTCTCCATGTCCACACAGTTCATTACCATCAATCTCAAGACCAACTAAAGTTCTTTGAGGACTTGCTTTTCTTTTAATTAAGTTATCTTTGCCAATAAAATCATCCTCTTTAGATTTTAAGGGCACTGTAAAACTAATACCTGCCTCAAATGGATCCGTTTGATCATCAAATTCATAATTTGCAAAAATAAGTCCAGCTTCAATTCTTACTAAATCCAGAGCATCTAACCCCATAGGCAAAATTTGAAATTCCTTACCAGCTTCCATCACAGCATCCCAAACTTCAGTAGCATGTCTTGGATGACAAAAAATTTCATAGCCTAGTTCTCCAGTGTATCCTGTTCGAGAAACCATAATAGGAATACCATTTAATTGATGTAAATTACCTATTGTAAATCTAAACCAACCTAAATCTTGAAGAGAGACTTGATGGTCAGGAGTCCAAGTAATTTTTTTCATTATCTCTCTACTTCTAGGTCCTTGAACAGAAACGTTATGAAGATTATCAGTAGATGACTTGATCCAAACTTTTAATCCAAATTCCTTAGCCTTCTCTCTTAGCCATTCTCCACAGTATTCATCTCCACAAATCCATCTAAAATTAGTATCAGTCATTCTAAATACTGTTCCGTCGTCAACCATACCACCATGTTCATAGCACATGGCTGTGTACACAACTTGTCCTACAGCTAATTTTCTAATATTTCTTGTGCAGGTTCTTTGCATAAGCTCTTCAGCATCTGGACCTAAAATTTCAAATTTTCTTAATGCGGATAAATCCATAATAATAGCTCTTTCGCGACAAGCTTCGTATTCTTGAAGAGCGCCATTATTGTTATATTTTGTTGCAAGCCAAAAACCTTTATAATCAACTATGTTATCTGTAAGTTTAGATACTCTTGGATGAAATCCTGTTTCTTTTGTAAGTTTTGGTTCTGAGTCTGGCTTCATTCTAAATGCCCCTCCTTTACTATAGGGCTTTTTTGGTCTGTAAATTCTAACAAAGATATCCGTACAATTCCATCCATTAGCTGCATCAATATCATCTGGACATGCAGAAGAAATACACACTAAAGGCTTAAGAGCTTTAAACAAAATATAATCACCTGGCCTTGAATAGGGTTCGTCAAAAATAAGAGAGTTGTTACTGTCAATGCCAGTATTATAAAATAAATTAACTGCATTCCATCCAAGTCTTTTTCTGACCGAATACTTGTCTAAAGCATAATTAAAATTATCAGAACAATTAGGATGACCAAAATATCCGTGATCATCATAAAATTTTGAAGAACAGGCTATACCATAAGTATCATGATGACCTACTGTATCTCTGATCACCTCAACTAAAGGTTCGTGATTTTCTGTAAAGTATTTTGAATGTAATCCTGGATTAGAAGTTCCGCCCATAATGTATCTAGAATTAGTAGTATCTATTACAGACTCCTTACCGTTTTGTAAATCTGTAGCATCAAAAGCTGTAAAATCAGAACACTGTCGACCAAAAACATCTATAACTTGTATGTAGTCACCCTCTTCAACCTCATAGGCTTTAGCAGTTTGTCTCTTTATAAATATTTCTTGAATTGGATTTCCAATTGGATCAGGCAGCAAATATTCACCTTCGACTCTTGATTTAATTCTTTCAACAATTACTCTTAAATCCGTAGCAGGTACACCACTTGAAATAATATCCATATCACCCGGAGCTGAAATAATACATATACAATTTTCTTGAGCTATAAATTTTTCAATAGATCCTTTTTCAGCTTCATTGGAAAAAACGAGAGTAGACTGATTAATACTGTTAATATCAATACTATATTTTTTTAATTTTAATCGAGCGACTGTTGCGGACTCACTGTCATCATTTAAAATTTTTTTTGTTAAGGAGCCATCATACTCTTTTTTTAACCCTAATGCTGAAAGATCATTTTTCCCATTTTTTAAGAAAGTTACAATTTCGGCTTTTTGATATCCTTCAAGATTTAATATGTGAAAGCTATCACCTGTAGATAATTTCATAGCCATTGAACCATTACCAACAACAGAGTATTGCTCTTGATTATCTGCTAAGGCTGGTAGACCCGGCTCGTAAGGTCTAGATATTGAAGAAATAATCATTAATTAATCTTATTAGTTTTTTCTTAAAAAAGAATACTTAATGTTAACGATTTTCATAATATGAAACGAATTTTAATATCGTTAAACAGAGATTTTTGAAAAAACATTTAAAACAATTGCGCCTAT
>JAQWMI010000046.1 GCA_029246865.1 Alphaproteobacteria bacterium
AAGATGAAAAATCATTAAAATATTGTTTCCACTTTTCAATATTGATTTGTAATTCATCAAAGTCTTCATGATAACAAATTGTGGCATGCACAGCATCAAGCTTAGCCTCATGATTGATATCAAATATTTCTTTAGACCAATTACAGTATTGTAAATTATCTATTCTGTAGTTCACTAGATCTTGCCAGGACTTACGTAAGTCGTCTTAACATGAGTATAGAATTCATGAGCGTAAGTACCTTGTTCTCTTGGTCCAAAAGAAGAAGCTTTTCTTCCACCAAAAGGGACATGGTAATCAAGACCAGCTGTGGGAAGATTAACAGTCGTCACACCAGTTTTAATATTCTTTTTAAAATCAGCAGCTTTACTTAATGATTGAGTTACTATTCCACTAGATAATCCAAAGATGGTATCATTAGCAACTTCTAGACCTTCTTCATAAGACTTAACAGGAATAACACAAGCTATTGGACCAAACATTTCTTCTTGATTAATTCTGGATTTATTATCACCATCGATAAAAAGGGTCGGTTCCATATAATAGCCTGGAGTTCTCATATTCATAGGATTTCCTCCATAAGCTAATTTTGCTTCTCTCTTTCCAACCTCTATATAATCGAGATTTGATTGCAGTTGAGCTTCACTAGAAACTGGTCCCATTTGAGAACCTTCCTCTAACGCGTGACCTACTTTTAATGCACTAATGCTTTCGATTAACTTTTCAGTAAACTCTTTATAAACTTTTTCATGGACGATTAATCTTGAAGAGGCAGTACATTTTTGTCCAGTTCCTCCATAACCACCATTTGTTGCACACGCTACAGCTATATTTAAATCAGCATCATCCATAACAACTAAAGGATTCTTTGATCCCATCTCTAGTTGCATTTTTTTCATAGATTTTGCCGCTTCCATATAAATAGTTTTTCCAACCCCAACTGACCCAGTAAAACTAATTGCTGCAATATCTTTATGACCCGATATTTGATGTCCAATTGTTCCTCCGCCACCAAGAACAAGATTAAACAAACCCTCAGGAATATCTTTTTGTTCACTGATAATTTTTGTAAGAGCAATGGCGCTGGCGGGTGTTTGTGAAGCTGGTTTTAAAACAATAGCATTTCCAAAAGCCATTGCGGGAGCTGCTTTCCAAGCAGCAATAGCTATGGGAAAATTCCAAGGGGATATAATTCCGCATACACCTACTGGTTCGCGACTCATTTCGACAGATACACCATCTCTAGTGGATGCAATATTTTCTCCAAATTGTCTTAGTGCACTCGCTGCATAGTATTGAAATTGTTGACCAGATCGAACAACTTCTCCAATGCCCTCAGGTAAAGTTTTTCCTTCTTCCCTTGAGAGAAGAGTCCCAATTTCTTTTGATTGTTTAATAAGCTCGCTACCAATATTGTGAAGAATATTAGCTCTCTTCTCAATATTAACATTCTCCCATTTTTTTTGAGCAATATGAGCACTAGCTATAGCATCATTTAATTGTTGCGACGTAGCATTAGTATATTCATCGATAATATCATTCGTATCAGATGGGTTAATATTTTTAATAGAACCTTCTCCAGTAACCCAATGGCCACCTACATAATTATTATTTTTCATTTAACTACTTTCTTAAGATTTCAGCTAATCTTGAAGGGCTAAGATAGCCTATAGCAGATCCATCTGCACCTAAAACTTCAACTAAATTTGGCTTGTCGGTAACAACTCTATCAATAAATTTTTCAATTACGTCGTCGGCTTTTACTTTAAGAGACTGGCCATCTAGCAAATCTTTGGAAATTTCAGATACATTTTGCATGATATTCTTAGCTTTTAAAACTCTACTTCTGTTAACATCTTCAACAAATTTCTTTACATAATCTGTTTTAGGACTCATTAAAATATCTACAGCATCTCCTTCTTGATCCATACAACCATCTTTAAGTATCGCAATTCTATCGCCTATTTTAAGCGCTTCATCAAGATCGTGGGTAATAAAAACAACTGTTTTTTTTAATTCTGATTGAAGTTCTAATAATATATCTTGCATATCTTTGCGAATTAAAGGATCAAGAGCACTGAAAGCTTCATCCATTAATAAGATATCTGGATCGTTGGCCAAAGCTCTTGCAAGACCGACTCTTTGTTGCATTCCTCCAGATAATTGCTGAGGGTATCTATTTTCGAAACCTAGTAGTCCCACTCTTTCAATCCAATACATTGATTTCTTTTCTGCTTCTGCTGGGTCAACTTTTTTAATAAATAATCCAAATGATACATTTTGTAATACAGTTTTATGAGGTAAAAGAGCAAATTTTTGAAAGACCATTGCGGTTTTATTTTTTCTAAATTCTAGTAGTTCATTTTGAGAGAGTGTAAGAACGTCTTGTCCGTCTACCATCATAGCTCCAGAAGTAGGTTCAATTAATCTGTTAATATGTCTGATTAAAGTAGATTTCCCTGAACCAGAAAGTCCCATAATTACTTGTAGTGATTGATCTGGAATATCTAAGTTAATATTACTTAATCCTAAAACATGCTGATATTTATCTAATAGCTCATCTTTTCCTACTCCATTATTTACTTTTTCAATTAAAGGAAGAGGGTCAGGTCCAAATATCTTATATAATTTTCTAATTTCTATTTTATTATTAGACATAACTAGATTGCGTCACCAGATCTATGCTTCTGAATTCTTTTTCCATAAGCTTGAGAAATTCTATCAAAAACTATAGCTAAGATAACAATCGCTAAACCATTCAGCATACCGAGAGTAAAGTACTGATTAGTAATAGCTCTTAAAACTTCTTGACCTAGTCCTTTAACGCCAATCATTGAAGCAATAATAACCATTGCCAAGGCCATCATAATTGTTTGGTTAACTCCAGCAAAAATTGTGGGCAGAGCTAATGGAAATTGCACTTGTCTAAGTTTTTGTGATGGCGTTGCTCCAAAGGAGTCAGCTGCCTCTAATATTTCTCTATCTACTTCTCTTATACCTAAGTTAGTGAGTCGGATCATTGGCGGAATAGCGTAGACAATAACAGAAATTAAACCTGGAATTTTTCCAATACCAAGGAGCATCACAACAGGAATAAGATAAACAAAAGGAGGAAGTGTTTGCATAAAATCTAGAATAGGAGTGATTACTGCTTGGGCGCGATTAGATTTTGACATCCATATCCCCATAGGAATCCCTATTCCAATGGACATGATTGTTGCAACAATAATAAAGCCCATAGACTCCATCATGTCTTGCCACATACCCATATACCCAACAAAAAAGAAGGATAAGATTATCCCAATAACAATTTTATAACTTCTAGTTCCAAAATAAGCAAAAGCACAAACAACACCAATAATAACCAACCAAGGAGTACCAACTAATAACTTCTCCCAAAATACCAAAAATTTTAAAAGAGGATTAAAAAAAGACTCTATAAGATCTCCGTATTCTCTTGAAAAACCTTTGTAAGCAGCGTCTGTGCTTTTCTTAAAAGCACGGATCATCTCCACAGGTAAAGTGGGAAAGTCGAAAAAAAAGTTTGTTTCTTTTGCCATGAATTTTTTTTTGATTTTTGCGAGCCCTAAATTAATTAGGGCTCGTTTAAATTAACTATATCTTATAGAGATGCTTTGATTTTTGCAGCAGCGTCTGCAGAAACCATTGATTCCCATAGATCGCCTCTCTCTTTAAGAATGTACTCAGCAGCTTCTTCAGGTGATAGCTGATCAGCATCCGCTGCAGCTAAAATCACACTAATTTCTGCGCTTGTCATACCTCTTTTACCAAGATAATCCATAACAGTTTTGTTATCCATGATCTTTTTAGATACATAAATTTCAACTGCAGAAACAGGGAAATTCATCATCTTTGGATCTGGACAATCAGGAGTTGCACCAATACATCTCTCCCACTCAGCAGCGTCATGAGCACCCATATCAACTTGAGCCATTTCAACTTGACCTAAGATAGCAGTAGGACCCCAATAGTATCCAATCCAACCATTACCTTTGTTGTATGCAGAAGACATACTTCCACTAAGGCCAGCGCCTGAACCAGGATCAATTAAGTTCCATCCATTATTTCCCATGTCAGCAGCTTTGAATAACTGACCGGAAGTAATTTGACAGTTCCAACCTGCAGGACAACCGTGAACGGCGCCCATAGATGGATCTTCAGGATCTGGAAAAAGTTGTGGGTTAGCTAGAACACCTTCAATAGTTGCTAGCTCAGGATGATCTTCAAGCATATAAGCAGGAATCCACCAAGACTCAACAGCTCCACCTTTGATTGACTCACCAGCAGAACCGATTCTACCTTCTGCAACAGCAGGAGCTAGAAGAGGGCCTAATCCATTAGTCCATAATTCAGGAGCAATGTCCGGTTCACCTTTTTCAATCATTGAAGTACCAGTAGGCATTGTATCGCCAGGTACTAATTCTACATTACAGCCATATCCAGCTGATAAAATTTTAGCATCCATATGAGCTAAAACAGCTGCTGATTGCCATGTCATCTCTGCGATTGTTACGTCTCCACAATGACCGTCAGCCTGAGCTGAGGTTGTAAATGATCCCATACCAATAACTAAAGCTGCAGAAAATAAAGCATTCTTTAATTTAATCATTATTCGTTCCTCCATTAATTAATTAATATCTTATTAGTCTAATAAAATAATTAAAACATACAGGGTAAGATCATGCAACCTTTCAATTGAGCAATTTATCCCCAAAAAATGATATTTTTTCTTGTATTTTTGATAATTATCCCCTAATAACGCGACTATGGAGTTTAATCAAGATCAAGCATTACAACTAGCATGTGAAAAACTAATGAAATCAGGTGCAACTAAAGAAAATGCCTTACCTCTTGCTAGAGGAATTATTGATGCTGAAAATCAAGGCATCAAAAGTCATGGATTTCATTACTTACCTATTTATTGTCTTCATTTACAATGTCAAAAAGTAAATGGTGAAGCCACTCCTTCTCTAACAACTATATCCCAATCTGCTTTTAAGGTAGATGCTGATAATGGCTTTGCTCATAGAGCAATTGATTTAGCTTTTGATAAATTAATTCCTTCTGCACAAGAATTTGGAATTGCTTCAGTTGGAATTCAAAAATCCTATAATTGTGGTGTTCTTGGTTATCATGCAAAAAATTTAGCACTTCATGGACTTGTGGGTATAGGCTTTACCAATGCACCAGCATCTATTGCACCTGCCGGAGGTACTAAAGCTATAGTTGGAACCAATCCTTTTTCTATTGCAGTTCCAGTGAATGGAGAAGTAAAATTAATTATTGATCAATCTGCGAGTGTTGTTGCAAAAAGTGAAATTTCTGTGAGAGCAAAAAATAATGAATCTATCCCTGAAGGATGGGCTTATGGGCCTGATGGCCAAGCAACTACTGACGCGAAAGTTGCTCTAACAGGCACAATGGCTCCTAGTGGAGGCTATAAAGGTTTTGGGATTGGTCTGCTAGTTGAAATCATGGCGGCATGTCTTGGAGGTGGGGTGCTAGGAACTCAAGCCTCCTCATTTGCTAATGATGTTGGCGGTCCTCCAGCAACAGGTCAATTTTTTATTGCTTTTAATCCAGAGAAATTTAATGAGAACTTTAACTCACAAATTAATACGCTTTTAAGTTCTATTGAAAGCCAAGAGGGAGCTAGAATTCCTGGATCATCCAGGATGAAGAATTTTGAAGCAAATAAAAATTCACCTATTTCTATCAAAGAAGCTTTATTTGAAACTATCTCAAATATTTAATTTTAATTCTTATCTAAACTAGTATTTAATTAAGATATGGAATTAGAAATAAGAAAGTTTGTGACCTATTCTGAAAATGTCCATATTGAGGGATTTAAAAAAACAGATAAACCTTTACATATTTTTGCAGTAGCTGCAGTTATCACAAATCCTTGGGCTGGGAAATTTGTTGAAGATTTAAAGCCTGAAATACAAGCTTTTGCTCCACTTTTAGGAGAGCAACTCACAGCTAAAATTTTAAAATTATCAGGAGGGCCTGATCAGATTGAGGCCTATGGAAAAGCTGCTGTAGTTGGTACTGAAGGAGAAATTGAACACGCATCTGCTCTAACGCATACATTAAGGTTTGGAAATTTTTATAGAAATGCTGTAGAGGCAAAATCCTATCTAGTTTTTACAAATACAAGATCTCCAGCCAATGGTCCTATTATGATTCCATTAATGCATAAACATGATCCGGGTCAAAGATCACATTATCATACAATTCAGTTTTCTATTTCAGATGCTCCAAGCGCTAACGAGATTGTCATTGCACTCGGTGGGGCAAATGGAGGGCGTCCACATCATCGAATTGGAGACCGCTACCAAGATTTAAAAGAATTAGGCAATGATGTTGAAGACCCTGCAAAAGTCTAAATCTCCAAACGGAATAGCTTTTTTTAAAATCGGCTCAGGACATCCAATTATTTTTATACATGGATTAGGGCTTAGAGCTGAATGTTGGTTTCATCAAATCGAAGAGCTTAAAAAAAATCATACGGTTTATGTAATCGATATGCCAGGTCATGGAAAAAGTGATTTACTCAAAGATAAAAAAGTATCTCTGAAAAGTTTTGTAAAGGTCCTAGTAGAATTTATAAAAATTCAAAAAATTGATAGACCTATTATAGTAGGACATTCACTTGGTGCGTTGATAACGATTGAACTGGCAGGTCTTTATCCAAAATTACCCTCAGCAATTATTGCTGTGACACCAATTTATAATCGTTCTTCAGAGGCTACAAAAGCCGTTAAGCTAAGAGCGAAAGAAATTCAAGAAAATCCAAATGACAACATAATTATTCATGAACCTATTAAAAGATGGTTTGGAAATTCTAAATCCAAGATCATGATTGAAAGTGCGGATGCTTGCAGAAAATTTCTTAAGCTCAACAAAAAGATTTTCAATCTTCAAGGTTATACAACCGCCTATGGTGTTTTTGCTCATATAAAAGGTAACTCTTTAATTACTGTGAAAAAAATTCAAGCTCCCTCACTTTATATAACCGGAGAAAAGGACTTTAACTCAACCCCTGAAATGTCTAGAAAATTGTCTAAAATCAATAAAAGTAGCTATATTGTCATAAAGAATGCTAGGCATTTATTGCCATTAACGCATGCCAAACAATTTAATTCTCATTTAAATCATTTTATTAACAGTTTAAAATTAGATCTTTAAATAGAGGTAAGAAAAATGAAGTTTTCATTATTTGTTCATATGATCAGGGATAACCCTGAGCAATCCTATACC
This sequence comes from Alphaproteobacteria bacterium, assembly GCA_029246865.1. GTDB lineage: Bacteria > Pseudomonadota > Alphaproteobacteria > HIMB59 > HIMB59 > HIMB59. The sequence goes on from JAQWMI010000046.1 coordinate 7,283, forward strand.
AAACTATATAAGGACTTTATTTCACTTTGCCAAATGGCCGATGAAAGTGACATGAGAGCAATTTGGACTGGCGAACATCACGCAATGAACTATGCCATTGCCCCAAATCCTTTTATTACTATTGCAGACCTTTGTAGATACACAAAAAAAATTCAATTAGGTACCGGTACATTAATTGTTCCTTTTTGGCATCCTTTAAAACTTGCAGGTGAAGCTGCCATGACTGACGTTTTATCAAATGGACGATTAGAATTAGGATTAGCAAGAGGAGCTTATCTTTACGAATACGATAGGCTTGTGCCTGGCATGGACGCAATGGAGGCAGGACTTCGTATGAGAGAGATTGTCCCCACTCTTCAAAAACTTTGGAAAGGGGATTACGCACATGATGGAAAATACTTTCAATTTCCAAGTTCAACTTCTATTCCAAAACCTCTTCAGCTAAATGGACCTCCAATTTGGGTAGCAGCAAGAGACCCCAATAGTTTTGAATTTGCTATAGCTAATGATTGGCACGTTCAAGTCACACCACTTTGGAAAGGATTTGAAGAAATAAAGAGATTAAAAAATATTTTTAATGATACGTATTTAAAGTTTCCAGATAAACCAAAGCCTCTTTCGATGGTTTTAAATCATTGCTACATCGGAGATAATGATGAAGATATACAAAAAGGATCTGTGGCTGTATCTAAATTCTATAACAACTTTGGAGCGTGGTTTAAAAATGATCGTGCGGTTGTTCAAGGAACTCTTGATCCTTTAACGCAAGCAGAACTTGATAGTAATACCATTTGTTCTCCTCAAGAGATGTTAAAAAATCAAAATATTGGAACCTTGCAAGATGTAATCGATAACATCAAGCGTTATGAAGATTTAGGTTTTGATGAATACTCTATATGGATTGACTCTCATCTAAGTATTGAAGATAAAAAAGTTTTTTTAGATAGATTTATTTCTGATGTCATGCCAAAGTTTGGTTCATGACCAAGCTAGATAATCATTACAATCTCTTTATCAATGGAGAATGGAGACAGGGTTCAAAAGGACAGGTTATGCTCTCAGATAATCCAGCCAATAATAAGCCCTGGGCTTCCTTTGATTGCGCAAGTCAAGAGGATATAGAGCTAGCTGTTCAGTCAGCTAGAAGTGTTTTAAATAAAGGTTTTTGGAAGACTTGTACGGCCACTGAAAGAGGAAAACTACTTTATAAACTAGCAGATCTCATTGAAGAAAATGCAGAAAAAATTGGAACGATAGAAACTCATGATAGTGGGAAGCTTTTAGCTGAAACTGTATCTCAAACTAAATATGTAGCAGACTATTACAGATATTTTGCAGGAATGGCAGATAAAATCGAAGGAGCAACTTTACCTATTGATAAAAAAGACATGCATGTTTATACAACTCATCAACCAATAGGAGTTGTGGCTGCGATTGTTCCTTGGAACGCCCAAATGTTTTTAACTGCAACAAAATTAGCACCAGCTCTTGCTGCAGGTTGCAGTATTATTCTTAAAGCATCTGAGATTGCGCCGTGCGCATTATTTGAACTGGCAAAATTAATTGAACAAGCAGGATTTCCTAAAGGTGTAGTTTCTGTTATTACAGGTGATGCAGAAAATTGTTCCGCACCACTAACATCTCATCTAGATATTGATCGTATCGCTTTTACAGGCGGAACAGATACGGCAAAAAAAATTATTCAAAATTCTTCTAATAATTTTGCAGCCACGAATTTAGAATTAGGAGGCAAGTCACCTTTAATTATTTTTGAAGACGCTGACCTTGAGAGTGCAGCCAATGGGATTATAGCAGGAAACTTTGGTGCGAGTGGACAGTCATGTGTTGCAGGAAGTCGAGTCATCGTTCATCAAAATATAGCAAAAGATTTATTAAAACTTATTCAAGAAAAATCACAATCTATTCAAGTGGGAGATCCTTTAAAACAAGAAACAAATTTAGGACCGCTCTGTACACAAAAGCAAATTGAAATAATCGAAACAACAATTAACAAATCAGTTGAGCAGGGTGGTGTAATTATTTTTGGTGGAAAAAAAATTGAAGGAGAGGGAAATTATTTTGAGCCAACTCTCATTCATTGTCCTACCCACAATATTGAAACTCTCAAAGTTGAGATGTTTGGGCCCGTTATCTCTTTTATCGAATTTAAGAAAGAAGAGCAGGCAATTGATATCGCGAATGACTCAAAATATGGATTAGGATCTGGTCTTTTTACAAAGAACTTAGCTAGAGCACACAGAGCTTCTCAAGAGATAAAAGCTGGAATTTGCTGGATAAACACTTACCGTGCCATATCTCCAATAGCCCCTTTTGGAGGGTTTAATCAATCAGGCTATGCTAGAGAAGCTGGAAAAAAATCTATACTAGATTACACAAGAACTAAGACAACTTGGATTAATATCTCAGATGATCCAATGAAAAATCCATTTGTAATGAGGTAGCAAAATTAGCTAGAGCAGACCCTTGGTAATGAATTATTCCTTAACCATAAAAAACAAAATCGACAAAGTATATTCTTTTAGTTAATGCTAAACTAAAGTGAGTATTTAATGGAGCGCTTTTATATCACTAAGACTCGTATGTTTAATATGCCTCTTATCTCTTGTAATATCTTTTAATTCTAAATTTTTTGAATAGACAGTCTTGGCAAACTGAATATTTTTATATTGCTTGTCATTTCCTATGTTAATAAAAATTTTTTCTAAATCTTGGAATTTTTTTATAAGTATCTCATTGGAAGCCTCTAAATTATTTGAGTCACTATAAGTATATAGCCAATAAGGTGTGGAAAAAATAACTAAAGCTTTGATATTTTTTTTGTTTAGCAAATATGAAAAATCATCAAAAAAATTAATTAAATAATATCTTATTAATTTTAAATCTTCTTCAATAAAAATATCTTGCATTTTATCAGTATTATTTCTTATTAAAGTAAAGTTATTGTTAAAAATTAAACTATAAAAAATGAAAATCTCATTTAAAAAAGGATATTTATGAATTATTTCAAGATTACTTTCATTAAGGCTTACAAAATTTTTTGGATTCCAATTATTTAAACGATATAAATCTACAGACAAGTTAAAATTGAAGACAATCAGTTCATCATATTCAAAATTTACATCCTTTATTCTATTCAAAGACTCATAAGGACCATTATTTGGAGCCGCATAGATTTCAAAATTAGTATCGCTAAATTTTTTTGTTAAGAAATATTCATTAGAATTATTGACTTCTAATCCTACTGCTTGACTATCACCAAATATCTTTAAATTTTTTATAAAATTTTTATTTTTTAATATTCTTGCCCCCTTGTCATTCGTTTGGAATTTTATGATGTCCTTACTTCCTATACAAAATGACTTTTCAGAGGCTAAAGTTACATAGCTACTCTCTGAAATTCCATAAGGAAGAAAAGATAGGCAATTATGGCCATTTTTTATGAAAATATTTATCAATAAAATTAATAGTAAAGTAAAAATGAAAATATATCGGTATTTAAATCGCAACATAGGTAAAAGGTAAAACTATTTTTATGAATGAAATTAATCCAATCAATAAATTCGACATTATTAAAATAGTTACTAGTAGTCTTTGATATAAATTCATTTTTAAATAAGATCTTTTTAAAAGATGGATTATAAATTTAATAAAAGACATTAAATTTCAAATATACCAAAATCAGTTACCAAGTATTTCAATCCTGTTCTTTTAATTGTCATTATTGCATCCTCAAGTGAATACACCATTGGGTCAGAAGATATATTGAAAGATGTATTTGCTAATATATGAAAATTAGCTTTTTTTGAAATTAATACTTTTCCAACATAAGTTTCGTCCATAGAAATTTGAATCCTTGAAGTGTGGTCACAATGTAAAATTGATTTAAAATATTTTAAAGCATTCTGTTTTGCCTCTACAAGTGTAGACATATTTTGCGCTAATACTTCTGATTTATTGTCTAAATAAAAATACTCATTAGCTATATTTTTTGTCATTACAGGAGCCGTTGGTATAAAAGAGGATCTCCTTTTAACTTTAGTATTAAGTTCTTTAACTAAGAATTCATTACTTGCGTCACATAAAAAAGACCTATTACCTAAAGCTCTAGGTCCTGTTTCAATATTGCCTATACAAGTGCATATTATATTTTGTTTATTTAAAAGAGCTACTGATCCCTCTATGATATCTTCTTTATCATAAATTTTTCTAAATTTTTGCTCAATAAAATTTTTATTATGATTAACAATTCCTGTATATAAGTTATTTTTTTTTGGAATATTTTTTTTATGACTAAGAAAATAAGCTGCTCCTATGGACGCTCCTGAGTCCCCAGGCGATGATGGAATTTCTAAAGAGTCTATAAAATTAAGTTTGGATAATTTTGATACTAACTTAGAATTCAATGAAACTCCTCCTGAAAATATAAAATTTTTAATATCACTTTGTTTATGAATGTATTTAAATAATTTTATAGTAATTTCTTCTAAGACTACTTGAGCACTTGAGGCAATGTCTGCATAAAATTGAAAATCATTATCTTGTACATCTAATTTTTTTATTGATTGTCTTGGTTTTCCAATAAATTGTTCAAATTTCTTTGAATAGGATTTTTCAGTTGAATACTGATAGGCAAAATAGGAAGTATCAAATTTAAAATTACCCTTATCAAAACCTAATATTTGATCAAACTTTTCTTTAAAAAGTGGCCGGCCATATGAACTTAATGCCATTACTTTATATTCACCATCATTTACGCTATATCCAATAAAATCTGTTATAGCTGAGTAAAATAATCCCAGTGAAAAAGGATAGTCTAAGCCCCAAATTAATTCTATTTCAGATAAGGATTTAATTTTAAAAACTGATATTGTTTTTTGATCTCCTATTCCATCAATTACTATTGATATTTTTGGAAAAGAAGATTTGGAATACATTAGAGCTGAATATGAGTGACTTAAATGATGGTCAAAGTATTTAATATTGCATGCCTTTAACTCTTTAAACTTGGATATTTCTTTATAGAAAGACATAGAGCCATTAAAAAAATTTCTGAAATAATTTTTTGATAAACTATTAAGATACCCATAATTTTTTATTGAATCTTTCACTACAGTCAACCAAGCTCTCATGGGTCTTTCATAAAAAATAACATCAGTAATTTGCTTTTTTTTATCCGCTGAGTCTTCTAAAATCTTAACTATAGATAATTTAGGAAATGATTTATCTCCTTTTACTCTTGAGTGCCATTCTTCTTTTTGAAAATTCAGCAATTCTCCTTCTTCCGAAATAAGAGCTACTGATGATTCATGGTAAAATGCCGAAATACCTAAATACATTTATATAATTGAATCATAATTATTATGAATAATATTTTTTGTATCCTTAGGTAAACGAATTAGAGAGGTGATAGGACCAAAAATTAAAATTAGTAAATTTATTAAGGGATCAAATATATTACTTAAAAATTTAAAATTTTTCAGATACACTAATCTCAGTCTATTTTTGATTTTTTCACGAGTAAAAGCTAGCTTTAATTTTGATTTAGGATATTTACTTTCATAATATTTTTTTGCATAACCCCAATGCTTTTGTTCATCTTTCATGATGTCATTTAATGTTTCAATTGAGTTGTCAGCATGTTCCTGCTCCTCTTCCATTATGCCTGATATAATATTTAGAGACTCTCTGTCATTAACTCTTAATTTAAGTTTATCAAAAGATATTTTCGCTAAAAATTCATTTGAATAGACAAATTCAACGAAATTTTTTAAACGAAGTTTTTCAATTAGAAAACCATCTTTATCAATATATCCTTTCAATATAACATTAAGAGGCTTAAATTGTAATCTGGTTAAATCTGAGATTTCATTATCTAAAATCTGATTACGGATAACTTGGTAAATTAATTCAGTATGCCTATACTCATCAATTGCGTGATCTATGTAACCCATTTTCAAATTTGGAGATTTAACCATTTTTGATGCTCTAAGCATTTCTAAAGCAGATCCATATTCTGCATAGGAAAATTCAACTAGAGTTAAAATTAAATTTTTATCATTTTCTGGGGTTAATATCATTTGAAATACTATATCCTTATAAAGTTAATGGTAAATCCCCTAAAAACATAATGCAAAAGGACAGAAACCTTTATTTTTCAATATCTATATACTTAATTAAAAATTGAAAATAATGTATGTTTAAGTAAAATAATATTGTGAAAATTTTATTCAACTTATTGTTTATATTTGTGATTTGTGTTTCTAACATTAATGCAGAAAAAATTATGATCTCAGATGAATTAAGAAAATTTGTAAATGGAGATAAAATTAGATACCAAATCTTATATCAAATACCTTACAAAAATTCAATTTGGCTTGAAGCAGTACCAGAGGGAAGTGAAAAAGCAGCCATTGAAGGTGTTAAAGTGAGTGGAGTTAAAGGTAGTGAATTAAAATTTATTGATTTAATATCTGTCGATGGATTTGTTGTTTCAAAAAAAGGTTTAAAAAAAGCAGCAAGAGAGCAAAAAAAAGCTCATACTAAAGATAAAGCATCAAAAAGTCGTTGCTAAAATAAAATTAAAAAAATTTAATTCTAGTTTAAATCGCTAATTGTATTTTTTTGCTTATTCCACATCTCAGAATATTTTCCTTTACGTTCAAGAAGTTCGTCGTGGCGTCCTTGTTCAATAATTTTTCCTTTATCTAAAACAATAATATTATCTGCGTCGGCAGCAGTTGATAGTCTATGAGCTATTACTAAAGTTGTTTTATTATTAGAAATCATTTCCAAATTCTTTTGAATTTCTTTTTCTGTTGTTGTATCTAGAGCAGAAGTTGCTTCATCAAAGAAAAAGATTGAAGGTTTCTTTAAGATCGCTCTAGCAATAGCAACTCTTTGTTTCTCTCCACCTGATAATTTTAAACCTCTTTCTCCAACTAAGGTGTTATATCCATCAGGAAGTGTTTTGATAAATTCATGAATGTCTGCATTCTTAGCTGCTTCATAAATCTCTTGCTCTGACGCTTCAGGATTACCATAAGAAATATTGTAGTAGATGGTTTCATTAAATAGAACTGTGTCTTGAGGAACAACACCAATAATTTTCCTTAAAGACTGTTGAGAGATTTCTCTGATATTTTGATTATTAACATAGATGGATCCAGACTTAGGGTTATAAAATTTGAACAACAGTCTACTTATGGTGGATTTTCCAGCTCCTGTTGGACCGACTATGGCAACTTTTTTTCCATTAGGAACTTCAAAAGAAATATTTTGAATTATTGTACGTCTTACATCATAGTCAAAACTCACATTTTCAAATCGAATACTAGCTTCTGTGGACTGAAGAAGATTTGTGTTTTGATTAGTTTCAAAAGGTTTTTCAGACCATAAACTAAATAAATTCTCCATATCCGTTAACGACTGACGGATATTTCTATAGACTGATCCAAAGAAATTGAGCGGCTGGTAGAGTTGAAACATATAGGCGTTAATTACAACAAAACCACCAATGGATATTGCCCCAGCCTTAATATCAAACACAGACATCGAAAGCATTAAAGTTATACCCGTAATAATTACCACTGTTTGAGTAATATTTAAGTAACTTAAGGAAAATTCATTTTCTACAGCAGCACCTTCATAATCTTTTAAGGAGTTATCTAGTCGATCAAACTCATAATTCTCATTATTGAAATATTTCACAGTTTCATAATTTAATAAGCTATCAACAAGTTTAGAGCTCACCATATTATCTGCCTCATTCATTCTTCTTCGAAATTTTAATCTCCATTGAGTAATAATATAAGTTAGATAGACATATAAAAGAATAGTTACAAGCGTTACTACAGCGTATTTAAATCCATAAAGAACAAATAGAATTCCGGCTACAAAAAAGATTTCTATAATTGTTGGAATGACATTAAATAAGACATAATTCATTAAAAAATCTACACCCTTAGTTCCTCGATCTATAAATTTACTTAAAGCACCAGTTTTACGATTAAGATGGAATTGAAGGGAGAGGGAGTGTAGGTGGGCAAAGGTATTGAGTGTCAATTGACGAATAGCATTTTGTGAAACTTTAGAAAAAATGGCATTACGTAATTCACCAAAGAGTTTTGTAGCAATCCTTGAGAGACCGTAAGCAATAATTAAAGCTATAGGAATAATTGTTAGTTCGTGTATTCCCTCAGTCAAGTCTGTTAAGGAGTCAACAACTGAGCCTAAAATTGGAGGTGATATTAAGTTTGTTATTTTTGAGAGAAGTAAACATACAATAGCTAAGACAATTCTTATCTTTAAACCATTATGATTTTTGGGCCATAAAAAAGGAAATAGTAATTGAATGGTTTTATTTAGTATTGAACGGTCATTCATAATTAGGCTTATTAGTTATTTACTTATAACCAAGATGGAATAGGAAGACCCTTTTCGTTCAGGAATTTCTTATTATACATTTTACTGTAATACTTGCTTGCATCGTCACACAGAATTGTAACAATATTATTTCCAGGGCCCATTTCTTTTGCCATTTCCATAGCGCCAGCAACATTAACACCACTACTAGTTCCAAGGAATAAGCCCTCAGTTCTTACCATTTTATAAAGTAAGGCAAAAGCCTCATGGTCTGTGATGTGATAAGACATATCAACAAGACTAGGCTCTACATTTTTCGTTATTCTGTACTGTCCAATTCCCTCAGTCTCTGAAGGTTCTCCTTTAACTTCTAATTTATTATTTTTAAAATGATTATACATTTGTGCTCCTTGCGGATCTGTGCAGGCAATCTTAATATTAGAATTTTTTGATTTCAATCCAACTGATACTCCACCTAGAGTTCCTCCTGTTCCGATAGCGCAAGTGAAACCATCAATTTTACCATCTGTTTGATCAAAAATTTCCTGAGCAGTAGTTTTTTCATGAAACTTATAATTGGCTATATTATCAAATTGATTTCCCCATATCACATTACCTCCATTTTTTTCTTTTAACTCTGCAGCTAATCTTTTTGATACATGCTGATAATTACCCATATCTGCGTAAGGAAGTGTTTCCACAATTCTAAGGTCTGCTCCCATATTTCTTAAGATATCTCTTTTTTCAGTTGAAGCAGCTTCAGGCATTACAATAATAGTTTTATAACCTCTGGCATTATTGACCATAGTTAGTCCTATTCCTGTATTTCCAAAAGTGCCCTCCACAACAGTTCCACCTTTTCCAATTTCTTTTTTTTCTTCTGCATCAAGAATAATACCAAGAGCCGCTCTATCTTTAATAGATCCTGCAGGATTTAAAAATTCTGCTTTACCATAAATATTACAACCAGTTACTTCAGATGGATATTTTAATTTTATTAAAGGTGTGTTGCCAACCAGATTGGTAATGTCATTTACTATCATGATTAAATTTGTTTTAAGGCTTCTTCTAAATCAGTTTGTATATCTGAAGTATCTTCTATGCCAATGGATAATCTTAAAAGAGTATCGGAAATTCCAAGACTATCTCTTATATCTTTATCAATGGATGCATGTGTCATGATAGCTGGATGTTCAATTAAACTCTCAACACCTCCTAGGCTCTCAGCAAGTGTAAAAATAGAGAGATGCTTTAAAAATTTTTTCACTCCATCCATATCTGTATTTAAGACAATAGACATCATTCCGCCAAAACCATGCATTTGTTTTTTAGCAATATCGTGATTTTTACTATTTTCTAATCCTGGATAATAGACCTTTGAAATCTTAGGATGATTTTGCAGGAAAGATGCAATTTGCATTGCATTAGCATTATGCTTTTCCATTCTTACAGACAACGTTTTGATACTTCTTACCAGTAAATAACAGTCAAATGGAGAAGGGACAGATCCAATTGCATTTTGTAAATATTGAATCTCTTCAGCTATTGCAGAATTTTTATTCAAAGCAATAGAACCTCCAATGAGATCTGAATGTCCACCTAAATACTTAGTGGAAGAATTCATCACAATATCGGCGCCTAATTCAAGAGGTCTCTGATTATAAGCTGAAGCAAAAGTATTATCACAAATGACAGGAATTTTAAAACCTTTGGCAATTTCTACAACATTCCTAATATCAATAATTTTTAGCAATGGATTGGATGGCGTTTCAACCCAAATGAACTTGGTATTTTCTTTTACTAAATCATTCCAATTCACATTAGTATCAAAATCAACATAACTAACTTCTAAATTCTGACTTTTAGCTTTCACTTTATCAAATAATCTTCTTGTGCCGCCATAGACGTCATCTGAACAGATTACATGACAATTAGTTCCAAAAATTTCACAGAGTGTATTGATTGCAGCCATTCCTGAAGCAAAAGCAAAAGCTCTTTCACCACCTTCGACCTCAGCTATTAATTTTTCTAAAACGTCACGCGTAGGATTTTTGGTTCTAGCATATTCATATTTAAATTCGCCTGGGTTTTTTTGTTGAAAAGTTGAGGAAAGATTTATGGGCGGCATCACAGAGCCCGTAGACTCATCAGCGCCATGGCCTGCATGTATTACTTTAGTATTAAATTTTTTACTTTTCATTAGTTACTCCATAAGGTGCAAAAACTTTATTGGTTATTTTCTTTTTAGCAATATTTTTCGCTGGAACACCAACCATAATAGCTCCTTTTAAAACATCTTTTGTAACAACTGCATTTGAACCTATCCTAGCACAAACACCAACTTTTATGGGGCCTAATACTTGTGCTCCTGATCCAATAATTACATAATCACCAATGGTAGGATGTCTTTTAACTCCAATTTGTTCTTTTGACTTAACAGCAGGAGAAATACCCCCTAAAGTTACACCGTGATAGAGTGTTACATCATTTCCAATTTCAGCTGTTTGTCCAATGACAACTCCCATACCGTGATCGATAAATAAATTTTTTCCAATTATAGCTGCAGGATGAATTTCTATACCTGTAAGAAATCTTGATAATTGAGAAATCATTCTAGCGATAATATGTAAATTCATATTCCAAATTTTGTGAGCAATAATGTGAAAAAAAATTGACTTAACGCAAGGATAGGTAAGAAGAACTATCAATATTGAAGATGCGGCAGGATCTCTTTTTTGGATTGATTGAATATAATTTTTGATATTTTCTAAAATGTTCATATACCTAAAGTGGTGACAATATTTCAAAGGTCAAGTATTTCAAGGATTTTATATTAAACAGCCTTATTTTTGATTTCTAATCACTTCTAGAATAGCTCTATTATTGCTATAATCAGCAATAAATGTTTATGATCGAAAAACCTAAAGAGATTCATTTGACAGCCTGGAAAGAGATGTTTGAGAAATCTCAAAAGAACAATAAATCGAAACATAATTTTAATCTTTTTTGGACTTCTTCCCTTAAGGAAGAATGCTTCGCTTTTTCAGCCAAGAATGAAGGCGAATTTCTTGGATTTATTGTTGCTTCTATTTTTGAGGGTTTTTTTGAAAAATATCTTTTTTTAGAAACTATCTTTGTCGATCAAAGCTACAGAAAAATGGGAGTAGGAAGAGCACTTCTTAATAAAGTTGAAGAAATATCCCTATCTCTAGAATTAGATTTCTTTATTCATCAAGTTGAAAAGAGTAATTTAGTGGCGCAAAGATTATTAAATGATTATGAAAAAATTGATAAAATGGTTTATCGAAAAAAGTTTAATTGATTTCATTACTATAAATTGATAATTAACTAATATGGATTCAAAAAAAAATGGAGAAGACTACGAGAAAAAAAAATGGATATGGGTTGTGGTAGCAATTATTGCAATATCTTCTATTGCTGTTATGACACAGATTATGATTAAAGCACCTTGGCAGTATCTGTAGTTTTTTTCAAATTTTTCTCAAATTCAATTAATCTTTTCCAAACAGAAATTAATTCTACAATCGTTGTCCAAGAATTAACAAGAAATTGAAATGAAGATTCAACTTTACCAAACGCTCTAATAATCTGTTGCATTACACCGAGTGTTAAAACTCCAGCAATAATCGTTGGACCTAAGGCAATATAAGGAACTAGAACACCGAATTGTAAATACGACCACTTGGCGACATCAAAATACATGTAATGAAAAAAAAGTTTAAAGTAATTTTTTCTTACATTTCCAAAAAGCTCTACAACAGATGGTGGGTCAGCACGGCTAGTATCATCTTCACCTAAGACTAATTCTTTTCTGTACCTAGCTTCAACAACTTGATTGTTGTATTGAAGACCTGGTAACTTTATACCAACTGTAGCTAAGCCTACCGTTCCGGCCATTGCAAATAGTATGGCTACAAAAACTAATCCTTGATCAACTGGACCTACAATAGGGAGAGCTGTAACACTATCAGATAGTCCCCATAAAATAGGTAGAAAGGCCACAAGGATCATAATAGATCTCATAAAACCAACCCCAAGCCCTTCCATAATTCCAGCAAAAATTCTCGTATCTTCTTGAATTCTTTGGGCCGCGCCCTCAATATTACGTAACTGATCCCAGTGCTCAGTATAATAATCATTCATAGATGTTCTCCATCTAAAAATAAAATGCTTTGTATAAAAATCTAATATAACTGCAATAACGATATATAAACCAGCAATTTTACCAAAGGTTAATAGCTGGCCATAATATTCTCCTAAAGTAATTGTGCCCGGTTCTGAGAGTGCTTTTTGAATGATGTCATAAAAGGAACCAAACCATTCATTTATCTGTACGTCTAACTGAACAATATACCAGTTAGTAAAAAGAATGAGTATTGACCCTAGAATTGACCAGTGCCACCAGTTTTTTTTTAAAAAAAATTGAAACATCACTTCATTTATATAGTGAAATGAAACAAAAATCTTGTATTTATTGAAATTTTATCCTGCTTCAATAAGTTATTTTTGTTTAATGGTTTTTATCAATAATGTTGTGTCATTATGGTAATGATCAAGGATTTATCAAAAATAAAAAGTAATGATCCGTGTTTTTCTTTTAACCATGATTCCACTGTAAGTGAGATAGCTGATCTAATGGATTTAAAAGATATCGGAGCAGTACCTGTGCTAGATAGTGATAATGTGTTGATAGGCATTTTATCTGAGAGAGATATCGTTCGTAAATTGGTCAAAACTGGAAGAGACTCTGATCTTGTCACCGCAAGCGATATTATGACTAAAGAGATTAAGTCTATTAACTTGAATACAAGCGTAGTCGAGGCTCAAAAAATTATGACTCAAAATAATATTCGTCATCTTCCTGTAGTTGATGCAAACAATAAACTTATTAATTTTTTATCTCAGAGAGATTTAATTATCGATCCTGAAAAAAAAAAGATGCAGTATATTATTGTTTCTTTTTTTCTTCTCATATTTATTGCTGTCTTTATAATATTAACTCAATGAATAAAAATACAAAAGGTATTTTACTTGCTGCAGGAAAAGGGGCAAGACTGATGCCTGCGACGCTGCCTTTATCTAAACCCCTCTTACCTGTATACGATAAGCCAATGATATACTATCCACTGGAGACATTAGTAAGACTAGGTATAAAAGATATTTTATTTATTATCCAAGAAGATGATGCTTCTTTATTTAAAAAAATCTTTGGCACTGGTGAAGAGGTGGGTTTAAATTTTAGTTATGAGATACAGAAAGTACAAAGAGGTATTTCTGATGCGTATATAATTGCTGATAATTTTTTAAATGGTGCACCTTCAGTATTAGCTTTAAGTGACAATATTTTTCTTGGAAAAAAATATTTTGATTATGCTAAATTAGCTCACCAAAAAATGTTGGAAGTAGGTGGAGGTGTATTTGGTTTGCCTGTCTCAGATCCTGAAAAATTTGGTGTCATCGAACTTGATGCAAATAATCAAATTATCAGAATTGAAGAGAAACCTATTCATCCTAAGAGTGATTTAATTATTCCTGGTATGTATTTTTTTGACCATATGGCCACTGAGTTTGTGAAACAACTCAAACCTTCAAAAAGAGGAGAACTTGAAATTACTGACTTGATTGAGATATATTTAAAAAAGGATAAGTTGGGACTGCAAATATTGGATAAGTCGATTGAATGGCATGATACAGGAAACGCAAAGTCTCTTTTGGAAGCATCGTCAAAAGTTAAAAACTTTGAGGATTTGCAAAAACAAAAATTAGGTTCTTATGAGATTGCCTGTTTTGAAATGGGTTTTATTACAAAAGATCAACTCTTACTCATCAGTCAAAAATATAATAAGTCTGATTATGGTCAATCTATTCACCAATATTTAAAGACTATTTAACTAAATTATTTTTTTATTAAGACCATTTGGCTGACTCGGCGTTTAAAAAACTTACTACTCTCTGCTTGAAAAGAATTTTTTCTTCTTCATTTTCTATCATATTTTCTACATCAGTTTCTAATTGCTTTAATATTCTATTTTTGGAATTCCATTTAGACTTATCGTCTTCATTAAATCTTTCTTTAATTTCAAATTCATAATTTTGTTTTTCAATTTCCGGTATAGTTTGGGGTGCAATTTCATAGAGAATTCTTATGGCTAATTCTTGATATCTATTGTCTTGGAATTGTTTTGAAATTTCATATTTTTTTGAGTTAGGTGCTGTGTGAAAGCCAATCATTGTTTTTTTATCTTGGGCTGAGGGAAATTTTTCAAATATTCTCTCCTCTATAAAGATTGGTTCTGGCCACATTTTTTGACTCTCTATATGTAGTTTTATCAAGCGCGATGAAAAATCTTCATTTTGATTGATAAATCTTGCCCTTTGTCTTAACGTATCAATTCCCACTTCTGCAAATTTACTATCTTTAAAACAGTAACTTTCGTTCAGAAGTACTTTTGATTTAGAGCCATCAAAAATTTCAGATATCCTATTAGAACCATCAGTCATTTTTTTTAGAAGCTGCTTATCATCCAATTTTATCATTTCCTCAGGATCAAAAAGTAAATTGTATACTAGATAACTATGTGCTCTGTCGGGAACTCCTCCAATTAGAGTTTGTGCTTTTATAGATGGCCTTCTGCCCCAGAAGGTTAAGTTAGTAAAAACCGTATTTTCTAACATAAAACTTTTTGGATAATCTCTTTTTCTAAAATTAAGAGCTGCCTCCCATAATTTAGGACACCTAGTAGATAATATTTTATTTAGCTCCAATGTAACAAGTGCATCAAATACAGCATCATGTGGGCCAGCATCGTAATGAACTTTAATATCATTGGCCGCTACAACATTTTCCAGCTTTAATATCGCATGACCTTTTTCATCTTTATTTACTCTAATGTGCTCTGGATGAAAAACGGAAACTAATCTTAATACCTCAAATACGTCCATTCTTAAGTTTTTGTTAGTTACAGTCATGTAAAGTTCGGGCATTAAGTTTTGATAGAATGCTTGTCTTAAAAAAGGCTCATCAAAGCTGACTGAATTAAAACCAATAAAAGTTGCAGAATAATGGGACCATTCTAAAAATGTTTCATAGAGTTGTGCAATGGCTTCGTAATAAGTTGGATAGTTGTTATTAAATAGAGACATAGGATCTACACCAGTTGTCAATAAGGCTCCAGGCTCAAACCATTTACCTTCTCTCAGTTTACTGTGCAATTCCAATTTATCTTTAACATTAAAATCTTGGTCTGTTAGTACAGCACCTACTTGTGTGATTTGATTAAATTTATCATTACGACCAGTTGTTTCTAAGTCCCAAAATATAAAGTTTTCACCAGACATATGTAAGTATACTGATCAAAGATTAGGGATTTTCAAGTAAAATTAATTTTTAATTATTATCTTCAGGTTCAATATTTAAATTATCATAATTCATCTTATTAACTTGAAAACCAAATTGCATAAGAGCATTGGAGCTAATTTCATATTGGTCTCCTGCAAAGCTATCTGTAATTCTTTTTTCAAGAGGTAGGTTTGAAGGAAGATTTGTAAAATCTAATGTAATGAAGATTGCTGTATCTATTTCAAAAAAATTCAATAATAAGGAGGAATTATTTAAAAATTCATATTCTGCTTTTAGTATTGGAGATTTATTTTCTATATCTTTTCTTAAAATGTATCCCTCAGACTCAATTGACTGCAAATTACCTTGAACATCTTTTGATACATACTCATCAATAGTTTTCGGTAGTGAAGTCTGCAGCTCTAAAAAATCCTCATCCTCTTTTTCAAGAATAATTTTTTTCTTGAAAGGCTTCATGATTGTTACTTTTTTAACTTGATTAGGACCGATATTGATTAAGTAAGGTGACATCCAGTTAAAACCTTCTGCATCAGTACTGATGTTAGAAGATACCAAATAAGCTTGGCTATCGTCGATATTTTTTACATAAGTACCGCCAACTAAATAATTAAACACGCCTAATTCAAAATTTTCGATTGATTGGCCATCTTGATTATCTAAATCAATTCTAATTTTAGACTCTTCTGATAATCCTAGCTTATAGAGTAATTCTTCTTTAGATGTTTTAAGACCAATAATTTTAGCTTCTCTTAAGTTATAAAAAAACTTTCTTAAAGTTTCTGCATTAGCAGGAAAATTATCATGAGATATTAAGATCCAAGATACACCATCTTTTTGAATTACTGTTTCATGGTCCTTACTGGAGAGTTTAATTGTATGCAAGTCTGCTAGTAATTTGTCAAAGTCTTGAACAAGAATTTCTTCTTTAGTTTGTTTAAATCCAGATTGAGAGTTTAAAAAAACAAATATAGATACTAATAAAAGAACTACAGCAATGTTCACTAAAATTTTTAATTCTTTTAATTTCATGACTTTCTACCTAACCTTTTTTTGATACCTAATTTTCTAGGGAGAATAAATAATAAAAAAATTACAAATACAGGCAGAGCAAAAGTATTAATAGTTTTGATTATAGCTCCTAAATTATCAATATCTTTTCTTAGCTCACTTCTTACCTGTCTTAATTGTTTTCTGGTTACTTCAACCTCATTTTGAAATAATGCTAATTCTTCTATTTGCTTATCTGTTAAATTTAATTCTTCTCCTACTTGGTTACCTGATAAGTTCTGAATTTTACTAAGAGCATCATTAAGTTTATTTTGAAGTTCTTGCTCTTGTCCTAAATATTTTCTTTCAGCTTCTGCTTGTAGTTTTTGAACTACGGTGAAGGGTCTAAAGGGTGATTGTTTTTTTCTTATTGTAAGGAGTTCCTCATAACCGGTCAAAGTATCAAAAATATTTGTTACTAAAGCTCCATTATCAGCAGTTTCCTCGAGCACCTGAGAGTCTAAGAAATTTTCAATTCGAGCCCAAAAAGGATTACGTATAAAATCAGCATCACTAAAAACTACCACGTTAATAGGTTCCAGTGATTTAGATATGTGGTTTTCTTTTCTTACTTCACTTTGCTCAAAAGAACTTTGGGTTTCTCCAGAAATTCGCGCAGCGAAATCAAAAATTACTCCTGATGGCTTAAAAGAATTAATAAGAGAGATGAGGTCTTGTGTTTGTTCAAAATCAACTTCCATACTAGCTTCTGAAGAAGAAAGTATGGGTATGTATTTTAAATTACTTTCATCTTTGAGTTGAGAAAGACCACCAGCTGAAACTAATCTCACCAATGATAAGCCTTGTGAATATGGTTCATTTTGATTAATGGAATTTTCTCTAATTTCAGGCCAATTTAATTTTAGAACTGTTTGTAAGGAAGTTGACTCAGAAAAATTACCTTGAAGTCTTGTAGCTTGTAATCCATCAGCAATGATGCTTTCATTAAAATTAATGTTAAGAGTTTTTAGAACGTTATCTAATTTTGAAACTTTATTGGAGTGATCGGCCTTTTCAAAATATGAATCAAGAAAAATAGTAGCTTTTCCTCCATTTAAAATAAACTGCTCAATAGCATATTCAGTTTTTTCAGATACATCGGATGGATGATAAACAACTAGCAAGTCAATATTATTAATTTCTTCAACGTCTTGGTCTAAAAATTCTATCTCATAAAAATAACTCAGCTCTTCAAGAATAGTGTATTCACCTTGTCCTAATTGGCCATCTGGCCCCATAGGAGGCATTGTCTCTACCCAAGATAAAAAACCAATTTTCGGTTTGTTAACATCATTTAATTTGTAAATAATATTTGTTAAATCACTTTCTAAGTAAGCCCCTCTTGACGGATCAAAAAAAGCAATCTTTTCTGAGTCATCAGTTGAATTTGTGGCGGTAAGTCCAAAAAATAACTTTGTGCCATCTTGTCCAATAGGGAAACCTTGTAGTCCAGATCTCTCTGCTTGATCTTCTTCGTCAGAAAAAGGCTCGGGGTTGACTATATTTAAATTAATATTTTTTTTCGATAAATTTACATACCTTTTCAGTAATCCTTCAATTTGAGTTGCATAACTCTGAATCATTGGAATTGTTTTTGCAACATCGCGAGAATAGTAAAAATTGATTGTCATAGTCTCTTCGATATTTTTTAAAACAGATTTCGTTCCTGCAGAGACTGAGAATGTTTTGCTTTCTGTGAGATCAGACCCCACATTTAAATTAACTTTCAGATTGATGTAGTTAATAGATAAGAAAATTACAACAATACTTATAACTGAAACTAAAATTGGTTTTTTTATTAAGTAGTTCTTGTTCATGAGTTATCTGATAATTTAAGAATTGTTAAAAAATTCCATAACAAAATAAATGTTATGAAATATATAAAAGAGCTAAGTGAGAAATACCCACTTTGAATAGTAGTAAAATGGGATAAAAAACTAAAATTTGCTATTAATTCTAAAAGTTCTAATGGAAGAAATGATGAAAAAACGTTTATAATCAGGGGAAAACCTGCAATTGTGAAGATAAAAGAAGCTGCTATAGATATGATAAATGCAATAATTTGATTATTTGTGAGTGAAGAGAAGAATATTCCTAATGACACATATCCGCCAGCCATTAATATACAACCTACATAGGTACCAAAAATTAAAAAATTATCAGGATCCCCTAGATAACAAGTTGTTATCCAAATAGGGAAAGTTAGAATTATTGCCAAGCTCACAAAAATCCAAGTTGCAAGAAACTTGCCAGCAACAATTTTCCAAAGAGGAATAGGGAGAGTCATAAGTAACTCAATGGTTCCCATTCTTTTCTCTTCAGACCAGCTCTTCATAGTAACTGCGGGTATAAAAAACATAAATATCCAAGGGATGTAGTTAAAAAAATTACTTAAGTCTGCGACTCCA
>JAQWMI010000047.1 GCA_029246865.1 Alphaproteobacteria bacterium
GACATGACCAATACAGAAACCTCTGGTACCTCCAGAGAAACGTCCATCGGTAATAAGAGCTACTTCTTCACCAAGACCCTGGCCATATATGGCACTTGTAGTTGAAAGCATTTCTCTCATTCCAGGTCCACCTTTGGGTCCTTCGTACCTAATAATAAGTACATGGCCTGATTTGATTTTACCCTCTAGCACAGCGCTTAAAGCATCTTCTTCTCTTTCAAAACATATAGCCTCGCCTTTAAAATAAAGTTTCTTTAAACCAGCAATTTTAACGATAGCACCATCAGGTGCTAAACTTCCCTTTAGTCCAATGACTCCGCCAGTTTTGCTAATAGGTTTATCAATAGGGTAAATAACATCTTGATCTTTTGGAACTTCAACATCCTTAACATTTTCTGCTAATGTTTTTCCAGTTACTGTCATACATGATCCATCGATCAATCCACCATCGATTAAAACCTTAATTAAAACAGGAACGCCTCCTATCTCGTAGAGATCTTTAGCAACATATTTTCCACCTGGAGCAAGGTTACCAATATAAGGAGTTGACTGAAAAATTTTAGTAACATCATCAAGCGTAAAATCTATTCCAGCTTCACTAGCCATAGCTGGTAGGTGAAGACCTGCATTAGTGGAACCACCTGAAGCAGAAACAACAATAGCTGCATTAATTAAAGATTGTTTTGTAACAATATCTCTTGGACGAAGATTTTTTTCAATTAAATCCATTACAACCCTTCCACTTTCATAAGCATACTTATCACGGCTTTCATAGGGAGCTGGAGTCATTGCCGATCCAGGAAGAGCTAATCCAATAGTTTCAGAAACACAAGCCATGGTATTTGCAGTAAACTGACCACCGCATGAACCTGCTGATGGACAAGCAACACATTCCAAATCATGAAGCTCTTGATCAGTCATGTTACCACTAGAATGTTTTCCCACAGCTTCAAAAACATCAACCACAGTTACATCTTTACCTTTATAAACACCTGGTAAAATAGAGCCCCCATACATAAAAACAGATGGAACATTTAAACGAAGCATAGCCATCATTAAGCCTGGCAAAGATTTATCACAGCCAGCTAATCCTACTAGAGCATCATAGCAATGACCTCTAACAGTCAACTCAGTGGAGTCAGCTATAATTTCCCTGCTAATTAGTGACGATTTCATTCCTTCGTGTCCCATTGCAATTCCGTCAGTTACGGTAATTGTAGTAAATTCTCTTGGTGTTCCGTGAGCGTCCCATACACCTTTTTTAGCAGATTGAGCTTGTCTTGAGAGAGAGATATTACAGGGAGCAGCTTCATTCCATGTGGTAACCACACCAACGAAAGGTTGGTTAATTTGTTCTTCTGTCATGCCCATAGCATAATAATAAGATCTATGTGGGGCGCTTGTTGGACCTACAGATACATGACGACTAGGTAATTTTTTTTTATCAACCATATTAGATATTTAATAATATACTATTGATTTTTATTAATTCTAGTTTTATTGCCTCAAGCCTTAAAGTATTTTGTGCTATTAAATCTTCAGGAGCTTTTTGAATAAAGTTATCATTTGATAAATTCTTAGAAATAGACATTTCCTCTTTATCTAAATTTATTTTATTTTTTGATAATTTCTCTTTTATTTTTGTAAAGTCGGTATTATCAAAAAGAATTTGGAATTCCTTATCTTTAAAAGGCAAAGTTACTGAATTTATAATTTCAGATTTTTTTAATTTCTTTCTAGACATAAATTCAAATATTTCTTTATTAGAAATAAGGACCTCTTGAAGGTGGGAGTCTGGTGAGTATATTTCAATTTTTTCATCCTTTTTAATTTCAAATAGTTTCTCCACAGACCTGACCTCTTCTACAAAAGATATAAACAAACTAGCTTGATCGATTGAAGATTTTTCTATTTTAATATTTAAATTTTCCCACTGCTTTGTCATCAGTATTGAATCATTATTTTTCTGCCACAATTTTTCAGTTATGAAAGGAACAATTGGATGAAGTAACTGAAGAAGTGAATTAAAAACTAAATTAAATGTATAAATTGTTTCTTCGCGATCAGGACCATCTAATAATGTTTTTGATATCTCAATATACCAATCACAAAAAGTATGCCAGGTAAAATGATAAAGTTTATTAGCAACTTCATGAAATAAGTACCCTTGATAATATTTTTGAATTTCAGAGTTTGTTTTATGTAATTCATCTAAAATCCATAGATTAAATATGTTTTTTACTTCTATTTTATTATTATTTTTTAAAGGATAAATATTTTTAAATTCGGCATATTTGTATGCATTAACAATTTTGGTAATAAAATTTCTATAACCGGCTATTCGCTGTTCACTTAAACGGACATCTCTTCCAGGTGTATTGAGTGAGGTTAATGTAAATCTTAATGTATCCGAGCCGTAACGATCAATAATTTCTAATGGGTCAATGACATTGCCCTTAGATTTTGACATTTTTTGACCATTCTCATCTCTCACTAAAGCATGAATATAGACAGTCTTGAATGGGGTCTCTTTCATAAACTTATTTCCCATCATCATCATGCGGGCAACCCAAAAGAAGATAATGTCAAACCCTGTTACTAATACAGAATTGGGATAAAAGTTTTCTAATACTTTATTATTTTCCGGCCATCCAAGAGTCGAGAAAGGCCATAAAGCTGAGGAAAACCAAGTATCTAAAACATCTTTATCTCTTTTTAAAATTATTTTATCAGCTTTATAATAATCAACCGCTTCAGCTCTTGCCAATTCTTCCGTTTCGGCACAAAATTCTTTTCCATCAGGTCCATACCAAATAGGGATTTGATGACCCCACCAAATTTGTCTAGATATACACCATGGTCTAATGTTTTCCATCCATTGAAAATAGGTTTTATCCCAATTTGAAGGAAAGAATTGAGTTTTATTCGTTTTAACTGCAGAAATTGCATCTTTAGCTAATTCTTTTGCATTGCAATACCATTGAAACGTCAAATAAGGTTCAATAACCGTATTAGATCTATCTCCATAAGGAATAGTTGTTTTATAATCTTCAATTTTTTCAATTAAATCTAAAGATTTTAATTCTTTGACAATTTTTTTTCTGGCTTCAAATCTGTCTAATCCAACATAACCTTCAGGACAATTTTCATTCATCGTCCCGTCTTCATTAAGAATATTAAGTAGTTCTAAATCATGCCTTTTGCTAACATCAAAATCATTAAAATCATGAGCGGGAGTAATCTTAACGGCACCAGATCCTTTTTCTGGATCCGAGTAATCATCTTGAATTAAAGGTATTTTTCTATTAGTCAGCGGTACATTAAAGAGTGTATCTTTGAAAGAATGGAATCTTTCATCTGTTTCATTCACCGCAATTGCCATGTCACCAAAAATTGTTTCAGGCCTTATAGTTGCAATTGTAATATGTTGTCCATTAGAACTTAGGTATTTGATATAATATAGCTTAGTACTGACATCTGTTTGAATGACTTCCAAATCAGAAATAGCAGTTTTGAATTTAGTATCCCAATTAACTAAAGCTTGATCTTTATAAATTAAACCCTCTTTATAAAGAGTAACAAAAACTTTTCTTACAGCCTCAGAAAGACCTTCATCCATTGTGAATCGTTCTCTTGACCAATCAGCAGAACTACCCAATCTTTTTAATTGATTAATAATAGTTGAACCTGATTGCTCTTTCCACTCCCATACCTTTTCAATGAACTGCTCTCTTGTAAGATCTTTTCTATAAATATTCTCTTCCGCTAAATTTCTTTCAACAACCATTTGTGTTGCAATACCCGCATGGTCAGTACCAGGTTGCCATAAGGTATTATAACCATTCATTCTATGATAACGGATAAGGATATCCTGGATTGTATTATTCAGCGCATGTCCCATATGAAGAGAGCCCGTAACATTTGGTGGAGGAATACAGATAGAAAAATTTTTATCGAAATTATAAGAAGGCTGAAAGCATTTTTTATCTAACCATTGTTGATATATTTCAGTTTCATATTTTTTTTTATCTTGGAAATCATCCATAGATTAAAAAACAAATGGCTCTTTAGTAACAAATTTATATATAAACTCTGTAACAGCTTCATCTAAAATAATTCTAGAACATGTATCTTCAGATTTCACATATTTTACAATTTTATGCTTGAGCTCTTGATTATCAATAATACAAACTAATACTGCACCAGGATTCATTCTTTTGATAATGTCATTTGGCTCCTGATCAAGAGATCCGTTAACTACGATTTTTGAATATTTACTAAAATCAAAAGATTTGTTTTCAAAAATATCATTAATAGAATCCGGCAATAAATTACATTGAAAAAAATCTTTGGATAAATTTTTTTTAAAAATTGGAAGCATTACATCAGAAGTTTCTACACAATCAATGCTCAAAGCTAACTTAGACATCACTGCCGTACTGATGCCAATAGAAGAACCAATTTCTAAAATATAATCATCTTTAATATCATCAAGTGATTGGATTAAATTAGCTGAAGTTAATGGTGGTAAAATAAATCTCCCATCACTGTGTTTGATTAAAGTATCTGAGTAAGATAGATGTTTTAAATCATCAGGGAAAAAATTTTCTCTTTCCATATTTTCATAAATATCCACTAAATCATTATTAGAGATTCGATTAGCTCTTAGCTGGTTCAATACCATATTTGTTCTAGCTTCTTGAAAATTCATAATATTTTAATATCAATATAATAGAAATTACCTACAATCAAATTGATATATGGACACATTATCGGTCAAAATATCATGGAGATAATTCTTAAATTAATACATTACCTCTCAATTTTTGCAGCTGGAGGTATAGGTGTCGGAGGCGCGGTAATCCAATCAATATATACAAAAGCAAACAAAATACCCGAACCTCATCTAGGAAAAGCTTTTAAGGTTCTCGGGATTATTGGTCTTATTTCTATTATAATCTTATGGATTAGTGGCTTAACCTTAGTGAACTTAATTTATGGAAGCTTTTCAATTCACTGGGCATTTCACATGAAGTTATTTGGAGCTTTAATAGTATTAGCGGCCTCAGCTTTTGGAAATTTTCATTTACACGCATCATCAAAAAATCAAACGGCTCCTAATACTATTTTAATGAAGAGAATTGCTTCAATAGGAAGAATTGGACTTGTTGCTGCATTATTAGGTGCGGCAATTGCTTTTAGTTAAGTTTAATCGACCTTCTTAACCAATCTTGGAAATCTTTAATTATATATTCTTCAGGCATTAATACACCCTTCTCATTATTATAATTATAAACTCCCTTTTGATTCAGCTCACAGGCATCTGCGTCTTGTTTCATAACTAATATACCAAAATCAGTGACATTTTTAATATCATACTTGGGATCTCGGAGTGTTTCATTTTGAAATAACCATTCTGCAGTCAATTGTATTTTATCATTTAATAAAGGAAGTATCCTGACAACTCTTATATGATCACCGTAAACACCCAAGAACATTGAAGGCCAAGAAGAAATATAAATCTGACCTTTAGTATGAATTTCCTCTTGAAGATTTTTAATATAATGACCTTGAGAACTTCCATCAGACGACCAAGTATCAGCACCTTTTCTTAAGCCGCCTTGGAACCTAGGGTCAGAATTTTTTTTTAAGATTTTCCAATTCTCCACATCCTTAACATCCACCAGCCTTCTTTGATATAAGGGAACTAGTTTAGAGAGTTCAGGGTGAATGTTTGGACAATGTAAACATTCACTATAATTTTCCCAATAAATTTTCCAATTACATTTAACTTCTTTAGTCCAAGTAAAACCCAATTCAAATTTTGATATATCTAATTTTGAAATAGTTTTATCAAAATACTGAAAGACTTTTTTTACAGAAAAAGATTTTTTTGAACTTAGGTTTATAAAAATAAGTCCATTCCAAATTTTTAATTGAATTTTCTTTAAACCATATTTTGATTTATCAAAATCATCATTAGGTTTGGATGAAGTTTTAAGAAGAGATCCGTCAGAAGCGTTATATGACCATTGATGATAAGGGCAAACTAATACATTAGATTTGAGTTTTCCTTGTAGGTTATCTAAAATAATTGAACCTCTATGTTTGCAAGTATTTAAATAAGCTGAAAAGGATCCTTCTTTATCTTTTAAAATTAGAATGCTTTGTTTCGAAATAGTTATAGTTTTATATGATAGATTATCTATTAAACTTGACTCATGACATACATAAACCCAATTATGAGACCAAATTTTATTTAATTCTTTTTGAAATTGCTTTTCATCGTAATACCATTTTAATGGTAACGAGCTAAATGTTTTTTTTAAATTATTAGCTTTAGGAGTTTTCATAATTAATTTAAAATTTAATCATGAAAATATATTGTTGGGAAGGTTATAATCAAAAGAAATACTTAAGAAAGTTTAACCAAAAAATTGTATCAAAAAGCTTCATATCTGATTTCCAAATAGCAAATAAAATTAAAAAAAAATTAGTAAAATGTGATGTGCTGAATATCAATAATGCTTTTATCAGAGATTTTCTTTGGAAACATGACCTTATCCAAGAATTAAATTATTTAAAATATAATAGTATGTACGAAGACTACATTACAATTTTTAATCATCTCTCACGTTGGACAAAAAATAAAGATCAAAATAAGATTATTGGAATAGCGCAAAGGTTTGGAAGTTTTAATTTTGTTATAAATTCAAAACTTATATCAAAAAATTCAGCAGAACTTAATGGATATCATTTAGTTAAAGATAATAAAAATAAATATGGAATTCTCTTATTTGAAGATTTTAATATCATGCATATTTCACTGGCAGCAGGGATAAACCCTTTCAAAAAGTTAAACAAACAGGAATTTATTAATTTTCAATTATTATGTGCGTTTTGGTTAAATAATGCAAAAGTAATCTCAAGCAATTATTTAACCTTAAATAAAAAACTCAATAGAAAAGATATACGATTTTATTTATCTGGTGGAGCCTACACTTGTTCTCCCGCTAGAAAAGAAGGTTTTCATAATTTAATGGGTATTACTCCAAAAAATAAAATTAATAACTTAAAACAGGGTATAATTTTTACAGAAATAACATCTATATTTAAAAATAAAAATATTAATCAATCTGAAAATTTTTTAGATTATATTTTACAACCTGAAAAATGTTATGAAATAGCCATGTCAAAGTTTACTTGTAATCCTGTTCTACAAATGGGAAATAAAGAAATTTTTTCTAAATTTAGCAAAAATGATTTAAAAACTATTCAATGGGATGATATTTTAAATACTAGAAAATATTCTCATGAATATCAAATTATCCCTGATTATAAAAAATTACTCTCACTCTTTAAAAATGAATTAAATAAAAATAAAAATAAAGTTATTTAGTTATTTTAAAGGATTAATTAATTAAGAAATTGAAAAAATATAGAAAAGCCCTTTTTAGAAAGATATTTATATTATTATAATGGTAATTGGTATTTAGATATTGATTTACATCTTAAGATTATTTATCTTGAAGTGTATCCTCCATCAACAACCAAGACTTCACCTGTAACATAACTGGAAGCTGGACTACATAAAAAAAGAGCAGCTGATGCAATCTCATGAGTTTCAGCCATTCTGTTCATTGGAGTAGATTTATTCCAAGTTGGATACCAATGCTCATGCTCTTTTGGTAAATTTGTCATTTCTGTTCTAACATAACCAGGAGCAATTGCGTTAACACGGATATTGTTATTAGCAAAATCACTCGCTAAACTTTTTGTCATCATATGAACAGCAGCTTTAGAAGCGTTGTATGCGACTTGTGGCTGAGGTATATTTGACACCAAACCAGAAATAGATCCAATATTAAGTATTGTACCTTCTCCTTGTTTTTTCATTGGAGTAATAACGGAGCGACACATTCTAAAAACTGCGTCTACATTGATATTCATAATACTATCGAGAAAATCATCATTGTAATCTTCCATCTCACCATGTTTTGCAATACCAGCATTATTTACCAAGATATCGACTCTTCCATGTTTTTCTAAAGTGTAATCAATAGTTTTTTGAGGAATTGATTTGTCTAGTAAATCACCTTCAAAAAAAGAGACATCATATTTAGCCTTTTTTAAACTTTCCAATCCTCCAAATTGGTCAGTTCTATTTGTTAGAACCAGTTTAGCACCTGCTTCTCCCAATGCATGAGCAATAGAGAGACCTATCCCTCTTGTGCCACCGGTTATTAAAGCAATTTTTCCATCAACTCTAAATTTTTCTAAAAACATTCATTAATCCTTTTAAAGATAAAATTATAATATCTTTAAAAGATATATTAATCGAGCAATATATTCCATTTTAATGATAATTTTTTATAATTAACTTTTTAAATGAAAATCTAAGACTCAAAAATTACAGATGAAATATTTCTATCAAAGAAATATGCATGGCTTCATTGAACAGATAAGCTAAACCAAAGTCAAATAGCTAAAAAAAAAGAATTGTAAATACTTATTGTTTTTGTAGAAAAAAAATGGATTTGTTAAAAATTTTGTTGAGAGTCTCAATGATACCTGCATTACTATTTTTATTTGCAGTTCAAAATCAAATTGTGAAAGGACTAACATTAAGAATAACTAAGTGTTAATATGACAAAAAAAAATTTATCCCACTAAAGACAAATTAGTTTGACCTATTATTTATAGGAGTAATAAGCTATATTGCATTAAAGCTATTTTGAATGAAATTGTTAGAAAATTTAGTTTCTAAAAATTTTGCTATTGAAAAAGCATTTATTTTGATGATTTATGATATTTGAAAAGGTTAAATAGGAAAGGATAGATTATGAAGGCCTTAGTATTAGAAAAACAATTAGAACTAAAGCTACGTGATATCGACTTACCCACTGAGGTAGGACCAGATGATGTAAAAATTAAGATGCACACAGTAGGTATTTGTGGATCAGATATTCATTATTATGAACATGGAAAAATTGGACAATGGCATGTCAATGCTCCAATGGTATTAGGCCATGAGGGATCCGGAACAGTTATTGAAGTTGGAGAAAATGAAAAAATCTTAAAAGTCGGAGATAGAGTTTGTATTGAACCACAAGTAGTGAGTAAAAAATCCAAAGAATACAAACTTGGTATGTATAATTATGATCAAAAAGTAAAGTTTTGGGCTACGCCTCCTATTCATGGTTGTTTAGCACCAGAGGTTGTATTTCCAGGAGATATGGTC
>JAQWMI010000048.1 GCA_029246865.1 Alphaproteobacteria bacterium
TATCTTCCATGGATGGGAGAGATTTCTCCATAAAGATTTTCGTGTAAAGCTTTTATCAAAAATGGGACCTAATAAAACAGCCATTATTTTTGGTATTGTTTTTTTTGGAAAAGGTAAATTTTCACCAAATTTATTTCTCAAAATCTGACTCATTTCAATAAGCTTAACAGTTCTGTTTGAAATAATATTTCTACCTTCTGAACTATTCATAAAGGCGGCATTAAAATGAGCTGTGGCTACATCTTCTACATCAACCATTCCAATTTCAAAAGGAGGGCAACCAGATTTCATTTTACCACTAGCCATGTCTTGAATAATTTGATGAGTCGCAGATGTTGAGTGATTTGAAAGAGAAGGACCCATTACAAATGAAGGGTTTATGACAACTAACTTCCATTGATTTTGGTTTTTATTAATTTTCCAGGCTTCTTTTTCCGCTAGTGTTTTCGAATAGCCATAAGGTTCATGATCTTGTGAGGAAGTTATATTCCACGTATCTTCATTAGGAGTATTACTGGGTGATTGTTTGCAGTCAATATTATTTCCAATAATAGCTACACAAGAGCTAGTCAGAATAACTTTTTTAACAGAAGGAGTAATATTAACAGAATTTAAAACATTTCTAGTTCCTTTTAATGCAGGCTCTACATACTCATGACTTTTTAAACCTAAAGTAAATGGAGATGCGGTATGAAAAACTATTTCACAACCATCCATTGCATTTTTATAGCTATTATCTTGCAAAAGATCACTTTTAAAAAACTTAATAATGCCGTTATTTTCTTTAGCTAATTCTTTTAAATGAGAAATCTTATTTTCATCCTTAGGATCTCTTACTGCTGCGTGAACTACAATTTGATTTTCAAGTAACTTTTTTATAATCCAGCCTGCCACAAACCCTGTAGCGCCAGTCACCATTACAGGTAAATTTTTATTAATATTCACTAAATTTTCTCCTATTATTTTGAAATTATTTGATAGTATTTATATATACAAAGATACAAATGTCAACTAGTGTTGACAAATATTATGAAAAAATCAGACATATCAAAAACATTAATTTTTATTGAAGCAAAAAAACTTTTTTGGACAAAAGGATATTCTAATGTTTCCCTTAGAGATATCTCAAAGACAGTCAAATTAGATATAGCCCTAATATCTAGATATTTTGGAAATAAAAAAAAACTTTTTGAAGAAACATTAGTAGATAAAAGTGAGTGGGTAAATCAAATCAATTCAAGCAACATTATAGATATCTTTGTTGAGTCATTTATGGAAAGTAAAAATTTAAATGATGAAGTAACTTATGTAAAAATGTTGTGTATGAATGCTTCAGATCCTAAAGTAGGACAGATTGTTCAAAAACACCATGATGCCATGATGAGAAAACCAATTATTCATCAAATTAAAAATAAATTTAAGCCCATTAATTTTGATTTATTGGGAGCAATATTAATAGGCGTTTCTATTACAAGAAAGACATTAAAAAATCCAAGCCTGACAAAACTTAATAATCAAGAGTATGAAAACATATTAAGATACTTAATTACTGCCGCTTTAAAGTATAAAATCTAATCATTATCGGTTAGTCCGGCACCAGCTCCGCTAAGTTTACCCTCAGACTCTTCAACGAATGTTTCTAATGAGAGTTGATAGAGATACTCATATTCTTCATTTGTATATTTTTCATCGTCATTTATTGATTGAATTAAAACCTTAGTAGTTTGACTGGGAAAAGGTCCCTCAGAATTAAGAGTGATGGATTCATTAAAATTTAAAATAATTTTTATTTGATCGAAAGATATTAAAATTTTTTTACCAATAAGAATAGATGCTCTGTTAATCATAGGTACTAATAGTAAAGGGTGGCACATTTGAGAAAACTCTATGACGGCATTATCTTGAAATAAACTTTTGCAATCATCTAATATCGCAACAGAAGTTTCAATTGGACAGAATATTTTTTTGTCTTGAGTATTTTTAAATAAGATTTTTTGAGCTTTTGTGAAAGATTTTGCCTTTGCATCTTCAAGATAATTATAAAAGGTTTTGACACCTGGTAGTCCCATTATTTCAAGAGATCGAATTGATTTACCAATTTCTTCAGCTACACCCCAACTAAATCCACTTGCGCGTGCAGCACGCTTACAAGTTGTTTCAATTTCATAGTAACTCTGTCTCATATCTATCATTCTATTATACCAATGTTGTCTACTTTTTGTCGATATTTTAAATGATGATTTTTACATCATAAATAATTGTTTGACATATAGAACAATTTTCTTTATATAGAACTTATCGTGATTTATACTTAATTGCGGCGATACAAAATAACCAGCTAAAACGTTTTACTTTTAACGTCATAAAGCTCTTAAAAAGAAAGAGATAAACTATGCCTAATTTTAAATTAACTATTTTCTACAAAACTAATCTTTTTATTTATTCATTACTTTTTTTTCTATCATCTTCAATAACTTTTGCCTCTGAGCCGTTAGTAACTTCAAATTGGTTAAATGATAATTTAAATCAAACTAATATAAAAATATTAGATATAAGAAATAGAATTGATGGTGGCTCTATAGATGAATTTATAAAATCTCATATACCTAATTCAATTTATAGTAATTACATTGAAGATGGATGGAGAGTCCAATCTAAAGAAGGTGTTCCTGGTGTATTGCCTGATATTCAAGACTTACAAAAATTAATTCAATCTTTAGGTATAGGTAACGATGACCATGTAATTATCGTTTCTGGTGGCACAAGTTCTAGTGATTTTGGTTCAGCCGCTAGAGTTTATTGGACTTTTAAAACATTAAGTCATGATAATGTTTCTATTTTAAATGGAGGTTATCAAGATTGGATACAATCCGGTTTTGAAAATGAAATTGGTTTAAGTAGCAATAAACCTTCAAATTTTATAGCAAAATTTACTAGTCAATATCTAGCAGTGACTAATGATGTCGATAGCGCTATTAAGAATAATGAGATTGAGCTTATTGATGCAAGACCTTCTATTCAATATTCAGGTAAAGAAAAATCAGGAGCTGTTTCTAGATTTGGAACCATACCGTCATCTAAAAACATACAACAAAATCTAATCACGTTAGTCAATTCATCAAAACTAAAATCTAAAGAAGAGGTAAGGCAATTGTTATTAAGTCAAGGCGTAAACAATAAATTAAATGCAATTACTTTTTGTAATACTGGTCATTGGGCTGCTGTTTCATGGTTTGCCTTATCTGAATACCTAGGCTATTCCGATGTTAAAATGTATGACGGTTCATTAGCAGAATGGGATCATTTAGAGAAAGATATTATTTAATTTGAACCTGCAGAGAGTAATTTTTTCTTTATTTTTATTTATTGGACTTGCTTTAACCCTTATCATTTATAGTGATTTGGGTTATCGCCATAGCTTAATATTTCTTGTATCTATTTTAATGGGAATTGTTTTCTATTTATCATTTTTTGGTTTTTCAGGTGCCTGGAAAAAATATATTCTCACTAAAAATAGTATAGGTATTAGAGCACAAATTTTTTTAATTTTACTGTCATCTCTTTTAATTTTTCCTTTAATTAATACTCCAAGTCTTTTCTTTAATTTTACTCATGGTGGATCTTTCGCACCTGTAGGACTTTCACTAATTATTGGTTCTTTTATATTTGGTGCAGCTATGCAAGTTTCAGGTGGATGCGCGTCTGGTACTCTTTTTTCAGCTGGGGGTGGAAATATTAAAATGTTTTTAACTCTTATATTTTTTATATTAGGTAGTACTCTTGGCACGTATTTTTTTGAATATTGGATTCAATGGCCTTCATTTGAAATTATTAAATTTGATAATTATTATTATCTAGTTTCTATTTTTTTTGTTCTAATTTTATTATATTTATTTTTAAATAAACAAGATCCTTTTAAAGAAAAACTTTTTTTTATTCAAAATATTAAAAATTCTTATGTCCAACATCGTATACCTTTATGGTTAGCTGTTATTTTTATAAGTATTTTAAGTTTTTTAACTATTATTCTTAGTGGTCATCCTTGGTCTATAACTTTCGGTTTTAGTCTTTGGGGTTCAAAATTTTTTCATTTATTAGGTATGAACGTTTATGATTGGGGTTTTTGGAATTCTAATTCTTACACTCAAAAATTTATTAGAGGTTCAATATTATTAGAGGTTACGTCATTAATGAATATTGGCATTTTATTAGGGTCACTTTTAACTTCAATTTATATTGGAAAATTTTCAGATATTTCAAAATTATCTAACAATGATTATATTAAATTAATCTTATCGGGATTAGCTTTAGGTCTTGGGGCTCGTTTGGCCTTTGGTTGTAATATAGGAGCATTATTGGGGGGTATTGTTTCTGGAAGTTTACATGGTTGGATTTGGTTAATATTTTCATTTTTAGGTTCATATTTTGTAGTGAGGTACTTCCAATATGAATAGAGCATTATACTTAAAAGCTTTTTTTTTCATTTTAATTTTCATTTTAATATTTTTTTCACATTTTAAAAATTTTTCAATTTCACAAGACATTAAACATCTACAACACGATGAACATCGGTCAATAGATTTTGTTCCTTGTGGAAATATGTAATTTAATAGGAGGCGTTATGACTAAAAAAAGAACATTACTAGAAAGATTAGAAAACGATAGTGTAATTTGTGCTGAAGGATTTTTGTTTGAAGCGGAAAGAAGAGGCTATTTAGCTTCTGGTGAATTTGTGCCAGAGTTATCTTTGGAAAACCCAGAAGCATTAAAAAATATACATCTTGATTTTCAACATGCTGGTTCTGATATTGTTGAAGCATTTACTTACAATGGTCATCGTGAAAAATTAAGAGTAATTGGCAAGGAAGAGTTATTAGAGCCTTTAAATAGAGCGGCTTTAAAAATAGCAAAAAATGTAGCTGATAATCCCGGTGAAGGTAAAGAGAAAAATCTTCTTGCAGGCAATATTTCCAATACAAATATCTGGGACCCTAATGATAAAAGTATTCAAAAAGAAATAAGATCTATGTTTTCAGAAATGATAGGTTGGTCCGTTGACGAAGGTGCTGATTTTATTGTGGGAGAAACTTTCTATTATGCAGAAGAAGCTTATACAGCACTTGAAGAAATTAAAAAATCGGGCCTACCGGCTGTTTTAACGATAGCCCCTATGGGTGAAAATATTATGCGTGACGGAGTTTCTGTAATAGATACTTGTAAAGAACTTGAACAAAGAGGCGCAGATGTTGTAGGTATGAATTGCTTTAGAGGTCCTAATACAATGTTACCTTATCTTAAAGATATTAGAGAAGTATTAAAATGCCATGTCGCTGCACTGCCAATACCTTACAGAACAAATAATAATCAACCGACTTTTTTTAATCTTGATGATAACAATAATTGTTCATGTCCTTCACCTCATGGGAGAACTTTTCCTACTGCACTAGATCCATTGTATTGTAATCGATACGAAATTAGAAATTTTGCAGAAGAGGCAATAAAATTAAATATAAAATACTTAGGTGTTTGTTGTGGGGCGGCCCCAATTCATATTCGTGAAATTGCCGAAGCCTTAGGTAGAAATGTTCCTGCCAGTAGATATAAAGAAAAAATGGAAAATCATTTCATGTATGGAGTTAATGAAAGAATACCTGAGCATATTAAAAAATATGGAGATAAAGCCTGACCTCTTACAATAATTACAGAACACAAACACAAAGAGTTCGTGGCGGACTTGTACGTTCACAATTTGGTGAAACAAGCGAAGCTATATTTATGAATTCAGGTTATGTTTTCCAATCAGCTGAAGAGGCCAAGGCACGTTTTGCAGGGGAGACCGAAGGTTATCTGTATTCTCGATATGGAAACCCAACTGTTTCTATGTTTGAAGACAGAATGGCTCTCAATGAAGGTTCTGAGGCTTGCTTTGCTACAGCTAGTGGAATGGCAGCTATGTTTAGCGCTTTAATGTGTTTTCTTAAAACAGGAGATGAGGTGGTGGCTTCTTGGTCTCTGTTTGGATCTTGTTATCATGTTTTTGATCAAATATTACCAAGGTATGGAATTAAAACACATTTAATAGAAGGAACTAATATTGAAGAATGGAAAAAATATATAAACAAAAATACAAAATGTGTATTTATAGAAACTCCTTCCAATCCAACAATGGAAATTGTAGATATTGAAGCAGTCTCTAAAATCGCACATCAATACGAGGCAAAAGTGATAGTTGATAATATTTTTGCATCTCCCGTACTTCAAAAACCAATAAGTTTAGGTGCTGATATTGTAATTTATTCAGGAACAAAACACATAGACGGTCAAGGAAGGAGTATGGGTGGAGCGATTATGTCATCAAAAAAATTCTACGAAGAAAGTCTAAAACCTTTTGTTCGACATACAGGACCATCAATAAGTCCATTTAATGCTTGGATATTGTTAAAAGGAATAGAAACCTTAGATATTAGAATGGAAAAACACTGCAGCAACGCGTTACAAATTTCAAATTATTTAATTTCAAATAAAAATGTTGAAAAAACTATCTATCCATTTTTAACCAATCATCCAAATTATGAACTAGCAAAAAAACAAATGTTAAAAGGCGGATCTGTTGTAACATTTACTGTCAAAAATAATAATGCTTTTAATTTCATGAATAATTTAAAGTTATTCGATATTTCTAATAATATCGGTGACACTAAAAGCTTAGTGACACATCCCGCAACAACAACACATCGAGTAATAGGAGAAGAGGGTAGAAAAAAACTTAACATTACAGATAATATGATAAGATTATCTATAGGATTGGAAGATATAAACGATTTAATTGAGGATTTAGATTCTGCATTTAAGCATCTTGAATAGGAGGAAAAATTTTAAAATGAAGGGATATAGATTTATTACTGATAACGATACTTCAGAATTTTGCCATCGAATTTCAGAAGCTTTATCAAATGGGTGGAAGCTTTATGGAGAACCTCAATACACATTTAATATTAAAACAGGTAAGATGCGTTGCGGTCAAGCAGTTATTAAAAACTCAAATAAAAAATATTCAAAAGATTTAAAATTAAGCAATATTTAAATAAAAATAAATTAATTTAAATTATTGAAATGGTTAAAATTATTTTTTAAACAAAATATTTAACCTAATTTTTTTTTGAGCAGTATCCATTTTCAATACCAGTAGTCAGCAGATTTAATTTAAATAATTTTTTTAATTACCATGCCAAGGCTCATGGCAACAAAAAATATTAAAGCATTTTCATTGAGCATAGATAGTGAAGCTATTGAAGGACCTGGGCAAAATCCAACCATACCCCAACCAATACCAAATAAGCCAGAACCTATTATCAAAGATGAATCTATACTTTTAAAAGAGATTTTCTGAAAGCCTTCTTCTTTGTTAAAAAAAGGATAAGGAATTTTTTTTTGTAGTAGCAAAAACGTAGGAAGGCTAATTAAGATTGCTCCTCCCATAACAAAAATTAATGATGGATCCCATTTTCCAAAAATGTTAAGAAAGCCAATAACTTTTGAAGGGTTAGTCATACCTGAAATAGTTAAACCTATCCCAAATAGTATTCCTACAAAGACAGGGATTGCTATATTTTTCATAAATTGATAAATCCTAAAAATCTTAATAATAAAACAGTAATAATGCCCGTCAAAATAAACGTAAATGTTGCAGTTATTGATCTAATGGAAAGTCTTCCTATACCACAAATACCATGGCCACTAGTACAACCACTGCCTAATTGAGTTCCGTAACCCACTAACAAACCTCCAGTAATAATTAATAGAATATTTGTATGAGGAACTTCAAAACCTAGATCTTGATAGTTGAATAGTTTTAATATTATTGGGCCAATAATTAATCCAATTATAAAGAATAATCTCCACAAAAAACCCGATTTTTTAAAAGTCATTAAGTTATAATATATGCCGCTTATTCCCGCAAAGTTCCCTCTTAATAGAAAAAGAATTGCGACTGCTAAACCTATAAAGACTCCTCCTGTAAAAGATTCAATGGGTGTAAAGTTAATAATATTCATTTTGAATGTGCATTTATCTAATTATATCCTATCATATTAACAAATGAAAATTTTAAAAAACTAAAATGATTTTCAGGCAATTATTTGACAAGGTATCTTCAACTTACACGTATTTAATCGCAAGTCGAAAAGGGGGAGAAGCATTAATTATTGACCCAGTTTTAGAGAATGTTGAAAGATATATAAAATTAGTTGAAGAATTAGACCTGAGGCTTGTTAAGGTAATTGATACTCATATACATGCTGATCATATTTCGGGAATAGCTGAACTTCGAGATCGTACGAATTGCATTACAATTATGGGAGATGCGTCTCCTGGAGATGTCGTTTCAATGCAGGTTAAAGACAATGAGAATGTTGATATTGAAAATATTCAATTAAAAGCATTACATACACCAGGTCATACAAATGATTCTTTTAGCTATCTTATGAACGATAGAATTTTTTCTGGTGATACTTTATTAATTCGTGGAACTGGAAGAACAGATTTTCAAAATGGCGACCCTTATGATGCATATCATTCAATTTTTGAAAGGATTTTAAAGCTACCTGAAGATACTTTATTATATCCTGCTCATGATTATAAAGGAGATACTGTAAGTACTTTAGGTGAAGAAAAAAAATTTAACCCTCGATTACAAGTGACCTCTGCGGATGAATATGCAGCAATTATGAATAACTTAAATTTACCCGATCCTAAGATGATGGACATAGCAGTACCTGGTAATTTAAATTTAGGTATTGATTTTGCTCGACAGAAAACTACTAATGGAATTACTGTAAATGAATTTCAGTCATCAATGCAAAATGATCAAGTGGTCATCATTGATCTAAGAGAAGAGTTAGAAATTTTAAGAGATGGTAGAATTAAAGATTCAATTCAGATTACTTCTAGTCAAATTGCCGAATATATTTATAAAAATTTTGATCAATTAACTAATAAAAAAATCTTAATGTATTGCGCGGTTGGCCATCGATCAACACTAGCTGTTCAAATTTCTCAATCCTATAACTTAAAAAATTGTTTTCACCTTATAGGTGGGATCAAAAATTGGATTTTTCAAAATGCGCCCTTAGAAAAGAAAACTTTATAATAGTTTGTTTTTAATTTTTATTATCTCTC
Source organism: Alphaproteobacteria bacterium (assembly GCA_029246865.1). GTDB lineage: Bacteria > Pseudomonadota > Alphaproteobacteria > HIMB59 > HIMB59 > HIMB59. Next base: position 9,178 of record JAQWMI010000048.1, read on the forward strand.
AAAAAAACTCAAATCAACATTCGATATATTCTAAATCATAAATGTTTATTCTAGGTATTATTTGTTCATTTATTATGGGTCTAGTACTTTCACTATTAGGTGCTGGAGGATCGATTCTAACAATGCCTATTTTAGTTTACATTTTTGGTATTAATGCAATTGAAGCGACAACATATTCTTTATTGCTAGTGGGTCTTACGGCCTTCATGGCTTCATATGTTTATTTTAAACAAAGAACTATTGATATCAAAACTGTATTCATTTTTGGTATCCCGTCAATTTTAGGAGTTTTAATTGTTCGTCAATTACTCTTACCCTTAATTCCTAACTCATTAACTTTTGGTATTACAATTACAAAAAGCTTTTTAATTCTTTTTATATTTGCTTGTTTGATGTTCTTTTCAGGATTAATGATGATCAAAGAGCGTAAGCCTAAAGTAAATAAAAAAAATATAACTAAAATTACAAAAATGATTTTAGTTATATTTGAAGGTGTTGTTGTGGGAGCTATTACAGGTTTAGTTGGTGCAGGAGGTGGTTTTTTGATTATACCAGCCTTAGTTTTATTAGCAGGACTTGAAATGAAAATAGCAATTGGAACGTCTCTGTTGATCATTGCTATGAAATCGATTATAGGTTTTGGAGGTGATCTTTATCAAGGGTTTGAAGTAGATTGGGTTTTTGTTTTTTATGTCTTAATGGCAACTGTGATAGGAGTGCTAATAGGAAATTATATATCAAAATTTATTTCAGGGGATCAATTAAAAAAATATTTTGGCATAATGACTTTATTCGTAGGATCTTTAATTATTATCGAACAATTAATAAATTTAAACTGATTATCTTTTAATTTTTATTTTCAGGCTTTTCATGTAATCTAGATGCTCATTAAGAGCTTCAAAAGACACTGATAATTCCCAAATTAATAAAAGCATTGATAAGGCAATAA
>JAQWMI010000049.1 GCA_029246865.1 Alphaproteobacteria bacterium
GGTAGAACTAGATTGACTAATGCAATGCTAGCTAATAACTTCCACTCCGTATCCAGAAAACTAATTTTAATTTTCTTAAAATAACAATAAGCAACTAGAGGAATACCAGCAAATAATACTCTTCCTAAAGCAAGTGTTATAGGCGTGTATGAGTCAGATGCAATTTTTATATTGAAGAATGCGGATCCCCAAATAGAGGCCAATAATAATAATATTAAAAAATCAAACGCAGAAGCTTTTCTCATTCATTGACAGTAAAATGAATTCGCTTGTTTTTTTTACCCTTACTTTCAAATTTTATAAAATGAAAATTTCCGATTTCTTCTGTGTTTTTAACATGAGTGCCACCACAAGGCTGTAAATCCACAGAGCCTATTTTCACTAATCTTATCTTTCCACTAACATTTGGCGGCTTAACAGAAAGAGTTCTCACCAACTCTGGCTGAGAAGCTAGTTCTTCTGATGTAATCCAACTGTAAGAAACTTGATGTTTTTCAATTATTAAATTATTTACTTGGTTCTGTAAGGTATCTATATCGTATTTTTCTTCTCCCAAGTCAAAATCAATTCGACTTTTTTCAAAACCTATTTGACCTCCGGTCACATAAAAAGGGAGAATGGCACAAAGTAAATGCATTGTAGAATGCATTTTCATATAGCGGTAACGTATTGCCCAGTTAATTTTCCCAGAAATTTTTTGACCAATAGTTAGGTTAATATCACCTTGAATAACATGAGCTATTTTTCCTTCATATTTAATTGTCTCTATTACTTGATAGGCCTTATCCTCTATATTTAGAGTCCCTTGATCTCCAGGTTGACCACCGCTTTTGGCATAAAAAGCAGTATCTTTTAAAAATATTTTATCATCAATAACACCTGTAATGATTGAATTAAATTCTTTTATATAACTGTCCTCTAAAAATAACATTAAAACCTTTTATGACTCTAACTTTTGGAGATATTCCATGCAAGACTCGATTCCACCCAATGTAAAACTTTCATTTTGACAAATTTTTAAATATTTTTGATTATAATAATTGGAAGCTGTATATAAACCAAAACCAATAATTCCAAAAACTACAATAGAATAAATTACTTTTTTCATTATTTTTGAAAACTAACAATATCTTGATTAACCATAATATCTTTTTTCAATATTGGTCTAATCAATTCTACACCATCTAGAGTTTTACATCGAGACATAGCAACATAGAGTTGACCTGCCGCAAAGGCGCCTCTACTCATATCAATAATTACCTTATCGAATGTCTGACCTTGACTTTTGTGAATCGTAATGGCCCAAGCAAGTCTTATTGGATACTGCTTAAAAGCTCCAACAACCTCTTCACTAATCTCTTCTTTGCTATCATCATATTTATATTGGATACGTTCCCATTTTTCTTTTCTAACTTCATAAATTTTTCCTTCTATAAAAACTTTTATTTTTTTTTCAGCTATAGAATGAATTTTTCCAATTGATCCATTAACCCATCTTTTTTCAGGATCATTTTTAATCATCAAAACTTGTGCTCCTTGCTTCAGTCGAAGAAATTCATCTGTTGGAAATATTTCTTTTCCAAAATTACCTTGTGCCTGAGCTTTAAAATTAAATTCTTCACCTGGTACTTGCGATAAGTAATCTTGATTAAATTTATTTGCTTGTGCATTTGTTGTAGTAAGGATTATTTTACCTTCCTGCATATTTACTTTATGGGAAACAGACTCGTTAATATCATTTAATTCTGAATTCGTAATAGAACCGTCCCTAATTCCGTTTAATAATTGAATAAAATATTCATCTTTTTGTCTATAGATATGCTGTAATTCAATTTTATGGAAGTGGCTATCTTGGAATATATTTGACTGAAAAAAGAAGCTGCCGTTTGGATATAGTTTTCTTAAAATATCTGACTCATCAAAATTTACAACAGGTGGGAGTTGAAATAAGTCACCAAATACAACTAACTGGACACCCCCAAATGGTTTGGTTAATTTTTTTCTATGAACTCTCAGACTGTAATCAATTGCATCAAAAACATCAGCGCGAACCATCGAAATTTCATCAATAATTAGCACTTCTAAATTGAGTAAAATATCCTGATCCCATACTTTTCTAATATGTTTAGTCTGCATGACTTTGGGAGGAAAGCGGAAAAATGAATGTATTGTTTGTCCTTTAACTCGAATAGCAGCAACACCAGTAGGAGCTAAGACTGCCACTTTTTTTTGCGTTATTGTCCTAAAATACGATAATAATGTTGATTTTCCACTTCCAGCTTTTCCAGTAATGTAAAAATTATCATCAGAGTGTTCGATCTGTTCAGAAATATCTTCAAACTCTTTACTGAGTTCAAAGTTATCAGGCAACAAATTATTAAGATTAAATTTCAAAGCATAATATATATACACTTAAAAAATAATTTAAAAAACTTAATTAAAATGAAGGTTAATTTTGTACGTCTATCTCAATAAATAATTAAGTTTTTTTGATAGCTTATTAAAGTCGATGGATTTTGTAGCTATCGATTATGGATTGGGAACTAGGACTTCCAATTTATAATTAGGATCTTTGGATTGTCTAATTAAAGCAGGTATAATTTCTTTATATGCACCCCATAAGCCTTTTTTAGCTTGAGGCATTTGATTTTTTAATAACTTATGAAGCTTTGGTAAGTTATAAGAAGGCACCGTTGGAAACATATGATGTTCAATATGATACTCCATGTGCCAATATAAAAAACTAAAAATTGGATTTAGAGTCATAGTTCTTGTACAAAATCTGTGATCTTTTATATTCTCATTTAAACCTGCATGTTGAGTTAGTCCAAAACATGCTTTTAGAGTATTGCCGTAAAAATTAGGTAAGAAAAAATATAAAACAGGAAGCCAAGAACTTATTAATACTGAAATTATAATAAGTGATATCCAAATACCTACATGTAATCTTGCTGAACTAATACATTTATTTTGCTCATTTTCAGGAATGCAATTCTTCATTACATCTGATTTAATTCCTAAGGCATGTTTTAATGTTTCAAAATGAAGTGATTTTTTAAAATGCAATAAACTCCCAAAAGGAATAAATAATGTGAAAAAAAAGAAAAGGTCTGTAGGTTTTCTTATGGGTATCTCAAAATCTAGTGGGTCTTCAAAAGCTGTATGACTATGATGTCTAAAGTGAGACCATTTCCATCTGACAGGTTCAAACGCATTCATATAACTAGAGATTTCATAAAAAAAATTATTCCAATATCTAGATTTAAAAGCTGTTTTGTGACCCGTCTCATGCCATATGGAATCACTGCAACAATATATATTTCCATAAATAAAAAAGAAAATGAAGCTCCATAGTGTTCCCCAAGTTGCAAAAGCTAAATACCCGAAAACTATTAATGAGCTAAAAAAAATAAAGATATGCTTAAAGCCAGAAATATCAGATTTTTCTAAAAGTTTAACAAATTCTTTTTTGTCAACTTGGCAATGATGCCATTTATTTAAGTTAACTTCCATCTATTTAATTATATCTATTTTTTATAAATTTGTAAAAAAATATCAAAAAATTGTAGGAAATTTAGACCTATATTAATGATTGAATCTCTTAAAATGAAGAATAGGATTTATCCATTAATTGAAAGGTTGAATTATTGATATGGGAAAAAATTTAGATAAGAAAAAAGAAGCTAAGAAACCTGCTGCGAAAAGCATGAAAGAAAAGAGAAAAGAAAAGAAAGATAAGAAAAAAAATTAGTACTTTTTTAAAGGAATAAAATATGAAACCTAATAATCTTGAATCTCTGTGGATGCCTTTTACACCGAATAAAAGTTTTAAGAAAGACCCTAGAATTATTGTTGGTGCCAAGGATATGCATTTTATCAGTGATGATGGTAGAGATATTCTAGATGCAACTGCAGGTTTATGGTGTGTTAATGCCGGCCATGGTAGAAAAAAAATTCAAGATGCCGTTTACAATCAAATCGGAGAATTAGATTACTCACCACCCTTTCAATTCGGACACCCAAAACAATTTGAACTAGCTAATCGATTAGCTGAAATGTTTCCTGAAAAAATGAACCACGTCTTTTTTTCTAATTCTGGTTCAGAAGCGGTAGACTCTGCATTAAAGATTGCCCTAGCTTATCAAAGAGCAAGAGGTAAAGCTTCTAAGACGAGATTGATTGGAAGAGAAAGAGGATATCATGGTGTTGGATTTGGAGGAATTTCTGTTGGAGGCATGGTGAAGAATAGAATGTATTTTGGAAGTTTATTAAGTGGTGTTGATCACCTAAGGCACACTCATAATCCTCAATTAAATTCTTTTAGTAAAGGTCTTCCTGAGCACGGTGCTGAACTTGCTGATGACCTTGAACGAATTGTGCAACTTCACGATGCTTCAACTATTGCAGCTGTTATTGTTGAGCCTATTGCAGGATCAACAGGCGTATTACCTCCACCAAAGGGATATCTTAAAAGGTTAAGAGAACTCTGCACTAAGCATGATATTTTATTGATTTTTGATGAAGTTATATCTGCATTTGGAAGGATGGGAACACCCACTGCTTCTGAATATTTTAATGTTACTCCTGATATTATTTGTTGCGCTAAAGCTCTAACAAATGCTGTTATACCAATGGGCGCTACAGTTGTACAAGATCATATTTACGAGTCTATGTTAGATAATGCAGATGCTCCTATTGAGTTATTTCATGGCTATACTTACTCAGGTCATCCTGTGGCTTGTGCGGCAGCTCTAGCTTCATTAGATATTTATAAAGAAGAGGGTCTATTTGAACGCGCAGTAGAAAGTGCCAAACATATGCAAGAAGCTGCACACTCTTTAAAAGGCACAAAAAATGTTATTGATATTCGAAATATGGGTTTAATTGCTGCAGTGGAAATACAAGCTAAAGAAGGTGCTATTGGTGCTAGAGGTTTCGAAACAATGAAAAAAGCTTGGGATCTAGGAGTTATGATCAGAGCAAATGGAGATACTATCGCCTTTTCTCCTCCTCTAATTGTTGAAAATAATCAAATTGATCAAATGTTTGATGCCACTAAAAAAGCAATCGAATCAATAAATTAATTAATAATCAATTTTATAATCTGAGTGTCATTTATGGTGAGACAAAAAGAAAATTTAATTTGATTTTTTTTTATGGATTATATGATTTTTAGAATTAAAATGGATTTAAATTCAATAAATGGAAAATTAAGAGGAGTATTTAATGAGCGATATTAGTAAATGTCCTGTCATGCACGGATCAACAACCAATGGTAAAGATAGAGGGAAGACTAATCTTGATTGGTGGCCTAATCAGCTCAATTTAAATATACTCCATCAACACGATCAAAAAACAAATCCTATGCCTGAGGATTTTAATTATAGAGAAGAATTTAAAAAATTAGATTACCAAGCTCTCAAAAAAGATCTTACTGATCTGATGACTGATTCACAGGATTGGTGGCCTGCTGATTACGGACACTATGGACCTTTTTTTATAAGAATGACTTGGCACGCAGCAGGAACTTACAGAACGGGTGACGGTAGAGGTGGTGGTGGAACTAGTTCTCAACGTTTTGCGCCAACCAACAGTTGGCCTGATAATGTGAATTTAGATAAAGCTAGGCGATTATTATGGCCAATAAAACAAAAGTATGGCAATAAAATTAGTTGGGCTGACTTAGTAATACTTACTGGTAATGTTGCTATCGAGTCAATGGGAGGAAAAACTTTTGGTTTTAGTGGTGGTAGAGAAGATATTTGGTCTCCAGAAGAAGATATTTATTGGGGGAAAGAAAAAGAATGGTTAGCAAACGAACGCTATACTGGCGATCGTGAGTTAGAATACCCATTAGCTGCGGTACAAATGGGCTTAATTTATGTTAATCCTCAAGGTCCAGATGGTAATCCAGACCCTCTCGCTAGTGCTAGAGATATTCGCGAGACTTTTGGAAGAATGGCCATGAATGATTATGAGACTGTTGCTCTAACAGCTGGTGGTCATACGTTTGGTAAATCTCATGGCGCTGCTAGTGAAGATTATAAAGGACCAGAGCCTGAAGGCGCACAAATAGAAGAAATGGGATTTGGGTGGACAAGTAAATTTGGCTCAGGAATAGGAAGAGATACAATTTCAAGTGGTATTGAGGGTGCTTGGACTACCAATCCCATACAGTGGGATAATGGTTATTTTGATTTACTTTTAAACTATGAATGGGAACTCACAAAAAGCCCAGCTGGTGCTCATATATGGCATGCTGTGAATGCTAAAGAAGAGCATTTAGCTCCAGAGGTAGATGATCCTTCGATTAAAGTTCCAACCATGATGACAACAGCAGATATGGCTATGAAAGTTGACCCAGAATACCGAAAAGTTTCTGAACACTTTCATAAAAATCCTGAAGAATTTCAAGACGCATTTGCAAGAGCATGGTTTAAGCTTCTTCATCGTGATATGGGACCAAGCACTCGTTATATTGGACCGGAAATTCCTCAAGAAGAACTTATTTGGCAAGATCCAGTTAAGCCCGGTAAAAGTGATTATAATATTGAAGATGTTAAAAAGAAAATTACAGATAGTAATTTAACTAATCAGGAAATGATTGAGACAGCTTGGGCTAGCGCATCAACATTTAGAAAATCTGATAATAGAGGTGGGGCTAATGGAGCACGTATTAGACTTGAACCTCAAAAGAATTGGGAAGTTAATAAACCTGATCAGTTATCAAAAGTGATTAAAGTTTATGAAACTATTTCATCAGATACTGGAGTTTCTGTTGCTGATATCATTATTTTGGCTGGCAATGTTGCTGTTGAAAAAATCTCAGGTTTATCAATTGCTTTTAATCCGGGTAGAGGCGATTCAACTCAGGATCAAACTGATATCGAGTCTTTTGCTGTTCTTGAACCACAAGCAGACGGATTTAGAAATTATTTAAAGAAAAACTTTTTAGTTAGTGCTGAGGAGTTAATGATTGATAGAGCCCAATTACTTAATTTAACAGCCTCTGAAATGACTGTTCTTTATGGTGGATTAAGATCAATAGGAATCAGTGTTGATGATAGAGGTATTTTCACAAGTACATCAGAAAAATTAACCAATGAATTCTTTGTTAAATTACTTGATATGGACGTTAAGTGGGAGCCTAATGGGAGCAATAGTTATCAAGCTCTAGATAGAAAAACTAATACAAAAGTGAGAAGAGCATCACGAACTGATATCGTGTTTGGATCTAATTCTCAATTGAGAGCTCTAGCTGAAGTTTATGCGCAAGACGACTCATCTCAAAAGTTTAAAAATGATTTCGTTAAAGCATGGAACAAGGTAATGAATCTCGATCGTTTTGATTTAGTTCAATAAAGC
>JAQWMI010000050.1 GCA_029246865.1 Alphaproteobacteria bacterium
GTCTTTACCTCTTTGACTTTAGAAGTTTTTTGACCTGAAGCCGTCCAAGCTTTCACGCCACCCTGTAAGTTGGAAACATTTTTAAATCCCATATCCTTGAGTGTTTTGGCTGATAATGCACCTTGCCCGCCCACACCACAATAAACTACAATTTTTTTATTTGGATCTAGCTCTTTTTTCTTAAGAGAATTTTCTTCACTTTGATCAGCAAAAAACTCTAGCATTCCTCTTTCAGCATGAATGGCGCCGGGTATCATACCAGCTTCATCTATAGCCTCTTTTGATTGCACATCAACAATCACAACATCATCTTGATCCATTTCTTTTGCAAGATCTTCTGCGGTAATAGTATCAATTTCTTCGTTTGCTTTATTGATTAATTCCATAAAATTTTTCATAATTATTCTAACTCCAATACATAACTATATTAAACTAACTTGAAATTATATTCAATTGAGATAAGCAAAGAGCAATTGAATATTATCATCAAGAATTGTATATTTGATCTATGAAAACAGTATTAAAACTAAACGAAGGAATATCAAAAATCGATTTACTGTTAATTATCTGTGGTTTTTGTTTTTGTCTCTTTCCTATTTTAGTTCTAACGATTCCAACTTACACGCAGTCAGCTTGTGAAACGGTGGAAGAAGGATATCAGATCTATTTTGAAAGAAACAAAACTCCTTCTTATCTAGAAGAGTCGAATATCAATGTTTATAATGCTTTAAAAGATAATTGTCCAAGCTTAGATATTGGTTAATCTATCTGTTGATAACTAGAGTGCCATTTTCTTAAAACTAAATAACTGATTAACCTCACAATATTAAATAATATAATTCCTGATAAAGAAATTAAAAAGACAGCCCCAAACATTTTTGGAATATCTAACTGATAACCCGACTCTATAATACGATAAGCCAGTCCACTGTGTCCAGAAATGGGTCCAATTACAAATTCTCCAACAATAGCACCAATAAGTGCAAGACCGCTGCTTATCTTCAAGCCGGATAAAAAGTAAGGCGAAGCGTTAGGAATTACAACGTATCTGAGAATTTGTATTTTACTTGCTCCATAAAGTCCGACTAATTCTAAATGGTTTTTTTCCGTGCTTTTAAGTCCTGCAATAGTATTTGCAAGTAATGGGAAGAAGGCAACCAAAAAAGCACAAATTAAAGTAGCTACCTCAGAGTCATCAACCCAAATCGAAATAAGAGGAGCAATAGCTATAATGGGAGTTACCTGAAGTATAACAGTAATAGGGGTCATAGATTTTTCAATAAATTTAGAAAAATAAAAAATGATAGCAAAACTTGAGCTAATTATAACTGACAATCCAAGAGCTAAAATTGCTATTTTTAATGTAGTAAGCAGGGAAAGAAATAGTAAAAATGCATTATTACTTATTGAAACGAAAATCATTGATGGCGGAGGGAGTAAATACCATTTTAAATCAAATAAATGAAAAGCAAATTCCCAGATAGCAAATAGTAAACCAATTACTAGTAATGAATGTAATTTTTTATTGATCATTTTGTGCTCTTTTCAAAGAGTCTGAAACAATTTTTGTCTGCTCAAAAAATTGAGGGGTAAATCTATAATTTTCTAACTTTTCCTGATTAGAAAAATCAAACTCTTCAAATACTTTTCCTGGATTAGATTGCATAACATATATTCTGTTAGACAAGAAAACTGACTCATAAATACTGTGGGTCACATAAATTACTGTAAGTTTTTTTTGTTTTTTTATTTTAAGAATCTCTTGCGATAGATCAAATCTTCTAGTTTCATCTAAAGCACTAAAAGGTTCATCCATTAGTAATACTTTTGGTTGAGTAACTAACGCCCTTGCAATAGAAACTCTCATACTCATACCACCAGATAATTGTCTTGGGTAGTATTCCTCAAATCCTTTAAGTCCAACAAGATTAATAATATCGTATATTTCCTCATCAGCTTTATATGAATTTTCTTTATAAATTTTTAGGGGCAGTTTAATGTTATCATAAACATTCATCCAAGGCAGAAGATTGGGCTCCTGAAAAACAAAGCTAAGATTAGCTGGATTTTCAACTGAATTTTGAAAATTTGAAGTTGGCCAATTTATTTTTCCAGATGTAGGTTTGATCAATCCACACATCATTTTTAAGAGTGTAGTTTTTCCACATCCTGATGAACCTAAAATAGACAGAAAATCCTCTTGATAGACTTCTAAATTTATATCCTCTAAGGATGGAGCCTTAGAGGATATAAATTTTTTAGAAACACCATTTAATTGAGCTATTATTGCTGAATACTTATCATCAATTTTCTTTTGACGTTCCTGTTCAGATAATATTCTCAATCCCATTTAGAGAACCTATCTTAATTGGAAAACTCAAGAGTGTAAGCTTTTTTATAGTCTATCTCTTGCTCATAAATACCTAATTTCTTAGATTTTTTATAAAAGTTCTCCCAACGTTGATCACTCATGGATCCAATCTTTGTACCTTCAATTTCAATTATATTGAAAGATATAAGCATATCACGGGCATAAACGAGCTTATCGTCAGGCATATCTGGATTTAGTTTTTTGATTAATTGAAAAGCTGAAGATGGATCTTCATTAAGAAAACTAACCCAACCCTTTCTAGAAGCATCAATAAATGATTTTACAATTTTAGGATTATTTTCAATTGTTGATAAAGCTGTTTCAATTGTATTTGCATAAGCATCATATCCGTGATCTGCCAAGAGATGAATTACTGGAGAAAAACCGGCAGTTTTTTTTATAGCAAATGGTTCGCTGGATAAATATCCCTGCTGAATAGATTGTTTATCTTCTATAAATGGCTGAGAGTTAAAATTATAATTTTTTAAAAAATCGTCTGATAAATTGTATTGGGATTTAATAAAAGGCCAAAAGGACATACGACCAAAATTGGATATAAAGATAGTTTTTCCTTTAAACTGTGATGGGTCATCAATATTTTGATTTGGATGAGACATTAATATTTGAGGGTTTTTTTGAAAAAATGCAGCAACCACGGTAAATGGTAAGTCTTGTTTGACATAATTTAATGCTCCAGCACTTCCACCAATATTGAAATCAACTTGACCGGACATTAACATGGCTTTTGTATTTACCTGAGGTCCACCTGGAATAATTTCAACTTCTAAGCCCACCTCTTTATAGTAATCATTAGCTATGGCTTGGAAAAAACCACCATGTTCAGCTTGAGGAACCCAGTCGAGTGAAAGTTTAATTTTTTCAAGAGAGTATATATTTTTTGTGAATAATAGTATTAAAGTTGTAAAGATTAATTTTTTCATTTTAAGCACCTTTTTTTAAGTTATAACCTAATTATTCGTTAAAGTTTAATACTGAGATCATAATAGATTACATTATTTTTAAATAATTAAAAAAATCACTCTATCATAAAATTAGTCCTAGGACTCATTAAATACGCAAATAATGAGTCCTATTATTGGGTTAGTTACTGAGGAGAGCATAACTATAAAATAGTTAATTTTTCCTGAATAGATCAAAAAGGAATAGCGGGTTTAGATCTAATCTTTATCAGAATAGTTGACAATCTATTCATCAAAATTTATTTCATTTAAAATTGATACAACAGCTTCTCTATTTGCAGCTATTTTAATTAGTGAGTTTGTTTCAAATTTAGAGTCACCCAGAAGAGCGGCAACATTTTCGACAGGCTTTACAGCTGGATTAGCAGGAAATTCATAATTATCAGATGCATAAATTCTTTGAGCATCTTCGCTAATTAGAAAGTTTAAAAAATGCAGAGATTGTTTTTTTGTTTTTTCATTAATAAGGGTAATTCCTGATATATTAATATGAGATCCTTTTTTGCTTTGATTAGGAAATATAGGTTCGGCTTTTTCTAACCATTTTTTTTGGTCTTCATTATCAAGCATCTTAAAGTAATAATAGTGATTTGCATAAGCTACGTCACAAACACCTGCAGCAATAGCTTTTACCTGGTCCCTATCATTGCCCTGAGGCTTTCTAGCTAAATTAGATTTTAATTTAATAAGAAAATCTTTTAACCATGCCTCATTATTATTTTCCATTAAGCTTGCAAAAAGAGAAATATTGTAAGGATGAAAACCCGATCTCATGCAGACTTTTCCTTTAAATTCATCTTTTACGAAGTCTTCATAATTAATCGATTTAATATTTTTATGTTTTGCGACATAAATTATTCTAGCCCTTTGAGTTAAGGCTACCCAATCTTTACTTTGTAAATGATCTGGTATTAAGTTGGATTTTGGTATTTCAATTGAAGCTCCAGCATTTGATATCTGAATTAATCTCGCAATATCAGAGGATAAAAATATATCTCCAATGGGTCTGTCTTTTTCAATGATCACCTTTTGGACAAGACCTTTTTTTGAAAAAATCCATTCAACTTCTATATCATTGGCTTTTTCATAAGCTTTAATTAAGGGCTCAATTAAAAAAGGTTGTCTTTCAGAATACACTTTAAGGGTCTCAGCATTTAAGGCATTAAAAATTAGTGAGAATAAACCCAATACAATAAAAAACTTTGAGATAACGATCAGATTTGTTGATTCTATTTTTTTAATTAAACTTCTAAACATATTTGTTGATCAACATATAAAAATTTCTAATAAAATATATAATAATTATTTAAACGCATCTGATATTGGTAATTATTAGTTTTTTGGAATTAATTTCAGTATATTTCTTTAATTTTCTTTATCTGTTTGAATCTATTTAATCTTTTTTTAATTAAAATCCATATTTCTGATATTGGCTGTGTGTATAGATTTCTTAGATTGTGCATATTGTCATTATCAGAATTGCCAATACCCAGTATCAGGCTATCTGTTTCTTCTGAATGATGTAACGAACCAAAAATCAAATCCCAAATTGCTAAGGACACACCAAAATTTTTATTGTGATGTTCCTTAGATACAGAATGGTGAAGATGGTGTTGTGCTGGAGATATTAAAATAAATTCTAACCATTTCCAATAACGTATTCCTATATGAGAGTGTCTTAAATTAGAACCAAATACATTAAAGAGAAAAATAAAAATATTAACTCCTAGCACTGTTAATAGATCAACATTTTTTCCGAATAAAAAAATAAAGGATGATAAAGTAATTGCCTGAGTAAAAACTGACCTCAAAGAAAAGATTATTCCTTCCAATGGATGCGTTCTAAATACTGTCATAGGTGTTAAATTAGTTGCGGAATGATGAACCTTATGTAGAGCCCATAAAAAGTGCCATCTATGCATCCAACGATGAATTATAAATTTAGTGAAATCATCAAGAATAAAATGAAAAATAGTGAAAAGACTTATTATAAAATAAATAGGAAAGTGCGCATACATTCCTGAACTTAACCATGAGATAGTATGAAAATAGTAAAACAAAGCTGTTGCGATTGTGAGCTGAGTTAAAAGCACAGGTGATACTAAAAACATAATAATTTGGTTGATAATAAATACCTTGTAATCGCTTGTAGCTGATTTTGAAAATAATAATTTGGGATTAAAGATTATTTTAATAGACTTTTTAAAAGATTTTTTTTTTCGAAACATGAGCCACAAAGCGGCAATCACAATAGATAAAAATATGTAAAATACGAAAACTCTTTTTTTTGGATTCGTAAATTGATTGATTATATTAAAAAAAATATCAGTTATAATTTCCATTTAGTAAATATACACCCTAACCCTTGGAGCGTCACGAGACTATTAAGCGTCCAACCTAAAAAGTAAGAGCACAGCTATAGAAGCCATGCTCTTAAAATTAATTATTAGTCGTTTTCAGCTGACTCTGAGCTTCCTAATGAAGCGGCTAAGTCTGACATGTTGCCTAGTTGATCATGTGATTTAGCTGTAACACCAAATACATCCACCATCTTCTTCTGAACTTTAAGCATATGTAATTTATTCTCATTCCAAGTATAGTTTTTACCCATTACATAATTACCACTATCATCCATACCAACAACTTGTGTTTCATCCATTAACATTGGTCCCATTCCAATAATTCTGTTAAGGCTAACAGCTGTTTCACCTAAATTACTTTTTCCAGATTGAAGAGCTAAAGCAAAACCTTTAAGTTCGCCCCAATACTTCATATACTTTCCAAATAATTTAGGAAGATCTTCATCGCTTACACTTTCTAGTGCAACTAGAGTTTCGTATGTCTCACCGGCATATTTAAACACTGACTCGGCAATAACTTTTTCCCAATTAGTTGCAATTGTATCAGCATAAGCTACAAGTTTTGCTCTAGACATATCAGATAGGTCTTCGCCATTTGCAGCTGTAATAAGTTTTCTGCCATCTAGAAATGCTGTTGTGATAGTTTCAAGATAGTTAGTACCACCGCTTTTATCAAAGCTTGAAGCATAGTATGCGTGAGCAAAAACATATTCAGATTTTAGGTCAACTTTACCATCTCCATTATAATCAGCGGCAGCTATATCTTTTCTTTTGGCAATATTGTAGTTTTGTTCTGCTGTTAAGGTTAATGAATGTGCAGCAGCTCCCCAATATCCAAACGCTTCATCCCATACGTGCTCTTTACCAGTATAACATGCGCCATCTTTATATGGCTTACTATTTGGCTTTATACCAGCGTCAAGTTTCTCATCAAGATAGTTATCTACTGCTTGATTATAGAAAACTGCGCCCATTGCAAATTTTGAAATTAACTGTGTGTAATCATATCCTACAGAAACATCAACACCGCCAGTTGCTGCGGCTTTAGTCATCATAGATTCAAGCACTTCAGGACCAGTCATACCACCAGGCCAACCATTAATAATTCCTGAATAAGTTTTGCCAGATAGATTTTTACCTTTTGAGATATCATTCATATTTTCTTGAGTAATTTTGAAATCTCCTTTAGTTGCAGGAGCAAGGATAGCTTTATTCTTTTCTGATCCTTTGTAGTAGGCCATCATTTCTGCTAAATCACCGGATTTAACAAGTGACTTAAGGCTGTCATGTTGAATATGACGAGCTATTTGTCCGCTATAAGAAACTGAGTTTATGCAGCTACCAGAATAACCTTTTACTGTAACTGGGAATGGACCGTACACGTTACCGTCACCAAAACTTGGTTGTATTAAACCAAAAGTTAAAAACGATAACACCAATGTTTTAATAAATGTTATATGTATTTTCATGATGTGATGAAATTAGTGAAAAAAAAAATAAATTCAAAATAAGTTATTTATGATTACTAAAATGAAGGAAAATTTAATTTTTTTGAATAAGCATTCAAAAGATTAAAAAGCTATTTTTTCTTTTTAAGATTTATTACTAGTGAATACTCTTTGAGTAATTCAAGGCAAGCAGGTAAAGGCAAGTCATCATGTATTTGCTTGTAGTCACTGTAATCATATATTTGATTATCATCTTCGTTAAATACATGAATATGATCAGAGGTGTTAGTGTCATAAAAATATTGTTTATCACAAGTTATACGCTTGAGATATCCCTTATCCGATAAAGTATTCAAGTTCTCAAAGAGAGTTGTATAAGAAAAGAAACTTCCATGATCTTTTAGAGTTTGCTCGATTGCATTCACACAAAAATGTTTATCAGAACCATCAAAAATAGTTTTTAATAAAGTTACTCTCTGTTTTGTTTGTCTCCAACCGCAATCATTTAAAACGACATCTATTTCTTTTTTTGAAGCCTGACTTAAATTAACCATTTTAATATCGTACTTTTTTTTTATTCAAAATTCAATATTGCTCATGCACATATATGTCACTGTTAAAAAATTATCAAATAATAATAATTACTTATTATTAAACAATCCTTTGATTTTATACTTTGCAGTTTCTAATAATTTTGCCATTCCTAAAGGCTCATAGATCCTTAAATACTCTCATAAAAGAGGGTTATGTTCATAAGTCTGACCACCATAATACATATGTTCTCTGTAAATTTTCACATTCTAAAAATGATTTAACAACACTTACCGTTTGTACAAAATGCAAAGATATTGAAGAAGTTGTTATAGATAAAAATAAGTTGGGTTTACTGCTCAACGTTTTAGATTTAAAAAAATTTAATACTGATAAATTACAACAAGTTGAAATACCAGCTATTTGTAAGTCCTTTGAGTAGTATAAAATTTGATTAATTATTTAAAACAGACATCCCCAAGTTTAAATCTACTCAGGGTTGTGTCTGTATTTATTTAAAAGCTGATCCTTTAAGAACAGTTTTTAATTGAGTCAGCAATATTCATAATTAGCTTACTATACATTGTCACTCCCATATCTAAATTTGCTCCCAATGGATCCATTGTACCAGTTGAAATATTTGTATCATTAGCCAGTGTCTCAATTATTTTAGGGTTGTATTGAGGCTCAGAAAAAATGCACTTAATATTTTTTTCTTTAATAAGATTTTGAATATCTACTATTTGTTTAGCTCCAGGTAATACATCAGGATTTAATGTTAGAGCACCAGCTGAAGTGACTTCAAATCTTTTTTCAAAATATTGGTAAGCGTCGTGGAATACAACATAGCTAATATCTTTTGATAACGATTGGTTAACTTCTTTTATAAGGCTATCAAGATCTTCAATTGTTTTATCAGCATTAGCCTTATATGCATTTTTATTTGCAGGATCTAATTCTGTAAGTTCATGTGATATTTCTATAACCATCTCTTTTGCATTGACCGGATCAAGCCATAGATGCGCATCAAATTCTCCATGATTATGTCCATCGCGATCATCTTCTTTGTGTCCATCGTGGTCATCATGGTCATCATGGTCATCATGGTCATCATGGTCATCATGGT
>JAQWMI010000051.1 GCA_029246865.1 Alphaproteobacteria bacterium
CCATACAGACCAATTTACAAAAATCAAAATACCTGAAAAAAATAAGCTTATAATATTTGTTCTTTTAGAAATTATAGTGAAAAAAATATCCCATTTAGAAAAAAGTGATGTTGTTATGATTAGAGTTAGGGCTGTCCAAAGACATCTATGAATAACAACTTCTATGTGCCCAATAAAGGCAATATATTTAAAATAAATAACGCCTAAGAACCCCCACCAAAAGGAGCCTAAGAAACTATTATAAAGTCCCTTGTTAAAGTCATTTTGCATATTTGAAACATATTGATTTAATAGATATTTACAAATCTATTGGAGCATAAATTATAATTTTTTTTGATTTATTACTACATCTACAAGGACAGCTATTAAAAGATTCAACATCGTTATTCCACAAATTATTATAAAACTAAAAAAATATATCCATGCCCACCAATATATTTCTTGCAGTGGTAGCATAACTTGCTCCCAAGAAGATAATGTTAGAACTTGAAAAAGAGTAATCATTGATACTCCCAAGTCATTCCATCTTTGTGGAATATCATTACTAAATAGTATGGATCCTATAGTTGCATAAATGTAGAGAATAATAAAAAGTAATAGGCTGACATAAAAAACTCTTTTTACTGAGCCAAGTAATGCCTCGATGATTAGTTTAAGTTCAGGTATTATGGAAATAATTCTTAAAACTCTAAAAACCCTTAAAAGTCTTAAAAGGAGATAACTTGAACTATTTGGTATAGGTATGAGTGAAATTAAAACAATTAAGGTATCAAAGATATTCCAACCATTTTTAAAAAATTCATTTTTTTTTGGCTCACCAATAAATCGAATTAAAATTTCTACAAGAAAAAATATTGTAATAAAGTAGTCAAGAAGATTAATAATATTTTTGGTAAATGTGCTTAACTCATATGTGGTTATTCCAATTGTAAAGGCGTTAAATATAATAATGCCTATGACAAGGTATTGAAATAATTGGCTTTCTTTTAAATTAAAAAAGAGTTTGTGCATATCTAAATTACACATATCACACAAAAAACTAAATTTGAATATTTTGTTAAAGATAAAGACTCAATAAAAAATATAAAATCTCTTTTTTAGATGAATATAACAGTTTAATATGAAAAAATGAGAAAACTATTAGAGGCAGTTAATTTATATTTTGAAGGTATTCACGAATGTGATGCATCTAAATTAAAAGAAGTGTTCCACCCTAAATCTAGTCTTTTTGATGCTGATAACGGAAAAATTTTTGTAGAAACAATAGATAGTTTTATAGAAGATGTTTCAAAAAGAACTTCTCCAGCAAGTGTTGGGCAAGAGATGAAAGCAGAAGTTTTAATGATTGATTATTTGTCTGATATTAGTGCTACTGTAAAGATTAGAATCCACGCACATAAAAATATTTTCGTTGACCATTTGGCATTTGTTAGAGACACCAATGATTGGAAAATTGTTTCAAAGATATGGCATTTAGAAAATGAACAATAAAAATTGAAATCACTATTAGCACTTTAATAAATTATAAATAAATAAATAAAATTAGATAAGAAAGAGCAATTCAACTAAAAGAGCGTATCTATTCTAAAAGAAAATAGTAAAAGTACTTTGCAATCATTCCACAAAAAACAAAGAAACACTTGATATTTGGAGCGGGCGAAGGGATTCGAACCCTCGACATCTTCGTTGGCAACGAAGTGCTCTACCACTGAGCTACGCCCGCTTAGCGTTTTATATTTGATATCTAACCCACAACTACAAATCAAGACTTATTTTTTTTAAAAGCCTTGTTTTATTTACAAAAACTCCCATTTATATTGTATGAGTTTTGTAAAAGATATTAACCAAGATGAATTTTTACAAGAGGTTGTTGAAACATCTAAAACTACCCCTGTTTTAGTAGATTTTTGGGCACCTTGGTGTGGGCCATGCAAACAACTGACTCCTTTATTGGAAAAAATTGTTAATGAACAAAATGGTAAAATAATTTTAGTTAAAATTAATGTCGATGAAAATAATGAGCTTTCTACAAAATTAAATATTCAATCAATTCCAACTGTATACGCGTTTGTCGATGGCAAACCAATTAATGCATTTCAAGGCGCTCAACCAGAGGGAGAAATTAAAAAGTTAATTGATCAAATGTTAGAAAATGCACCAGGAAATGAAGTACCAAAATTACTCAAAGAAGCAGACGAAAAATTTAAAGAGGAAGCATTTCAAGAAGCACAAGCTATTTACGAACAGTTGCTTGGGATGGATTCAACAAATGTAAAAATTATCATTGGTCTACTTAGATGTTACTACCAGTTAGGAAATATTGATGGAGCATTAGAAATTTATGAGTCTCTTACGGATGAACTCATGGCAGATGAAGAGATAATAAAATTGAAAAAGTTATTAGATACTTCTAATAGTGATAGTGTTGATGAATCAGTTTTAAATTCTCTTTACAAACAAGTTGAAGATAATCCTAAAGATAAAGATAAAAGATTTGAGTTGGCAAATACTTTATTAGCAAATCAAAATGTTGAAAAAGGATTTGAGCACTTATTAATCCTATTTGAACAAGATCCCAAATGGAAAGAAGAAGCACCAAAGAAAAAGTTACTAGAATTTTTTGAAGTCCTTGGGTTTAATGATCCTAATGTAATTGTAGCAAGAAAAAAATTATCAAGTATAATGTTTAAATAAATTATGGAAGAAGATACAAAAAAATTATTTGAAATTGGCGTAAATGAATTGCCAAGTCATATACCACTGTTTCCATTGGATAATGTCTTGTTACTTCCCTTTGGAAAAATGCCCCTAAATATATTTGAGACTAGATATGTTAAAATGGTTTTAGACTCGCTAAAGAAACAAAGGCTAATTGGAATTGTTCAGCCAAAAGATAATAGTGGTGAGTTCTTTAATATTGGATGTATGGGTAAAATAACATCTTTTATTGAAACTCCTGATAATAGAATTGTTCTAAATCTTGACGGTGTCTGCCGTTTCAAAATAACAGACAGTCAGCTTTCTCAAGGTGGTTACTATAATGCAAACGTTGAAACTATTGATTTTGTTGAAGATATTAACGTTGTAGAGCCTATGATTGACAGAGACAGTCTCATTAAGAAGTTTGCAAACTTCTTTAAGATCAAAAAATATGATCTTGATCTCAATATTATCGAAGAAACTTCTAATCTTCAGCTGCTCAGTACCCTTACAATGTTAGCTCCGTTTAATAAAATTGATAAGCAAGCGATTTTAGAAGCACAAAATTTAATTGACAGACTTCAAGTTGTAAATTCAATTTTAGATTTAAATACTTTTACAGTTGTTGGTAGCAATTCTCGACATTAATTAAGAATTTTATTAATACCCATCGCTTGCCTAATAAACAAGCTTCTTAAGAAACTTAGTCTTTTTAAGGTTTTTAAACTTACTGCTCCAAAAAAATTTGATAATGGAGTATTGAGTTGGAAGGTTTTATTAATAATTTCTGTAAATGAAAAGTACAAATAGCTTTCAAACTTTCTTCTAGAATAATAAATAGAATTAAAATTCTCTGAATTGAGAGATTTTGTTTCAAGAAGATTCAGAAAACTTTGAATATCTTTTATACCTAAATTCCAACCTTGTCCTGCAACGGGGTGAATGGATCTAAAGCTATCACCCATAAATATAAGATCATGATATTTGTTTTTTGGATTAAATAGGTACGGGGTTATTGGATAAGAGAAAATATTTTTAGCTAAATTAATTTTACCATGAGACTTGCTAAAGTTTTTATCAATTAATTTTTTCATTGAATTGCTAGATACCGTGTCTTGTGTAGAGTAAATAAATGTAGAGTATTTATTAGTTTTATGTGGTGCTGGTAAAATTGCTAAAGGACCATTTTTTGTAAAATTCTCATATGCAATATTTTGATGATTTTTTTGGTGATTAAAAAATCCAACATATGCTTTATGGCTATCATCTCCTTTTATAAAATGATTAGTATCAACTTGGTTGATAAATTGTTTTCCACCCATTATGATAATTTTTTTAAATACATAATCTTTATTTTTGATTTTAAAATTTTTATCTGATTGCAGTTGATCCAAATGCATAAAAGTATTACCCATAATTGATTTTTCTTTTATTAAAATTTTATGGGCTATTGATAATAATTCTTTGTTGAATATGACACTGCCCATAGCGTCTTGTTCTTTAAAAATTAATTCGTCTTTGTTGAGGTAAGTTTTAATAGAGATTTGTCCAATATCTACATGCTTTTTGTTTAGTTTATCCCATAAATCAATAGATTTAAGGAAATTTCTAGAATTTGCATTGACTGCTAGTGTTCTTTGGTCAGAAAATGCTCCATCAGATAAGCCTTCTTTTTCTAAAACTAAAACTTTGTATTGTTTCTTTATTAAAGAAATTGCTAGTAAAGAGCCAAGAAGGCCTGATCCAATAATGAGACAATCATATTTTAGTATTTTATTTTTCATTCTTCTGCATATATTAAATTTATATCATGAAATATAAAATATTTCCAAATTCGTTATCGCTTGCAATGTCAAATATTTATAGATGGATTTTATTTTTATTATACATATCGATTTGTCTCACTTGCTCAATTGCAATAATTTCCTTCAATCAATTTGATACCTCCCTTTTATTTATATCATCGGAACCTTCAACAAATTATTTGGGCAATTTTGGTTCCTATATTTCTAGTTTTATCATTTATTGCTTTGGAAGTTTTTCAGTTTTCGTACCTTTATTTTTTTTTATAGCTGCTTTGCATCAGATTTTTAAATCTTATCTAAAGTTTATATTCCTTCGCTTTTTTGTTTTTGTAATATCAATAATATTGATTGAGCAAATATCTATATTTTACAATTATCAAATGAATATTTTTGGAAAAGATTTTGTGTGGGGCGTACCAGGAGTTCTTCTAAGTAAAATTCTAATAAATGAGTATTTAGTTATTTTTATTTTCTTAATTGGTTTAATTGGTATAATTTTCTCTATAGACCTTCCCTCTTTAGTAAGATTTAAATATTCTTTTAAAATTCCAAAATTTACATTCACAAAAAATGTAGAACCAAAAATATCAATAAAAAAATCTGAACCTAAGGTTTCAAAAACAACAGCCTCTAATTTCCTTAGGTCAAAAGATGAAGAAAGTCCGTTACCTATTAGGAGGCCAAGATATTCTAAACCTTCGCTTGATATACTCAATAATGCAAAAGTCTCAAACGGCGAAAAAGTTAGTAAAGATGTCTTAAGAGAGGATGCTAATTTTATCGAGGGAATTTTTAGTGATTTCAATATTAAAATTGAAGTAATAAATATTAAAGTTGGTCCTGTAATTACGCTATACGAAGTACTTCCAGCACCTGGGATTAAAATAAATTCTATTATTAACTTAGCAGATGACATCTCAAGAAGTATGGGGGCAACATCAGTAAGAATAGCTCAGGTCTATGGGACAAAATTTATTGGAATAGAAATTCCAAATAAACAAAGAGAAATGGTTACAATCAAGGAGCTTTTAGGCTCTAATGAATTTACTAAATCCATTCACAAGATACCTATCTGCATAGGAAAAGATATTACCGGCAATACAGAAGTAGTTGATTTGTCTAAATTTCCTCATTTGCTCGTTGCAGGAACAACTGGATCTGGAAAATCAGTTTTTATAAATAGTTTGCTTACAAGCTTACTTTACAAATTTGAACCTAATGAACTAAGACTTATCTTGATAGATCCAAAAATGATTGAGCTCAGCGTTTACAATGACATACCTCATCTTTTAACACCTGTTGTCACTGAGCCAAGAAAATCAATTATAGCACTTAAATGGGTATGTAATGAAATGGAGAGGAGATATCAACTTATGAATGAAGTTGGGTGCAGAAGCTTAGAAAACTTTAATGATCAAGCAGATGAAAAAGTTCCTTTTATAGTTGTCGTAATAGATGAAATGGCAGATTTAATGATGACAGCTGGTAAGGAAGTTGAACACTATGTTCAAAGACTAGCACAAAAAGCGAGAGCATGCGGTATTCATTTGGTAATGGCTACGCAAAGACCTAGTGTAGATATTATAACTGGAAGCATTAAAGCTAATTTCCCATCGAGAATTAGTTTTCAAGTAGCAAGCAAATATGACAGTAGAACAATTTTAGGTGAAGTTGGGGCTGAACAATTGTTAGGTAATGGCGATATGTTAATGATGAAAAATGGAAGTGGAATTATAAGATATCAGTCAGGATTTATGTCAGACAAAGAAGTACAAAAAATGATAACAGAAATTAAATCAAACCATGCTACACAGTATGTTGAAGAAATTGGACGAATATTAGAGAGCGATGGATTAGATGATGTAAGCTCAAATATTAGTGATGAAGATGAGGCACTAGTAACTAAGTCTATTGATCTAATTAAAGATAGTGGTCGAGCTTCTACTAGTTATTTACAAAGAAATTTTCAAATTGGGTATAATAAAGCAGCTAGAATAATGGAAGTACTTGAAGATAGGGGCGTTGTTTCAAAACCAAATCATACAGGCAAAAGAGAAATATTGATTACTAACTAATATCCAACTTTATAGATCCCTTCACAGTTTTAAAATTTAACCTTTGATTACTAAATTCTAAAATATGACTCCTTAGATTTGTGAGATGGGTATCTAATTTATTCTCAGAAATATCTTTGTCTCTTGGCCAAATGGACTTATATAATATATTTTTTTCTATTCCCTCTTTAAAACATACCAGCCTACAAAGAATATGATTTTGGGTTTCACTTAACAACGATTTATTGTTATTGAAGGTAAGCGTGCCAAGAAATGGAAAATAGTAAATTGAACCGATATTAACACAATAGTTTTGCTGGAATATATTGATTTTATTAAAGATTTGTGTGAAATGAAATGGCTTCGAAATAGTTAGTATTTCCTGGTTAGGAGATGAAATTTTTATATCACTTTTAGAAGATGTAAAATCTAACTCTAACAAACGGGTATTGGTTTCTTTGAGCAATATACTTGTTGTTAAAATTGAAATATTTTCTTCTAAAAATTGTAAAAGATTTAAATCATTTGAATTTATATTTATGAACATTAATTATACTCAAAAACAGGGTCAAATTTAAAAAAGATGTTATTAACTGGTTTGTCTAAAATACAGTTCTTGAAATATAAGCTGAGTCTTGCTCTTTTACTATCAATTGATATTCTTTTGATAAATTCATCTTTCTGATTATTTTCAATTTTAATTTTAACGCCTTTTTCGTTGTAACTTTTTTTAATATCAGGGTACTGATTAGCAAGTTGCATTATAATTTCTATAACCTCTAAATTCTGTTTAATATTTTTTGTTTTTTGTTTTTTTTTATCAAAAATATATATTTCTGCTCCATCAACAAATATTATAAAGAGGTCATTATCTAAATATTCATACCTTAATTTATCTTTCTTTAATAAAACTAAACCTTGATTAACAGTTCCATTAGAGTGTACTTCTTCAAAATCACAACTAAATTCTAATGCTTGCAGAGAGGAAGATATGAAAAAAAAAAGAATAATTAATATTTTATTCATTACTAAAAAAATTTGAGCCTATTCTAACCAAATTAGTACTATTTTTTAATGCAAATAAATAGTCACCACTCATTCCCATACTCAATAAAAGATCAGTATTAATATAATTTCTAAGCTCAACCATTTTATCAAAGAAAAAATTGGGATCTTCATTGTTAGGTGGAATGCACATTAATCCTACTATATTGAGACCTTGCTCTAATGCATAATCATAAAAGCTCTTTGCCATATTTGGATTAATACCTGATTTTTGCACTTCTTCACCTATATTAACTTGGATATAAAAATTTTTTGTTCTTGTAAGGCCTGAGAGGTTTTTAGAAATTTCTTTTACTAATTTCTCTCTATCAACAGACTGTATCACATCAAATGTTTTCAAAGCTTGTTTTACTTTATTGGTTTGAAGTGGTCCAATGAGATGTAAGTTAATATTTGGGAATTCTTTTCTTAATACTTCAAATTTTAAATCTGCTTCTTGAACTTTATTTTCTCCAAATAAAAGTGCTCCTTCATCAAGAGCATCTCTAATTGATTCAACTGGCCTATTTTTAGAAACAATCATTAGCCTTACTTTCGGATATTCTTTTGAAATTAAATCATTGATAGCGCTATATGCTTTTTTATTAAAATTCATTTATTTTCAAATATTAAGTATTTACTTTATCTGAGATGAATAAATTAAATCGAAGGTCTTTCAGAAAAATATTTTTCAATTAAATCTCCACATTCTCTGTCTATAATTTTCTTCTCTTTATTTGAAATTTCAGATACTGGTTTTTCTTTTTCATCGGACTGAAAGCTCTCTGCAATTTTGCTTAACTCCATTGGATTAACATCTATACCAAAGCCTGACTCCTTAAGATGGGCTGCTATTTCAATAAGCTTATCCTCTGTTTTATACAATAATTCATCATAATATACTGTAAGGCCCCGCAATGTTATTTGGGCATTTTCATTTGTCCAACTAGAAACATTTGTTTCCCAAGATTTAGCATTTTCTGGGCAAGATACTTCATTTTCATCCTTTTCTATTTTTACAAACTCAGGCCTATTTTCAAAATTACATAAGATATTTAATGCAGCTTGTGTTTCAAAACCTTCGTTCTTTAATTCATGAAGTATTTGATATGGGTGCTTGAGAACATAAAAATAACATCTCGTAAGTTTGTGATGTGTAAAATGAATTTTTTTTTCAAATTCAAAAAAGGCACTATTTGTATTAATAACTTTAGTGCCAGGATATTTATTATCTAACATCATTTGAAAGTAATAATGTGATTTTAAAAAAACATCACTAAAAGATTTATAATCTTGGGCATCGTCTTGCTCTAAGGCTTTTAAGACATCTTCATAAAAATTTAGATGATGTATTTTGTCATTAGATGTTTGATGAAAAATTTTAGTGATAAGATTTGAAATAAGATTGGTGTCTTTTTTTCTGAAAGAATTTGCCCAAATAATATTTTTATTAAATAGAAAATTTAATTCTTCGTTTTCTATAAAGTCAGTTGAATTGTACTTAATATATTTATTAGCAATTTTAGTATCAATTTTTTTTAAATCTTCGAAGCTTTTTTGAAAATTTGTAAAGTCTTTCTTTTCTATTGATTGATTTAATAGTTTAGTTGTGTAATTTAATTTTATATTCTTTAAAATACTCATTGTGTAAATGTTCTGATATGTTCTATATTTAAATTATGACTGATACAATTCAAGCTATTATTGATGCGATTAAAAGGCAAGAACATCATAATGCGGAAAATTTGTGTTGGGCAGCTCTTAAAAAACAACCTAATTCGTCTGAACTCAATAAATGGCTAGCAATATCACTTCTGCAACAGAAAAAATATGAAGGAGGAGTAACTGCTTTTTTAAAAACATTACCTGAAAAAAAAGATGATTTTGACGTAATTAATAATCTTGCTTTTGCCTATAGACATTTAGAAGACTACGAAAATGCAATTAAATACTTAGATAAGGCTGAGAGTATAAATCCAAATCAATATGCAGTCACAATTAATAGGGCGCAGATTTTTTTTAATCTAAAGAATTTTGATAAGGCTTTAGAATTAGCCAAATTATGTTTTGAGTTAATTAAAAATGTTCCTGCTGGCAACTATGCTTCATATAATACACTGAGAAATCTATATATTGAAATACAGCTAGCTAGAAATGAAGTCGATGAAGCGACAAACATCATGAGGGAGGAGTTGAATAAAAAGTTTGATGCTAAAGTATTTTACAATCTATCAAATGCCGCTCCAGAGAAAATTGATGAAAAAATTAAAAAACAGGCACAAAACTTTGCTCTTGATAGAAATGAATTTTTTATAAATAGATCTGCTGCTTTTTTGGGATTAGGCAGAATTTGTGAAAAGGAAAAAAAATATCAATACGCTTTTGAACATTATAGCATTGGAAATAAAATCAAGGCAGAAAAATTAAGGTTTAAGCCCTTTCTGGCACAAGAAAAAATTAAAGAAAATATTAAATATTTTAATAAAAACAGTTATAAAGAAATGTATAAAAATTTTGATGAGAAGTATTTAGAAAGAGGGAGCAATATAATTTTTGTTGTTGGAAATCCTCGATCTGGCACAACTCTTGTGGAATCAATTCTTGGAAGTTCTGATAAAATAAATTCTGCTGGTGAGCTTAACGCTCTAGTGAGAATGGCCCCTCAATCATTTAACAATATAACCTCTGAAGAAATAAAAAGAATTGGAGACGATTATCTTAGAATTATAAAAAACTTTAATAATGATGGATTTAACGATTTCGTTATTGATAAAATGCCTGCCAATATCTACCAAGTAGGACTTATTAAAATTTGTTTTCCATCGGCAAAAATTATATGTCTTAATAGAAGGCCTCTTGATAACGCCTGGTCAATATTTACTCAATTATATTTAGGCAACATTCCATACAGTTCTAGTTTATTTAATTTAGGCGTTGAACTTGCAAATGTAGAGGCACTTAAAAAAGTTTGGCTTTCACAAAATGATAATAAAAATTTTCTGCTTGTAGACTATGAGGAAATCGTTAGTGACCCGCAAAAATACGCAAAAAAGATATATGGTTTTATAGGTATTGAAGGCACATATGATGAGGAAAAAAGAAAAACTTTTTCATCTAGAACTGCATCAAAGACACAAGTTAAAAAAGATATCTATACTTCATCTGTTAGTAGATCTAAAGATTATGATGTTTTCTTAGATGAATTTCAGCAAAGCTTTAGCAATCAGAATAAATATTGGAATAAATATTTAAAAGAAGAAAATATATAGTAAAATCAATGATTTTAATGTGTTGCATTTTTGCAACAAATGTTTTTTTTTTGTTATTTTCTCTTAAAAAAATAGTTTTTCTCTAAGAAATAACTAATTTCCTTATTGTTAATGTTTATATAAACAAAATGAAAGGACTTTAACATGAAAAAACTACTAACATTCGTATCAGCAATTACAGCTGGTGCAATCGGCACAGCAGCTGCAGAAGTATCTGTATCTGGTGGCGGTAACTTTTACTACTCAACTGCTTCAGGAGACACTGTAGAAGCAACTCAAGAAGACTCAATGTCAGTAACTGGTGGATCTGTTGTATTCGCAATGTCAACAGAGACAACTAATGGTATTTCAGTAACAGGTTCAGCTTCAATTACAGCTGACACTGATGATATTGCTGAGTACTCTTCAGCTGCTGCTGCTGGTGGCGCTGCAACTGGTATGTCATCACTTGTATTCGGTATGGACGGCATGACTATCACTTTAGGTGATATCAACAACGCTGGTTCAGGTACTGGTGAAGGTGGAGATGTAGCAACATTTGCTTCAACTCACGCTGGTCACTATGCTGGAACAGCTGCTGCTGCTGGTGCAAACGACTCTGCAATGGACGGTGTTGCTGATGGTACAGGTATTAACGTATCAACATCAATGGGCGCTGCTGCTATTGACGTTACTTTTGTTTCAAAAGTTGGTTCAGGAAGAAACTCACT
>JAQWMI010000052.1 GCA_029246865.1 Alphaproteobacteria bacterium
AAAGAAATAGCAAGTGCTGTAACGCAGGAATTAAATGAGTCAAAGTTTAACAATCAGATTACTACCACTCTAGAGCCTCTTGGTATTTATCAGCCGGCTGAAGAATACCATCAACAATATTTAACAAAAAAGTATTCTTTCCTAAATATTTAAATCGGTGAGTAGGGGTAAATTATCCTAGGAATATTTTTTAGTGGTTTTTTTGTATAATGATTTTTCATTAAAAATTTTGATTTTAGAGAAAAAGGATACAAACATTTCTTCTGAATAGATAAAAAGCCATCCATATCCTTAATTTTATTAATACCGTTACCCATTATCACGTCATAGTCGTCTAATTTATTTATAAGATCTTCGTTAATCTGTACTGTTTGGAAATTGCCAATAGCCTTTCCCTTACTGTTCATGGCTTGTAAGCCAATATCTCTTCTATTTGTATCTATTATACATCCAATTGATCCAGGGTGATTTTTTTTTAAACCTAAATAAAAATGCTCAAAGATAGTATAGGCATAAATTTTAATAGGGTGGTGTATGAAATAACCTTTCATCAGAGAATGACAACTTCTAATACATGTAAATCTTGCTGGGCCATAGTTTAGATATAGTGAGGAGAAATTTTTTGGAGTTACCTTTAACTCTTTTGCCATTTTATCTAGAAGAATACTTAAGTATTTTTCATGACCAAAATTACATTTTTTTTCTTTATTCCAAATTATCTTTTCATCTTTAAAAATCGTAATTGAGCAGTATGATAAAGAGCTATCTATTGCCATGTTAAGATTTTTAATATTACTCATATTTTGTAATTTATTATTTCCTGTTTCTATTTCTTATGCAACAGAGGTTATTGATAAAATTCCCAATAATATTTTAATATATCATAGATTTAATGATAATAGATTTCCCTCAACTAACACAACCATTGAGCAGTTTGAGGAGCAGATAGATTATTTAATTACTAATGACTATAAATTTGTAACACTTCATCAATTAGTCAATGATCCAGACATGAAGGACAAAAGTATTGCTATAACAATTGATGATGCCTATCAATCATTTTACCAATTTGGGTTCCCAGTTCTAAAAAAATATAATATTTCAGCAACGCTTTTTCTAAGCACAGAATCGGTTGGTAGTTCAGATTTTTTAAATTGGACGCAATTAAGAGAACTTCTAAATTACGGCATAGATATACAAAATCATACTCACACTCATTCTCATATGCCCGATCAAACATTAGTAGAAATCGAAAATGAAATTTTATTATCACAAAAAATTATTATGGATAATCTTGGTATCAAGCCAGATTTATTCGCCTACCCCTATGGCGAAGCAAGTTCAGCAGCACAAGGGATTATAAAGAAATACTTTAGAGCTGCATTTGGACAGCACTCGGGAGCTTTTTCTTTTAATGACCCTTACTATATTGCTCGTTTTCCAATAAATGAAAATTATGGTTCTCTTGAAAGAATTCAAAATTCCGCAACTGTTCTTTCATTTAAGCACTCTTCTATTCAACCGAATGACCCATTTATGAAAATGCCTCAATCAAGATTTGTATTAGATTTTAAAGAAAATCCATCTTCTATTAATTGCTATTTTAGTGATTTTCAGGGCTCAATTTTAGGAACTAAGACAATATTGGATACAAAGTTATTATATGAGCTTGATCGAATGCCTGTAACTGGAAGGTTAAGAGTTAATTGTACAAAAATTGATCAAGGGACTTTTTGGTTTGGATACCAATATTATCTTAATTAATACCATCAAATTCAGATAAGTTATTTGAGTCAAAAACTAATTCCAATTTATCAACATACTTCTTTCCAATTTCTGCATAAGCAGCTAATAATTTAATTTTAATGCGGACATTTTCATCCATTGCACCAATTCTATCTGTAATTCTTCTTATAACTCGAAACTCATAATAAGCCATATGAGTATTAATATTATACATATAAGATCTAACGCTATCTGCTAATTTGTCAAATTTCTTAACAGCATGAGTTTTATCTGGATCTCTTTTTTCTGGTATCAGTCCTTCCTGTTGGTCAAATGTCCATTGTCCGTAAAGAGCATTACCTTCTATAGCAAATCGTGATTGCCCCCAACCACTTTCAATAATCGCTTGCCCTAGAGCTAGAGATACTGGAATAACATTAATTCGCTGCTTCAATTTTTTATAAAGATATTTATCTTCTAAGTTAAATTCTAATTTATATTTTTTTGTGAGAATTTTTAGGGAATCGAGATCTTCGCTATTTAAATCTTTAATGGACCCTTTTTTTTCCATATCTATAATAATTTTTCTTTCTTGTTTTATATCCTCATTATTTTTATGAATTAAAGGATAAGCTATTAAATAAAATATTTCTTTTTTCTTTTGAACATCTTCTAATGTTGCAAAATTATCAGGAATAGTTTCATAACTTTTCAATTTTTCGATTTCTGAAGCTTGTAAATTATAAATATCAATATTATTTTTCTTATAATATCGGTCGATTTCTTTCCACGACTTTACATTTTCACTAAAGCTTTGCTTGCTGAATAAACAGCTAATTACTAAAAGGATTACAAATATTAATTTAGGCTTCAACAGGACGTACTTCACGAACCTCAGGAATGTAATGCTTTAGCATATTTTCAATCCCCATTTTTAAGGTCGCTGTTGAACTTGGACATCCTGCACAAGATCCTTGCATTCTAAGAAATACAATTCCCTCATCGTATTTATCAAAGACTATATCTCCTCCGTCCATAGCTACTGCTGGTCGGACTTTGCTATCGAGAAGTTCTTTAATTTTAACAACAACATCAGTGTCATCATCGTTAATTGTGTGTTCTGTAAGTTGCGTTTCCTTTTTATCAACCAAAATTGGTTTATTTGTTGTGAAATGCTCAATGATACTGCCCAAAATTGCAGGTTTCATCAAAGACCATTCACTAGAGTCAGACTTGGTAATTGTTATAAAATCAGAACCAAAAAAAACACTTTCAACTCCTCTAACAGCGAACAAGTTTACTGCTAATGGTGATTTATCTGCGTTTTCTTCACTTTGAAAGAATATAGTTCCCTCGTCCATTACAGTTTTGCCAGGCAAAAACTTTAATGTTGCGGGGTTTGGTGTTGGTTCAGTTTGTACAAACATGATTACTTATAATATGGCAATTTATACGCAAATTACAATAGTTCTAGATTAGCGAAAACCAACGATTTTATACACTTCTCGTAAAATAGGATTTGCTATTTCTTCAGCTTTTTCAGTTCCGATAGCCAATATTTTATTTAACTCATCCTTGTTATTCAAAAGATTTTCAATTTCTTCCCTTATGGGTCCTAAAACTTCAATAAGACTTTCAGCTAATTTATTTTTCAAAATTGAATATTCTCTCCCAGCAAATTCTTGCAGAGTCTTTTCCTGTGATTGATTCATGGTGGCTGACAAGATGTTAATAAGGTTAAGGCATTCGGCCTTTTCTTTCAAAAGCTCCACTGAGTCTGGAATTAAATCTGAATCAGATTTAGCTTTTTTTAATTTTGTAGCTATGGCATCATTACTATCAGTCAATAAGACACGAGATAATTCAGAAGCATCAGATTTAGACATTTTTTTAGTTCCATCTCTTAAGCTCATGACACGTGTTGCCTCTCCATATATTAAAGGCTCTGGTTGTGGAAAAAAATCTACACCAAAATCATTATTAAACTTTTGAGCAATATCTCTAGACAATTCTAAGTGCTGTTTTTGATCATCACCTACTGGAACATGAGTTGCCTGATAGGCTAGAATATCAGCTGCCATTAAATTTGGATAAACCATTAAGCCAACGCTGACGTTTTCTTTATTCTTGCCAGCCTTATCTTTAAATTGAGTCATACGATTAAGCCAACCTATTCTACTAACACAATTAAATATCCAAGCTAATTGCGAATGAGCTGGGACACTAGATTGTTGAAATATAATTTGATTTTTATAGTCAACACCACAAGCAATAAAAGAAGCAAGAACTTCTATAATGCTAGATCTAAGTTTATGAGGGTCTTGATCGACAGTAATTGCATGTTGATCAACAACACAATAAACGCATTCAAATTTATTCTGAAGATCGACGAAATTTTTAATAGCACCTAAATAATTTCCCAAATGGAGAGTTCCTGTAGGCTGGACTCCTGAAAAAACACGCTGTTGAAACTTTCTCATGACTAATGCTAATTAATAGATATCAGATTAATCATAGAACCGACATAATTTTATTTTTAACATTCTTAATGTCTTCACTATTTATTATCTTTTTGCCTTTACTATCAGTGATTTGGAAAATATCAAAAATTTTTTCCCCTAAAGTAGATATTTTTGCTGACAAAACATTATGTTGAATTTCATAGATAGCATCTAATATCTTATATAATCGGCCCGGTTTATCAGAAGTTACCACTTGGACAGTTGTAGCTTTACTACTCAACTCGTTATCCACCGATACAGAAGACTCCAATTCGATGGGAGAAAATTTCTTAAACAGACTCTCTTTTAAAACTGTATCAGACGACTCAATATTCTTGCCAATATTTTGTCTAATGAAATCTTTTTCTTCCTTCCTCGAAATAGATTGGTTTTTGAAATTACTGACCCAAAAGACATCTATAACATCACCGTTTAAAAGAGAATTAATCTGAGCACCTAATATATTTAATTGACTATTTGATATCCCTTTAACTATGTCTTTAAAAATACCGGGTCTAGTTTTTGTAATTATTACTAATTGGCTATATTCTTCATTAGTATTTTTATCAAAAGAAATATAATGATCCCATTCACCATTAGAGAAATTTTCGTATTCAGTTAGTAATTTTTTAATTAAATTAAAGCTCATATTTTGCCAAAATGCTAAAGGTATGTTTTTCCTTTGTAATTTTAAAAAATTAAGAAGCTTTGGTTTATCCCCACAAAAACTCTCAAATCTAACAATATTATTTTCAGCAACTTTTTGAGAGCTCTGTTTAATATCAAGACCTTGAAATAAAAAATCTTTTGAACGAAATAAAAGTTGTTTAAGTAGAGCTACTCTCCATTCAGTTAACCTATCTGGTCCCACAGCAGCAATATCGCAAATTGTAAATAAGTATAAAATATTTAACTTTTCTGATGTATTAACAGTTTGAATAAAATTAGCTACTACTTCTGGATCTGTTGTGTCGCTTTTAAAAGCTGTATCACTCATTAATAAGTGGTTTTCTATAACCCACAAAATTATATTTCTTTCACTCTCACTTACAGGAATTCTTTTAAGGATTTTTGCTGTGAGTTCTTTACCGTATATGGAATGACTTTTCGGACCTCTTTTACCTATATCATGAAATAAAAGTGCAATATGAATTGCTGGTTTGTCATCTAATTGTTCATAAATTTCTTTATTAAAAGGTACTTTAATTAACTCATGTAAATGATGAAGAGTTAAAATTAAATGCTCGTCGGTTGTATACTGATGGTAGATATCGTATTGAACTTGGCCCCAAACTCTTCCAAATTCAGGAAAAATAGCATTTAACATTCTTGAATCATTTAAATGTCTTAATATTCGCACTGGATTATTATTACTTGTAATAATTGATCGAATTATTTTAAAATCCTCTACTTTCAATTTAGCTGGAAATTTTTGATGATTTTTTCTCAAGCTATCTAGAACTTTAGGATGAACCAATATGTTTTTATTTAGAGATTCCTTTAAAAGTGAAAGCCAATTTAATGTTATATTTTTTAAATCATATTTTTTAAATTCTAAAAAGCCTTTAGTTATTTTAAAATTTTTACTTTTATAACTTTTAATTTTACTTCCTTGTTGAAATATAGTTGAAATAATTAACTCCTCAGGCAACTTTGAGTAAAATAGATTTAATATTTCTGAAATTTTTGTGATGTGTAAAAATAAATCTTTCATAAATTTTTCAACGCCCATTTCTTTTTTGCGACTTTTAAAATTAACATCTTTATATTTGAGATGCTTGGCTATCTTTAATTGATTTTCAATACTAATTATATCTCCCTTAGATTGATTAAAAAAATGGTTTAGAGACCGGATAGTAATAAGAAATTCCCAAGATCTTTTTAATTCTCTTATTTCAGTACTTGATAAAATATTCAATGATTTTAGCTCATCAACTTTCCTAACATCAAATAAAAAATTACTTATCCATAATATTGTGTGAATATCCCTTAAACATCCAACTCCTTCTTTGATGTTTGGTTCAAGAGTACTTTTTGTTCCAAGTGCATTATTATGCCTAATAAAAAGTTCTTGAAGTTTTTGCTTACTTAATTTTAAAGGATGGAGTCTACCGGTTAAAATTTTAATATTTCTTAGGTATTCATTATAAAGTTCTCTATTTCCTAATAGATATCTAGACTCTAAAAATTTTGTTAAAGTTTTAATTTCTTTCTTAGAATCTTTTAAAGCCTCATTGATTGTTAGAAATGAAATCCCAATCTCTAAACCAATATCCCATAGTGCATTATTCAGTTTAGATATAAAAATTTTAATATTCTTATTTTTTTTCGAATAGATAAATAATAAATCAATATCACTAAAAGGCGCTACATCACTTCTTCCGTAACCACCAACTGCGATTAAACAATACTCTTTATCTTTAGGATCAATATAATTGATTAAATCAATCAGACTTTTGTCAATTAAATTTGTATAATCATAGCTGTAGGTAAAACCATTTTTTGGTGACTTAATTTTTTCAATAAGTACCTTCTTTTTGAGTTGAATATTTTTTTTAACTTGTTTATGTGATTTTAGCATTAATAATATGTTATGTTTTTGGTTGAATATAATTAAAATTAATCTAATTAACTAGAGTAAATAATTAATAAATTGAGGTGATTCGATGGAACTAACTTTACTTTATACTATTATAGGCTTTTCCCTTGCAGGCATGTCAGTTATTGGCAATGACTCAATTCAAACTTTAGGTACTTTCATTGCAGCTAAAAAGAAATGGTATAAGTGGTATGTTTTAGCCGCAGCAGCTTCAATAGCTTTGGCAGGAACCTTAACTTATGGATGGGTTGTCTACGATGGAGATATTACTTTTGGTCGTTTAAATAAAATTCCTTATATCGAAATTCAATGGTATCACGCTGTAGCGCCAGCAGTTTTAGTTCTTTTAACGAGGGTTGGCATTCCAGTTTCTACAACATTTTTAGTTCTTTCTGCCTTCGCCTCTACGGTTGTTTTAGAAAAAGTTTTGTTAAAAAGTATTGTAGGTTATGCCATAGCCGCAATGTCAGCTTATATAATTTGGTTTGTTATCTCAAAATTTATTAATGAAAAAGACGATGAAATTACTGATCCTAAAAAGCAAGCCTTTTGGAGAAACTCACAGTGGGTTGCCTCTGGTTTTTTATTTTGCACTTGGTTAATGCACGATATAGCTAACATAGCTGTTTATCTTCCAAGAAAATTAAGTCCAATTTTATTTATTTTAGTTGTTAGCTATTTTATTATATTGCTGTTTTATATTTTTTGGAGAGAGGGCGGTTCAATTCAGAAAATTGTTTTAGAAAAAACTGGTGTTAGATATGCCCGATCTTGTACGATCATTGACATTGTTTATTGTATAGTACTTTATTTCTTTAAAGAGCTAAATGATTTACCAATGTCGACAACTTGGGTTTTTGTTGGATTATTATGTGGAAGAGAGCTCGCAATAGCAACACACCATAAGACAAATATAAGGAAATACGTATTTCCCATAATAGGTAAAGACTTTTTAAAAATGATCTTTGGATTAGCTATATCTGCAGGTATTGTTTTGTCAATCCACTATATCATTTTACCAAATGGTCTTCATTAAGATAAAAAAATACTTTATTTAACCATGTCTTGCTTCAAAATAAGGCATGGTTAATTTAGTATTAGGCTTTGTTTATGTCATTTACTTAAAAGGATTTTTTCTTTTTCTCTTCTAGTTTTTTTTTAACGCGCCATCTTAAGTTACTTCTAACTATGTAGCCTAAGCAGTTTTTTGATCCACATCTGCAAGGGTGTTCTTCAAAACTATACATGTCATATCCGTAGTCATAAGTTAGTTCATCGCCTTTTTTTATATCTTTAATAGCACTTATCCATATTCGTCCTCGAACAATATCAGTTTCACAATTAGGGTCACATGAGTGATTAATATATTTAGCAAGATTCCAAGGAACCTTACCATTGATGTCATGAGTTTTATTAAGAGTAAAGAGATAGACTGCACCATTTGTTCCAGCTTTTTTATTAGCTTCAATATGTACATCAGCAATGATATCTGATTTTGCTTTTGTTAATTTTTCACCAACATATTCAATTATTTTATCACCAGATTGAATATCGTATTTTGCAAATAGTCCCGATGAGTGGATGGCAGAGTTTTTTTTAAGATATAATTTTTTTTCTTTATTCATGTTTTAAGGAGCGAATATTGGCAGATGTAATGAATAAATCAATTTAAAAACTTAATAGATATAGAGCTCTATGTTATTATTTTATCTTGAAAATATATTCAAATATTTCAGACCCTATTACTTGGGTTGTCAATCATAACTCAGATATAAATTTATCATGGGATCAAAAACAAATAAGAGATCATTTTACTAATAAAAATTGCTTAAATATATTTTTTGAAGATAAAAATCATATTTCAGGACTAATTCTTGGCCACGAAATTTTTAATCATAATCAAAATAGAGAAATTGAAATTCTCCATTTAGGTGTTGTGAAAAATAAACGCAATAATGGAATAGGGTATAGTTTAATGAGGTCTTTTGAAAAAAAAGCCCATTTAGAGGGAGAAAATACAACTATTTTTCTTGAAGTGAATGCTCAAAATGAAATTGCTATTAAACTTTATGAAAAATTAGGCTATAAAGCTTACAATGAAAGAAAAAACTATTATAAAGATTTGACGAATTTAAATGCAGTTGGTGATAGTGCCATTCTCTTCAAAAAAATTATAAATGAATAAAGCAAAAAGTTTTTTTATTAAGTCCTTTGGTTGTCAAATGAATGTTTATGACTCTAATAAAATGAAAGATATTTTTGTCTCTCACGGAATGCAATCAACAAATTATTATCAAGATGCTGATTATATAGTGTTAAATACTTGTCATATAAGAGAAAAGGCAACAGAGAAAACTTACTCCGACTTAGGGCGTGTCCACAAAAAGGGAAAAAATGATCATAAAATTATCGTAGCTGGTTGCGTGGCCCAAGCAGAAGGCGAACTCATACAGCAAAGAGCTCCTTACGTAGATTTAGTTTTAGGACCACAATCATTACAACTACTAGATACCTATTTGTCAGATAAGAATTCAAATTTGAAAACAATGACAGAATTCGATGCTATAGATAAATTTGACACTCTAAAAAGATTCAAATCACATACCGACTCAAAATCTTCTTTTGTAACAATTCAAGAAGGTTGTGATAAATTTTGCACATTTTGTGTTGTTCCTTATACAAGGGGTAGTGAATATTCTAGAAGTATTCCCGATATCATTGAAGAGGTTAAAAAGTTATCAGAGCTAGGCGTGATTGAAGTAACCCTGCTAGGGCAAAATGTTAATGCTTATCATGGACCTGATGTTTCAGGTAAAGAAAGAGGCTTAAGTTATTTAATTAATAAAATATCGGAGTTAGATAAAATTAAACGTATTACTTACTCTACAAGTCATCCCAATAACATGACTGATGACCTCATTGAACTCCATGGAACTAATAGCAAACTCATGTCTTGTCTTCATTTACCTGTGCAATCCGGATCTAATAAAATATTAAAATTAATGAATAGAAAACATACGAGAGAATTTTATTTTGAAGTTATTGATAAACTAAGAAAACACAAATCTAATATAGCTCTTTCATCAGATTTTATAGTCGGTTTTCCGGAAGAAGATGATAAAGATTTTCAAGATACTATGGATTTAATTCATCATGTTGGATTTATGAATTCGTACTCTTTTAAATATAGCCCTCGTCCTGGCACCCCAGCCGCAGATAGAGAGCAGATACCATTAAAAATTCAAGATGATCGATTAAAAATAATGCAAACTACTCTCGATCAACAGCAAATTGATTTTAACAAGAAATTTCTATCAAAAAGGTTAGATGTTCTTATAAGTAGTTCTGGAAAATTTAAAGGACAAGTAAAAGGAAAGTCTGAATTTAATCAAAGTGTTGCAATACCTGGAAATCCTAATATTATTGGTGATATTGTACCGGTACAGATTACTGACATATCAGTTCATTCCCTTATTGGAAAAGCAGAAGTTTGAGTACAGTTACACCAAGCACTCATCAAAAACAGTTAGAATTTGATGATAATCAATTCTTAGTCTCTCTTTTTGGTTCACATGATAAAAATTTAAAGGCGCTTGAAGGTAAATTTCAAGTTAAACTTTATAATCG
>JAQWMI010000053.1 GCA_029246865.1 Alphaproteobacteria bacterium
TAGAAATTCTATTAGTCCTTGATGACGAAAAACATTTTAAAAGGGCTTCTGAAAAATTAAATATTTCTCAACCTGCCTTATCAATGAAACTTAAATCTCTAGAAAATGAAATAGGCGTAACTTTAGTTAAAAGAGGTAAAAATTTTATGGGTCTAACCTCAGAAGGAATAGTTCTTAAGAATAGGTTCTCAAACATAGTCAAAGAGTATTCTGAAATTAAACAATTAAGTTCAGAACTCAAAAATTCATTATCTGGTACCTTGAGAATAGGTGTTATTCCAACTGCTCAATTAGAAATTGCAAATATTATTAATCATTTTGTTCAAAAACATAAAAATGTAAATACAAAAGTTATATCTATGCCTTCGAGTAAAATAGATGAACAACTCCATGACTATAAGATTGATATTGGAATTACCTATTTAGAAAATGAACCTATTAAAGGCGTAACTAAAATACCTTTCTATGATGAGAGGTATTTTTTAATATCATCCAATCAAAAATTTAAGGCAAAAAAAACAGTAAGATGGTCGGATTGCCAAGATTTAGATTTATGCCTTTTATCTGACGACAATCAATTTAGAAGGATTATTAACACAGTCTTCAAGGATGAAGGTATTAATCCCAGAGTTTTATTAGAATCTAATTCTGTTACTCAAATTTTCTCTCAAATTAATATGTCAAATTTTTCAACTATTATGCCTTTCTTTTTTACGCAAGCTTTTAATTACCGGCAGTCAGCATATTTCTCTGAACTTATTAGCCCAACTATTTCTCATAAAATTGGCCTAGTTTTTATTAAAGACAATAATCCTGCGCCTTTAAAAGATAATTTTATCAAATTTGCAAAATCTTTTGATAAGTAGAAATTATTAATTAATTATCTATTAATAATTGATTGATTATCAAAAAAATATAAGTATTAGAAACAATCCATGGAAAATAAGAAAAAAATACACCCAGGTTCTGGAAGAAGAAATGCTCTTAACTACAACAAAGGTAGGCATGCAGATGATACTTCTATCGAAGAACTAATGAATTTAATTCCAAATGATTTCTTTAGACAAAGAGATATGCTTATCGAAAGCTTTCATCTAATTCAAGATCACTACAAATGTTTATCTTATAAGCATTTAACTGCTTTATCTGAGTTAACTAATTTACCTTTGACAGAAATATACGAAACAGCTTCATTTTATGCACACTTTGATATAATTGAAGAAGGAGAGGTATCTCCCCCGCCTGTTACTATTAGAGTCTGTGATAGTATCACTTGTGAAATGAATGGATGTCAATCTTTAGAAAAAAAAATGAAGGAAGAATTTAGTCCAGACGTAAGAGTAGTTCGGGCTCCTTGTATGGGCCGTTGCCATCAGGCTCCAATTGTGGAGGTTGGAAAAAAACATGTTCCTTTTGCCACCACTGACAAAGTAAAAAAAATATTAGACTCAAAAGAATTAAAACCAATCATACCCAATTTTATTGGTTTTGAAGATTATAAAAAAAATGGTGGTTACAAGTTATTAGAAGAATGTCTTTCTAACAATAAAGATCCTATGAAACTAATTGAAGAAATGGAAAACTCTGGCATTAGAGGATTAGGTGGAGCAGGCTTTCCAACAGGTAGGAAATGGAGATTTGTAAGAGCAGAAAAATCACCGAGATTAATGGCTATCAACGGAGATGAGGGAGAACCAGGAACTTTCAAAGATCATCACTATTTATCAAAAGATCCTCACAGATTTTTGGAGGGAATGTTAATTGCAGCATGGGTGGTAGAGGCAACTGATGTTTATATTTACATGAGAGATGAATACCCTGACGTTATCAAGTTTTTGAGAGAAGAAATTAAAAAGATCGAAGATGCTAATTTAAATATCAAAACAAGAATTCATTTTAGAAGAGGAGCGGGTGCATATATTTGCGGAGAGGAATCTTCAATGTTAGAAAGTTTGGAAGGTAAAAGAGGACTCCCAAGACATAAACCACCATTTCCTTCTCAAGTGGGTTTATTTGGAAGACCTACTTTGATTCATAATGTCGAAACAGTTTTTTGGGTGAGAGAAATTTTAGAAAAAGGTGCTACTTGGTTTAGTAGTCACGGATTAAACGGAAGAAAAGGACTTAGGACTTACTCTGTCTCAGGAAGAGTTAAAAATCCAGGTGTGAAGTTAGCCCCTGCTGGAATTACAATTAAAGAATTAATCAAAGATTATTGTGATGGCATGCTAGATGATCATGATTTCAAAGCATATCTTCCTGGCGGTGCGTCAGGAGGCATTCTCCCTGCAAGCCTTGACTCAATTCCTCTTGATTTTGACACCCTCCAAGAACACGGATGTTTTATTGGTTCAGCCGCAATAGTTGTTTTATCTGACAAAGACAATATGAAAGATATTGCAAAAAATTTAATGTTTTTCTTTAAAGATGAAAGTTGTGGACAATGCACACCTTGTAGAAATGGAACTGAGAAAGCTCTCAAACTCATGAATAAAGAATCTTGGGATATTGAATTACTCAAAGAATTGTCAACCGCCATGATGGATACCTCTATCTGTGGATTAGGTCAAGCTGCACCAAATCCTCTACTTTCAGTTATTAAACATTTTCCATCTGAGGTAACCAATTAATTTATGACTGACATCACAAATTTTAAAATTGACGGTAAGGAATACAAAGCAGAAAAAGATGAATCTATTTGGCAAGTGGCCAAAAAAAATGGAATAGATATACCTCACCTTTGTCACTCTGATGAACCTGGATATAGGTCTGATGGTAATTGCAGAACCTGTATGGTT
Source organism: Alphaproteobacteria bacterium (assembly GCA_029246865.1). Taxonomy (GTDB): domain Bacteria; phylum Pseudomonadota; class Alphaproteobacteria; order HIMB59; family HIMB59; genus HIMB59. The sequence goes on from JAQWMI010000053.1 coordinate 2,799, forward strand.
GAGATTAAAGGTGAAAGAACATTAGCTGCATCATGCATAAGAAAACCAACAGAAGGAATGGAAATTACAGTAAACTCAGAGAGAGCAAAAAAATCTAGATCCATGGTTTTTGAGCTACTAGTTGCCGATCAACCTAAAAAAGATTCCTCGCCAGATCCTGACTCAAAATTTTGGAGATGGTCAGATAAATTAGGTGTCACTGAAAGTAGATTTCCTTCTAAAGAAAAAATTACATTAGATCAAAGTCATACTGCAATGAGTGTTAATCTTGATGCTTGTATTAACTGTGGTTTATGTGTTCGTGCTTGTAGAGAAGTCCAAGTTAATGACGTTATAGGTATGGCTTTTAGAGGCTCTACTGCTAAAGTTATTTTTGATCTAGATGACCCTATGGGAGAAAGCACGTGTGTTGCTTGTGGTGAATGTGTTCAGGCTTGCCCAACTGGCGCCTTGTTAGAAACTACCTTGGTTGATAAAGAGGGTAAAAGAAACGACTTAGTGGTAGATAAAAAAGTTGAGAGTGTTTGCCCTTACTGCGGAGTAGGATGTCAAACAGAAGTCAGTGTTAAAGATAATAAAATACTTCATATTGATGGAAAAAATGGTCCAGCTAATGAGAACAGATTATGTGTTAAAGGTAGATTTGGTTTTGATTACATTAATCACGATGGAAGGCTAACAAAACCCCTGATTAGAAAAAAAACAGCTCCGAAAAAATGGGACGCAAATATAGACGATAAAAATATTTATGATTATTTTGAAGAGACTTCATGGGAAAATGCTCTTGATATAGCTGCTAATGGATTTACCAAAACATTTAACGAAGAAGGACCAAAAGGTCTTGCTGGTTTTGGCTCTGCTAAGTGTTCTAATGAGGAAGCTTATTTATTTCAAAAATTAGTTAGAGTAGGTTTTGGTTCTAATAATGTTGATCATTGTACTAGGCTTTGTCATGCATCTTCAGTTGCAGCACTTTTTGAAGGGGTAAAATCTGGAGCTGTTTCAGCACCTTTCAACGCAGCAACTGTAGCTGATTGTATTATTGTGATTGGTGCTAGACCAACTGAAAATCATCCAGTGGCAGCAACATATTTAAAGAGAGCTGCAAAAAGAGGAGCTAAGCTTGTTGTTATGGATCCTAGAAAACAAGGTTTATCAAAGCATGCTGAACATAATCTTCAATTCAAAGCAGGAACTGACGTCGCTATGTTAAACGCTATGCTTCATACAATTATTGAAGAGGGTTTGTATGATGAACAATATGTACAAGGACAAACAGAAGGCTTTGAACAACTTAAAGAAAGTATAAAAGATTTTTCACCAGAAAAAATGGAAGCTGTTTGTGGAATTAAAGCAGAAACCTTAAAAGATGTAGCAAGACTTTATGCGACTTCAGAAAAATCAATAATTTTTTGGGGAATGGGTGTTTCTCAGCATGTTCATGGAACTGATAATGCACGATGTTTAATTGCTCTTGCTTTGACTACTGGCCAAATAGGAAGAGAAGGCACAGGCCTTCATCCTCTACGTGGTCAAAATAATGTTCAAGGTGCTTCAGACGCAGGTTTAATACCATGGATGTATCCAGATTATCAAGTTGTAGATGGTAAAGAAAATCAAAATATATATGAAAAGTTCTGGAATAAAGAAATGGACCCTGAGAGAGGTTTGACTGTTGTTGAAATTATCAACGCTATACATAATGATCAAATTAAAGCTATGTACATTATGGGAGAAAATCCTGCCATGTCTGATCCTGATCAAAAGCACGCAAGAAAAGCTTTAGCTAAATTAGATCATTTGGTTGTACAGGATATATTTTTAACAGAAACAGCTTGGCACGCAGATGTTATCTTACCGTCTTCAGCTCATGCTGAAAAAACAGGAACTTACACCAATACTAATAGGACCGTTCAAATGGGTAGGCAGGTTGTACCACCTCCTGGCGACGCAAGACAAGACTGGTGGATAACACAAGCAATAGCTCAAAGGATGGGTTTAGACTGGAGTTATTTACATCCAAGTGATGTCTTTAATGAAATGTGTCAAATAATGGATTCACTTAAAAATATATCTTGGGAGAGATTAGATAAGGAAAATGCAATTACATACCCATGTGAAGCTCCTGATAGTTCAGGAAGTGAGTACATTTTCAGGGAATCTTTTCCAACTGCAAACGGAAGAGGTAAAATTGTACCGGCTAGACTTATACCCCCTGCAGAATTACCTGATGAAGAATTTCCTTTAATTCTTACTACAGGAAGACTTCTGGAGCATTGGCATACTGGCTCTATGACAAGAAGAGCTACAGTGTTAGATCATTTAGAACCTGAAGCAATCGTGAGCATGAACCGCTGGGACATGAAAAGAATGAGTATAAGTGCTGGAGAAGAGGTCCAAGTAAAAACTAAGAGAGGTTCCATTGTCATTAAAGTGAGAAGTGACAAAGAGATACCCGAAGGTATGGTCTTCATTCCTTTTTGTTTTGCTGAAGCCGCTGCTAACGTTTTAACTAACCCTCAGTTAGATCCATACGGAAAAATTCCAGAATTTAAGTTTAGTGCAGCAAATGTTTTTAAAACAGAGCCTACCATTCAACAAGCTGTATAGTTAAACATAGCCAATTATTTCTAAAAATTTTATAAGATAATCTTTACCAAATATTTTTAATGAATTTATATCACTATTAATTGTTAAAGATATAAACACGGCTAATGAATAAAAAAATAAAAAAATAAATATCATATAAATAAATTTATTAAATAGCGGCACTTTAATCTTTTTAGATTGTTTTTTATTTATCACAAGCACCGCTGTATTTGTCAATGGCTTTAGCTGGTTATTAAGTTCAACGAAAATATTATTTTCAATTTTATCTATTTGATGATCTTTATTTTGAGATATTTTAGAGTGACTTAGGTTAGATAATTTATCTTCGATAGAATTTAATTTTTCATCAATTTTACTTTGAAAATCAAATTCTAAAGATTTAATTTTATTTTCTAACTCTTTAATAGTTTTAAATGAGGAACTATTAATTTCTATATTTTCAGGTTTATTACTTTGTATTTTTTCACTGCTCTGAATTTTAAAATTTTCTTGTATTAATTGTTCTTTTATTTCAGCTAAAGATTGTTTAATTTTTTTTGATTGATCTAAATTTGTATTATCTATAATTTTATCATCACCACGGCTTTTATTACTTCTGCCAAACTGATCTATGTTTTCATTCATATTTAAACTTTATATAATTGGAATTCACTTATCAATTAAAGTCATTAATAAATAAGTAAAATATGGTGCCGCGTGCCGGGATCGAACTGGCCACCTGATGATTACAAATCAACTGCTCTACCAAATGAGCTAACGCGGCATAAACTAAACTATAAACTAATCTTGTTTATATGGGGTATTTATAACTATCCACAAATAGAGGTCAACTATTTTCTAAAAGAAACAAATGACTAGTTTTTAATGAATCTGTGATTTGTTAGGTTTTATTTATTATTGATTAATTATTTAAGTAATTATTATATAATGCTATAGCCATAGAATTGGCTGCATTAAAGCTATCTAATTGCATTATTTTTTTTTGTTTGAGGGAAATTATAAAATCAGAATTTTCTAAAATATTCTTTCTAATTCCCTTACCTTCATTTCCTAAAATAATTACTGATCTTTTATCAAATTTAAATTTACTATCTAAAATATCTTTACCTTTCATGTCTAAAGAATAAATCCAGTAATTTTTTTTCTTTAAAATTTCAATTGTTCTTGAAATATTTTTTGCAATATGAAATTTAACAAGTTCAATAGCTCCAGCTGATATGCTGGCAGTTGAGGTTGTAATGCCTGCAGAGGAGTGCTCTGGAATAATAATGCCAGATACATTTGTTAGAGCTGCAGTTCTAAAAATATTACCAATATTATTTTGATCAGTTAATTGGTCGAGTATTATTAAGGTCGATTTGTCTTTATTAGTGGGCGCTAATTCATCTATTGAACTTGAAGAGAAGTTTTCTCTTTCTATTATAATGCTATCATTTGAGCTTATATCCTTATGAATTCTTAAAAAATCTGATTTATTTATAAAATTAACCTTATTTTTTAGACTCATCGCTGAAATACTTTTTAAATAGTCTTCTTTCTTATCTTTGATTATAAAAATAGCCTTAATTTTATGAGTATTATGAATTATACAGCTCATACATGGGTTATGTCCTATTATATACATTTAAAAATGTAGATTATGCTTATGTCTATTGACTTTCAAAGACAATTATTTATTAATTTACCTTGTTTTAAGAAATCTTTCACGGAGGGATGGCCGAGTGGTTAAAGGCGACGGACTGTAAATCCGTTCGCGTAAGCGTACGTAGGTTCGAATCCTACTCCCTCCACCAATTTTTATTGTCTTTTTTTGAGTTTATTATTGAATTTATAAGAAAAATTAGTACTTTAAGCGAACTCACAGGGATTTATTTTTGTGAATGTATTAAGTAGTGGTTACCCGCTTAAAATCCGCGGGTGTAGCTTAGTGGTAAAGCTCCAGATTTCCAATCTGGCTATGAGGGTTCGATTCCCTTCACCCGCTCCAAAATACATATAACTAAAACTAAGAAACGAAATTAAAAAACTATAAATAAAAAAAAGAGGTAACAACTTAAAATGGCTAAAGAAAAATTTGATAGATCGAAACCACATTGTAATATTGGTACGATCGGACACGTCGATCATGGTAAAACTACTTTAACTGCTGCTATTACTAAAGTCCTGGCAGAATCAGGTGGCGCTGACTATACAGCTTACGATCAGATCGATAAAGCTCCTGAAGAAAAAGCTAGAGGTATAACTATCTCAACAGCCCATGTGGAGTACACAACTGCTAACAGACACTATGCTCATGTTGATTGTCCTGGACACGCAGACTATGTAAAAAATATGATTACAGGTGCCGCACAAATGGATGGTGGTATTCTTGTTGTTAACGCTGCTGATGGACCTATGCCTCAAACAAGAGAACATATTCTTTTAGCAAGACAGGTTGGTGTTCCCGCTCTTGTTGTTTATCTTAATAAAGTTGATCAAGTTGACGATGCTGAATTAATCGACTTAGTTGAAGAAGAAATTAGAGATCTTTTAAACAAGTATGAATTTCCAGGAGATACAACTCCAATTATTCGTGGTTCAGCTTTAGCTGCATGTGAAGATGGAGATGTTGAAATTGGAAAAAACTCAATTCTTAAACTTATGGAAGCTGTTGATACATTTATACCTCAACCACCAAGAGAGTTAGATAAACCATTCTTGATGCCTGTTGAAGATGTATTCTCAATCTCAGGTCGTGGTACAGTTGTTACTGGAAGAATTGAACAAGGTGTAATTAAGCCAGGCGAAGAGATCGAAATTATTGGTATTTCAGATACTCAAAAAACTGTTGCAACAGGTGTTGAAATGTTTAGAAAACTTTTAGACTCTGGTGAAGCGGGAGATAACGTCGGTGTGCTTTTAAGAGGAACAAAAAAAGAAGAAGTTGAACGTGGCCAAGTTTTAGCTAAGCCAGGTAGTATCAAACCTCATAAGAAGTTTAAATGTGAAGTTTATTCTCTAAGTAAAGAAGAAGGTGGACGACATACACCTTACTTTGCTAATTATAGACCTCAATTTTATTTCAGAACAACTGACGTAACAGGATCTATCACTTTGCCAGAGGGCACTGAGATGGTCATGCCTGGTGATAACGTTACTCTAACAGTGGAATTACTTTCTCCGATAGCTATGGATAATAATCTAAGATTCGCTATTCGTGAAGGTGGTAGAACTGTTGGTTCTGGAGTTGTTTCAGAGATATTAGAATAGTCATCTGCGGCAATAGTTAATGAAGGAGTGTAGCTCAACTGGTAGAGCGCCGGTCTCCAAAACCGGAGGTTGCGGGTTCGATGCCTGCCACTCCTGCCAACAAGGATAAATATGAAATTTAACCCAGCAAAATATTTAAGAGAAGTTCGCCAAGAAGTTTCTAAAGTCACATGGCCCTCAAAAAAAGAAACTTTCACTTCAGCTGGTATTGTAATTATCGTTGTAACTATTGCTGCAATAATTTTAATGATTATTGATCAGAGTTTTTCTTTATTAGTTAGATCGGTTTTAGGTTAATGGAAGTTTCTTTAGACATAAAGCACAAGTGGTATGTAGTAAATTGCCACTCTGGTTATGAAAAAAAAGTTGCAGATGCAATTATGGATGAGGCAAAAAAAGTAGAACTTGAAAGCTCTATTATAGAGGTGTCTGTTCCAACTCAAGCAGTGGTTGAAGTTAGAAGAGGAGTTAGAATTAACTCTGAGAAAAAATTTTTTCCAGGCTACGTATTAGTTAAAATGCAAATGAATGATGACACATGGCATTTAGTAAAAGATATACCAAAAGTTAGTAATTTTTTAGGAGTTAAAAATAAGCCTTTAGCTATTTCTGAAAGAGAAGTTTCTAAATTACTTCAAGACATTACTGAAGGGGCTGAGAGTCCTAAACCTAAATTCGAATACGAGGTCGGCGAGCAAATTAAAGTTTCCGATGGCCCATTTGCATCCTTTAGTGGTGTGATAGAAGAGGTTGACAGTTCAAGACAAAAGCTTAAAGTGTCTGTCTCTATTTTCGGACGTCCAACTCCTCTGGAATTGGACTATTCACAGGTTGTGAAGGGATAATTATTATGGCAAAAGAAATACTAGGATATATCAAATTACAAATCCCGGCTGGTAGTGCAAACCCGGCACCTCCTGTAGGCCCTGCTTTAGGACAAAAAGGTTTAAATATACAAGACTTCTGTAAACAGTTTAATGATGCCACAAGTAAATTAGAAAAAGGTGCTCCGATACCAACTATAATTACTGCATATAAAGATAGAACATTTGAATTTATTACAAAAAAACCTCCAGTAACTTTTTACTTGAAGAAAGCTGCAAATATAAAAAAAGGCAACGGTACTCCAGGTAAATCTCTTCTCGGTAAAGTTACAATGAATCAAGTTAGAGAAATCGCAAAAGAAAAATTAGAAGATCTTAACGCATATGACATTGATGAAGCTTCCAAAATCATTATGGGTTCAGCTAGATCAATGGGAATGGAAGTCGTATAACAAATGAAATTATCTAAAAATAAAAAAAAACAAGTTGAAGGTATAAATTTTGAAAAAACTTATACCATTGATGAGGGTGTTCAAATACTTAAAGATACTAAGTTTGTAAAATTTGATGAAAGTGTTGATATAGCACTAAATACATCAATTGATACAAAGCAATCCGATCAAAATGTAAGAGGTAGTTTTGTGCCTCCTCATGGTTTAGGTAAAAAAGTTGAAATAGCGGTATTTGCATCAGGAAAAAATGCAGAAGAAGCATCTTCTTTAGGTGTTAAACATGTAGGTGGAGAAGACCTTGTTTCAATACTAGAAAAAAATATTGATGTGGATGTTATTATCGCTACTCCCGACATGATGTCAGTAGTAAGTAAAATTGCAAAAATTTTAGGCCCAAAAGGAATGATGCCTAACCCAAAGACTGGTACAGTAACAAACGACGTAAAGACCACAATAACAAATATTAATAAGGGCTTGGTGGCTTATAAGAATGATAAAGCAGGAACAATTCATGCCTCTATTGGTAGAATTAGTTTTGATAATACTAAGTTGTCTGAAAATATTTCTGGTTTTGTTGAGGAAGTTAAAAAGAACAAACCAACAAATGTTAAGGGCAATTATGTAAACTCTGTTTATATATCATCTTCAATGGGTGTTGGAATTAAGGTGAGTTTTTAATAATGAATAGATTAGAAAAAAAAGAATACTTAGAAACTCTAGACACTCTCTCTGAGAAATATTCTGGGCTTTTTGTTGCCTCATTCAATGCTATGACAGTTAAAGATATGATTAGTTTTAGAACTGAAATAAGAGCTAACGAAGGTGTGGCCAAAATATCTAAAAATAATATTGTTAAAATATTCCTTGAAAAAAATGAGGATAAAAAAACTATGGCTGAAAGTTTAACTCAGCAAAAATTATTAATTTTTACAAATAATCCTGTTGGTACAGCTAAAGTTTGTAGAAAATTTGAAAAAGATTCAAAAAAACTATCTGCAGAGGTAGCTTTTTTCGATAAAACACTATATTCAAAAGATGATATAGCAAAGGTTGCAACTTTACCTTCTCTAGATGAGATCAGAGGAAAAATAGTTGGGTTGATTAGTGCTCCTGCATCTAAACTGGTTCGTGTATTACTAAGACCAGATCAGGATATTATATCAATTTTAAACAACAAAAAAGACTAACTAGGGAGAGACAAATGGCAGATTTAAATAAAATAGTTGACGATTTATCGACTTTAACAGTAATAGAAGCTGCGGAGTTATCCAAGCTTTTAGAAGAAAAATGGGGTGTATCAGCAGCAGCTCCAGTAGCAGCAGCAGCAGCAGCTCCTGCAGCAGAAGCAGCAGAAGAAAAGGATGCATTTGATGTTGTTCTTGCAGCAGCAGGCGATCAAAAAATTAATGTAATTAAGGAAGTTAGAGCTATTACGGGTCTTGGTTTAAAAGAAGCTAAAGATATGGTAGAGGCAGCTCCAAAAGTAATTAAAGAGGGCGCAAAAAAAGATGAGGCAGAGGCATTAAAAAAACAGCTTGAAGCAGCTGGTGCAAAAGTAGAACTTAAGTAGTCCAGGTTCTATAGCGCATATGTCACTCAGTTTCACTGAAAAGAAAAGAATTAGATATTCGTTCGGAAAGATCGAAAAAACTATAAATATTCCTAATTTAGTAGATATTCAAAAAATATCTTACGATAAACTCTTACAATTAGGAAAAATTTCTGAAGAAAGATCTAACACCGGTCTTCAGGAAGTATTTAGTTCTGTTTTTCCTATTAAGGATTATGCCGGCAAATCAGAGTTACATTATATAGATTATTACCTAGATAATCCTAAATATGATGTTGATGAATGTAGAAGAAAAGGTCTCACTTTTTCTGCATCTTTGATGGTCACATTCCGTTTAATTATATGGGATATTAATGAAGAAACTGAAGAGAAGACTTTAAGAGATATAAAAGAGCAAATTGTCTATTTAGGTGATTTACCTTTAATGACAAATAATGGTACTTTTGTTGTTAATGGAACAGAAAGAGTTGTCGTAAGTCAACTACACAGATCTCCAGGTGTGTTCTTTGATCACGATGAAGGTAAAACTCATGCTAGTGGTAAGACATTGTATAATGCTAGAATTATACCTTACAGAGGTTCTTGGTTAGATTTTGAATTTGACCATAAAGACAACATGTTCTTTAGAATTGATAGGAAAAAGAAAATGATTTCTACTACAATTTTTCAATCCCTTCCCTCTAAAGCCTCAGAAAAATATCTTGAAGAGTGCGCTCTTAATAAAGTAGATCCTGATATTTATAAAATATCTGGCATGTCCAGTGAAGAAATTCTGACATTTTTTTATGACTCATATAAATTTAAAAAAAATAAAGATGGCTGGTTGGTTAACTTAAACCTAGATAATTTTAAATATAAAAATTTACCTTTCAACTTGGTTGATCCAAGCAATAAAGAAGTATTAGCCTATAAAGATGTTAAACTTTCCCTTAAATTACTAAACGAAATAAATGAAAAAAATATTTCAAAATTTTTATTCACTGAAGAAGAATTAGAAGGCTTTTATCTTTCAAAAGATATTATTAATATTGATACTGGTTTGGTCTATGCTGAAGCTGGCACTATTTTAAATGAAGAGTTATTTTTGAGGTTTAATGAGTTATCTATTAGTGAATTTTCAATTATTAATGCTAGTCAAGCCGCAGGTAATCTTGGTATCATCAATTCATTAGTTGCTGATAAAAATCATTCTAGAGAAGAGTCTTTATTCGATATATTTAAAATTTTAAGACCAGGCGAACCACCAACATTAGAAGCTAGTAATTATTTATTTCAAAATATGTTTTTTAATGAAGATAGATATGATTTGTCAGAGGTGGGTAGGGTAAAAATTAATACTTATCTAAATTTAGATAAAAACCACAAACACAGAGTTTTAAATAAAACAGATATTCTTTCTGTCGCTAAAAGATTATTTGACATGAAGACTAACAATATTGGTAAAGACGATATTGATCATTTAGGAAATCGAAGAGTTAGATCTGTTGGAGAATTAATTGAGAATCAATACAGAATTGGTTTAGTTAGAATGGAAAGAGCGATTAGAGAAAAAATGGTAAGTGTTGATATAGAATCCATCATGCCTCAAGATCTAGTTAATTCAAAACCAATTCAAACAGTATTAAAAGAGTTCACTGGCTCAAGTCAGTTAAGTCAATTTATGGATCAAACTAACCCGCTTAGCGAAATTACCCATAAAAGAAGAATATCTGCATTAGGCCCCGGCGGTCTAACGAGAGAGAGAGCTGGATTTGAAGTGCGTGATGTACACACAACTCATTACGGAAGAATTTGCCCTATTGAAACCCCTGAAGGTTCGAACATTGGTTTGATCAATAGTCTATCTTCATACGCCAGAATTAATCGTTATGGTTTTATTGAAACACCTTATAGAAAAATTGATAAAGAATTAGTAACAAAAGATGTTATTTATCTAAATGCGGATGAAGAAGAAAATTATACTATAGCTCAAGCTAATAGTCCTTTAGATAGCGATGGAATGTTTATTGAAGAATTAGTTAGCTGTAGAAGAAAAGGTGACTTTATTTTCTGCAACCCAACTGAAATAGACTTTATGGACGTCAATCCACAACAACTAGTTTCAGTTGCGGCTTCACTAATTCCATTTTTAGAAAATGATGATGCAAATAGAGCTTTAATGGGTTCAAACATGATGAGACAGGCTGTTCCTTTGATGAGAAATGAGGCCCCCTTAGTCGGAACTGGATTTGAATCTAAAGTTGCAAGAGACAGCGGTGCTGTAGTAGTAGCAAAAAATAATGGTTATGTTTATCAGGTTGACTCTTCTAGGATAGTTATTCGATCAGATTCAAAAAATATTAGTAAAGATAAAAGTGGTGTTGATATTTACAATCTTAAGAAATTTCAAAGATCAAATCAAAGTACTGCTATAAACCAAAAACCAATTGTTAAGATTGGTGACTACGTCAGTAGAGGCGATATTATTGCAGACGGACCTTGTACTGATTTAGGAGAATTAGCGCTAGGTAAAAATCTACTCGTTGGTTTTATGCCTTGGAATGGTTACAACTTTGAAGATTCAATTATTATGTCCGAAAACGTAGTGCAGGGCGATAAGTTTACATCAATTCATATAGAAGAATTTGAAGTTTTATGTAGAGATACAAAATTAGGCCCCGAAGAAATAACAAGAGATATGCCTAATGTTGGAGACGAAAGTATTACTAATCTTGATGAAGCTGGTATCGTTTATATAGGCTCTGAAGTTAAGCACGGCGATATACTTGTTGGAAAAGTTTCCCCAAAAGGTGACTCACCTATTACTCCAGAAGAAAAATTATTAAGAGCTATTTTCTCAGAAAAAGCTGCTGATGTTAAAGATACATCTTTAAGATTACCTACTGGTTATTCTGGTGTTGTTGTTGATGTTCAAGTCCTTGTTAGAAGAGGTGTTGATAAGGATGAAAGAACTATTGCTATTGAGAGAGTAGAAATTGATCGTCTAGCAAAAGATAGGGATGATGAAAAAGAAATTCTCGAAAACAATTACAAGCAAAATCTAATTAGTATATTTAAGAATAAAATTTCTAACATTGAAATTGATGGTTTGCAAAAAGCCACAAAGATTGATGAGGAATTATTAAAGAATAAAAATGTTGAATTTTTAGAGACCATCTCTACTGATGACCAACAGACCATGGAAACTTTTAGTTCTCAAAAGAAAATTTATAATGACGCAATTATTCTTCTTGATAAACGTTTCCAAAACAAAATTGAAAAAATCCAAAGTGGAGATGACTTATTACCAGGTGTTCTAAAAGTTGTTAAAGTTTTTGTTGCTGTTAAGAGAAGATTGCAAACCGGAGATAAAATGGCCGGAAGACATGGTAACAAAGGTGTCGTTTCAAAAATTGTACCTGTAGAAGATATGCCATTCTTAGAAGATGGAACTCCAGTAGATATATTATTAAATCCATTAGGTGTTCCAAGTAGAATGAACATTGGTCAAATACTTGAAACCCACTTAGGTTGGGCTGCATATGGGTTAGGTAAGCAGATATCAAAAAGTTTAGATATGGCTAATAAAGAAGGTAATGTTGCGGCTCTTAAAAACTCTATTGCTGAATTTTATGAAAAAAATCCAAATTCAACTAAGGCTATTTCAGAGATGAATGATGATCATATTGTTGAGTTAGCTACTAATCTTAAAAAAGGTGTAACGTTTGCTACTCCTGTATTTGACGGAACAAACGCTAACGAAATTACTGCTCTTTTAGATAAAGCTGGATTTGATAACAGTGGGCAAGTTTACTTATACGACGGGAGATCTGGAGATCGATTTGAAAGAAAAGTAACTGTTGGATTTAAATATGTCCTAAAACTTCATCATTTAATTGATGATAAAATCCATGCCAGATCTATTGGGCCATATAGTTTAGTAACTCAACAGCCATTAGGAGGAAAAGCTCAATTTGGTGGTCAAAGATTTGGAGAAATGGAAGTATGGGCGTTAGAAGCCTATGGTGCCTCAAATACACTCCAAGAAATGCTTACTATTAAGTCTGACGATGTAGCTGGCCGTACTAAAGTTTATGAGGCTCTGATACGTGGTGACTATAACTTTGAGAGTGGGATACCGGAATCCTTTCACGTTCTTGTTAAAGAATTAAAGTCATTAGGGCTTAATGTTGAGCTAATAGAAACTGACCCAAGTAATAATAATATGGAGAAAATTTAATCATGAAAGATCTTACCAATTTATTTAAAAATAATGTTGAAACTGTGAATTTTGATCAGATAAAAATTTCTGTATCCAGTCCTGAACAAATAAGATCATGGTCTTTCGGTGAAATTAAAAAACCTGAAACAATTAATTACAGAACTTTCAAGCCTGAAAGAGAAGGATTGTTTTGTGCTAGAATTTTTGGCCCTACAAAAGATTACGAATGTTTATGTGGCAAATATAAAAGAATGAAATTTAAAGGCATTACATGCGAAAAATGTGGTGTTGAAGTTACTCTTTCTAAAGTTCGAAGAGAACGAATGGCTCATATTGAATTAGCTGCCCCTGTTGCTCATATATGGTTTTTAAAATCTCTACCTAGTAGAATTGGATTAGCTCTTGATATTACACTAAAAAGTTTAGAAAAAGTTTTATATTTTGAAAGTCATATTGTAATTGATCCTTTAATGTCTGGATTAGAGTCTAAGCAGTTACTTAATGATGAAGAGTTAGAAGAAGCTATTGAAATGTATGGAGAAGACTCTTTTAAACATGGTATTGGAGCTGAAGCGGTTTACGATATTTTATCTTCATTGAACTTAGAGGAAGAAATCCAAAAATTAAAAGAAGACAGCGAAGCTACTTCATCAGAAACTAAAAAGAAAAAAATTTTAAAAAGATCAAAAGTATTAGAAGGTTTTAAGAGGTCTAATATCAAACCTGAATGGATGATATTAAAAGTTTTACCTGTTATTCCACCAGAACTAAGACCTTTAGTTCCCTTAGAAGGTGGAAGATTCGCTACTTCTGATCTCAATGACTTATACCGAAGAGTTATAAATAGAAATAATAGATTAAAAAGACTCTTAGACTTAAGAGCTCCTGATATTATTGTCAGAAATGAAAAAAGAATGCTTCAAGAGTCTGTTGACGCTTTATTTGACAATGGTAGAAGGGGGAGAGTCATAACCAGCACTAACAAAAGACCTCTTAAATCTTTATCTGAAATGTTGAAAGGTAAACAAGGAAGATTTAGACAAAACTTATTAGGTAAGAGAGTCGATTATTCTGGAAGATCTGTAATTGTTGTTGGTCCTGAATTAAAACTCCATCAATGTGGTTTGCCAAAAAAAATGGCTTTAGAATTATTTAAGCCTTTTATTTACAATAAATTAGAATCATACGGCTTTGCCTCAACCCTTAAATCTGCAAGAAAAATGGTTGAAACTGAAAGACCGGAGGTTTGGGATATATTAGATGAAGTTATCCGAGAACACCCAATACTATTAAATAGAGCGCCCACTCTTCATAGGTTAGGAATACAAGCATTTGAACCAATTTTAATCGAAGGTAAAGCTATCCAATTACACCCATTAGTATGTACAGCATTCAATGCTGACTTTGATGGTGATCAAATGGCAGTTCATATTCCTTTAAGTCTTGAGTCTCAACTTGAAGCAAGAGTTTTAATGATGAGTACTAATAATATTTTATCACCTTCAAGTGGAAAGCCTATTATTGTTCCAAGTCAAGATATTGTCTTGGGTATTTATTATCTTTCAGTTATGAATGAGAATGAAGAGCCAAAGAAATATTTCTCCCACATTGGTGAAGTTGAAGTTGCTTTAGAAAATAAAACTATTGATCTTCATACTTGTATTATCTATAGAACTAAAACTTACAACAAAGAAACAGAAATATTCGAAGATAAAAAGTTTAAAACATCTGCTGGCAGAGTGATTCTTTTCAAAACACTACCAGAAAACAAAAATTTATCTTTTGATAACGTTAATGAAATATTAACAAAAAAAAGGATTAGTAATCTTCTAGACAACGTCTATAGATTTACTGGTCAAAAAGCGACTTGTATATTTGTTGATCAAATTATGGGCATAGGATTTAAATATGCTGCAAAAGCAGGAATTTCTTTTGGAAAAGATGATTTAATTATTCCAGAAGAAAAACAAACCCTAATTTCAAACACTCAAAAAAATGTTGCTACCCTTGAAAGTCATTATCAAGAGGGATTAATTACTGAAAGAGAAAAATATAATAAAGTTGTAAATTTATGGTCACAAACAACTGAAAATGTTTCTAAGGCTATGATGAAATCTGTTATGAATAGTGAGGGTCAAATTAATTCTCTTTATATTATGGCAGACTCTGGTGCTAGGGGTTCTGAAACTCAGCTTAGACAATTAGCAGGTATGAGGGGATTAATGGCAAGACCTTCAGGCGAAATTATTGAAAATCCAATTACTTCAAATTTTAAAGAAGGTCTTTCTGTGCTTGAATACTTTAATTCTACTCACGGAGCCAGAAAAGGTTTAGCAGATACTGCTCTTAAAACTGCTAGTTCTGGATATTTAACTAGAAGGCTTGTTGATGTAGCTCAAGACTTAACTATTACTAAAAAAGACTGTGGCGGGGTTAATGGTTTAACCGTTGATGCTATTTATGAATCTGGTGAATTAGCTATTCCTTTAGTTGAGAGAGTTTTTGGTAGAAATCTTTCGGCTGATGTTCAATCTAAAGATGGAACTGTAATCATGGAGAAGAACACTTATATTTCTTATAAAGAAATTGAAATACTAGAAAAAGAAAATATCACACAAGTGAAAATTTTCTCTCCTATAACTTGTGCAAACACTCATGGAATGTGTGCAAAATGCTACGGAAGAGATTTAGCTAAAGGTCAACACGTAAATGTTGGAGAAGCTGTAGGAATAATTGCGGCTCAGTCAATTGGTGAACCAGGTACGCAACTTACTATGAGAACCTTCCACGTTGGCGGTGTAGCTAGTTCTTCAGTTGAAAAGTCAACTTTTGAATCCTCTACAGATGGAAAAGTGGAAATTAAAAATCTAAGATCTGTAACAAATTCTTCCGGAAATGAAATTGTGGTTAATAGAACAACTGAAATTAATATTTATGATATTAATAAAAATTTATCTGCAACCTTTAGAGCTCCCTATGGCTCAACTATTCTTGTTAAAGACAAACAGGATGTTAAATTAAGCGATCTGTTACTTGAATGGGATCCTTACACTGTACCTGTTATTGCTGAAGCCTCAGGTAAATTAGACTTTTTAGATCTAGTTGAAGGTGTCTCTTTTGTTGAGAAATTTGATGAAACCACTGGTATATCTTCTAAAGTCATTATTGATTGGAAAAGCTTCCAAGGAAAAGCAGACCTTAAACCTCAGCTTATTATTACTGACGACTCTGGCGAAGTAATGAGCGTTAAAGGCTCTAAGTTAGGTGCTTCATATAACTTAAGTGTGGGTGTTATACTTAATATAGAAAAAGGTAAATCTGTAAACGCAGGTGATATTATTGCAAGAATACCAAGAGCATCATCTAAAACTAAAGATATTACAGGTGGTTTACCTAGAGTTGCAGATATTTTTGAATCAAGAAAACCAAAAAATCCTGCCGTTCTAGCTGAAATAAGTGGAACAATTGAATTTGGTAAAGATATTAAAAGCAAAAAAAGAATTATTATTGTACCAAGTGATGAATCGAAAGAACCAGTAGAATATTTAATCCCTAAAGGTACTTATGTGTATTTTAATGAAGGTGATGAGGTGAATAAGGGTGACATGCTAGTAGATGGCACCCCAGCTCCATCAGATATACTTAATATACTTGGTGTAGAGGCTTTAGCAGAATACATGGTTAGAGAAGTCCAAAAAGTTTACAGACTTCAAGGTGTTCTTATTGATGACAAGCACATTGAGTGCATTACTAAGCAAATGCTTCAAAAAGTAGAATTAATTGATGCTGGCGATAGTGGTTTGCCTATTGGTGACGTCATGGATAAATCTGATGTTCTTGTTAAAAATGAGCAACTAAAATCTGAAGATAAAAAGGAAATTACTTATAAAATGCTTGTTTTAGGTATCACAAAGGCAAGTCTTCAAACTAATTCATTTATTTCTGCAGCATCATTCCAAGAAACTACAAGAGTTCTCACAGAAGCTGCAATTAATGGAAAAGTTGATAAACTTGTCGGCCTCAAAGAAAATGTAATAGTTGGTAAATTAATACCTGCAGGAACAGGAAATGTTATAAGAGATCAAAGAAAACAAGCAAAATTAAGAGATATTGAGATACTTAAAGCAATGGAACAAGAGAAAGAGGATAATAAAGAAATACCTCAGGAAATTGCTAATTAAATGTTGACTATATTAACATCAAACCATATATTCTGCGCACAATGCCAACGATAAACCAATTAATTCGTAAGCCTCGTGCTAAAGTCCTTAAAAGAAATAAGGTTCCAGCTCTTAAATCTTGTCCTCAAAAAAGAGGTGTTTGCCTTAGAGTTTACACAACAACTCCAAAAAAACCTAACTCTGCGCTTAGGAAAGTCGCGAGAGTTAAACTAACTTATGGCCAAGAAGTCACTAGTTATATCCCAGGTGAAGGTCATAATTTACAAGAACATTCAGTTGTTCTAATAAGAGGCGGTAGAGTTAAAGATCTTCCTGGTGTTCGTTATCATATCGTAAGAGGAACATTAGACACACAAGGCTTGGAAAAAAGAAGACAAAGAAGATCTAAGTATGGCGCTAAGAGACCGAAGGGTTAAAATTTAAAAAATGTCCAGAAGAAGAGCAGCAGTTAAAAGAGAAATTTTACCTGATCCGGTATATAACAGTAAAGTTTTAAATAAATTTATTAACGAAATTATGGAAGGTGGCAAAAAAACTGTCGCTCAAAAAATCGTTTATGGAGCACTCGATATCATTAAAGAAAAGTCTAATGAAGAAGACCCTTTAGACTACTTTCAAAAATGTGTAAACAACGTTAAACCATCCGTTGAAGTAAAGTCTAGAAGAGTTGGTGGTGCCACTTATCAAGTACCAATGGAAGTAAGAAGCACTAGATCTCAAGCTCTAGCTTTTAAATGGATTGCAACAAATTCAAGAAAAAGAAATGAAAAAACTCAACGTGAAAGATTAGCAAACGAATTGATTGACGCTTTTGAGAATAAAGGAAACTCAGTCAAAAAAAAAGAAGATGTTCATAAAATGGCCGAGGCTAATAGAGCATTCGCTCATTATAGGTGGTAGAGATGGATTTAAGTAATTATAGAAATATTGGCATTATGGCACACATTGATGCCGGAAAAACAACAACCACTGAAAGAATTTTATATTACACTGGTAAGTCTCATAAAATAGGTGAAGTGCATGATGGTGCTGCAACAATGGATTGGATGGAGCAAGAACAAGAAAGAGGTATAACTATTACCTCAGCTGCTACTACATGTTTTTGGAATGATCACAGAATTAATATTATTGATACTCCTGGCCATGTTGATTTTACGATTGAAGTTGAACGTTCTCTAAGAGTTTTAGATGGTGCTGTTTGTTGCTTTGACGGAGTGGCTGGTGTTGAACCTCAATCCGAAACTGTTTGGAGACAAGCAGATAGATATAAAGTCCCTAGAATTTGTTTCTGTAATAAAATGGATAGAATGGGTGCAGATTTCGATATGAACGTTCAAACAATAATTGACAGATTGGGTGCTAATCCATTAGTAATTCAGATGCCAATTGGCAAAGAAGCTGATTTTGTTGGTGTTGTTGATCTTGTTAAGTTTAAGTCAATTATATGGAAAGATGATAGTTTAGGAGCGTCCTTTGATATTGTTGATATTAGCCCTGATATGCTTGATGAAGCTAAATTAAAAAGAGAAAAAATGATAGAGATGGCAGTTGAAGCAGATGATCAAGCAATGGAAGATTATTTAGATGGAAAAGAAATTTCAGAGGAAGTACTTAAAAAATGTATAAGAAAAGGAACAATAGAATTTAAATTTGTCCCAGTTCTTTGTGGTACCGCTTTTAAAAATAAAGGTGTCCAACCCTTATTAGATGCTGTGATTGATTATCTTCCATCACCGAAAGATATCGGTTTTGTTGAAGGTATAAAAGATGGAGCAGAAGAGATGGTACAAATACCTAACACACCTGAAGAGCCTTTTTCTGCATTGGCTTTTAAAATTGCTACAGATCCTTTTGTCGGACAGCTCGTTTTTGCTAGAATTTATACAGGAACATTATCTGCCGGTGCAACAATATTAAATTCATCAAAAAATCAAAAAGAACGAATTGGAAGAATGTTATTAATGCACTCAAATACAAGAGAAGAAATTAAGGAAGCAAAAGCAGGAGATATTGTAGCTCTTGTAGGTTTGAAGAATGTTACTACTGGTAATACTATTTGTGACCCATCAAACGTTGTTGTTTTGGAAAAAATGGAATTCCCTGAACCAGTCATTGAAGTTGCTGTTGAGCCTAAAACAAAAGCTGACTATGAAAAAATGGGGCAAGCTTTAAATAGATTAGCACAAGAAGACCCTAGCTTTAGAGTAGCTACAGACGAGGAGTCTGGTCAAACTTTAATAAAAGGTATGGGTGAGCTACATTTAGAAATTCTTGTAGATAGAATGAAAAGAGAATTTAAAGTGGAAGCAGATGTTGGTGCACCGCAAGTAGCATATCGTGAGACTATGACAAAAGAAGTTGATGTAGATTACACTCACAAAAAACAATCTGGTGGTGCTGGACAATTTGCAAGAGTAAAAATTAAATTTAAACCAACTGAGAGAATGTCTGGATTTAAATTCACAAATACTGTTGTAGGAGGAAATATACCTAGAGAATATATTCCAGGTGTTGAAAAAGGAATTAAGCAAGCATGTCAAAATGGTGTAATAGCAGGATATAATGTTATTGATTTTGAAGCTGAAGTATATGATGGAGCATTTCACGATGTTGACTCATCTGTTTTAGCATTTGAAATTGCTTCAAGAGCTGCATTTAGAGACGCTATGAAAAAAGCTAATCCAAAACTCTTAGAACCTGTTATGAAAGTTGAGGTTGTGACTGCAGAAGAGTATATGGGCGATATAATTGGAGATTTAAATTCTAGAAGGGGGCAAATTGAAAAGATGGAAGACAGAGGTAACGCAAAAGTTATCTCATCAACAGTACCTCTTGCTAATATGTTTGGTTATGTTAATAATCTACGTTCCATGAGTCAAGGTAGAGCTAGTTATACAATGTTATTTTCTCATTATGAAGTTGTTCCCTCTAATGTGGAAGAAGAAATTAAATCAAAGTTAGCATAAATGATAAATCAAAATATAAGAATAAGGCTCAAATCTTTCGATCATAAAATTTTAGATAGAAGTTCTGTTGATATTATGCAAACTGCTAAAAGAACTGGTGCTAAAGTTATTGGTCCAATTCCCATGCCTTCAAGAATAGAAAGAGTTACAGTTAATAAATCCCCTCATGTAGATAAAAAAAGTAGAGAACAGTTTGAAATAAGAACTCACATTAGAATGATGGATATAATTGAACCAACACCACAAACTGTTGACGCACTAATGAAACTAGATTTAGCTTCTGGCGTAAATGTAGATATTAAAATTAAAA
Organism: Alphaproteobacteria bacterium; assembly: GCA_029246865.1. Lineage (GTDB taxonomy): Bacteria > Pseudomonadota > Alphaproteobacteria > HIMB59 > HIMB59 > HIMB59. The sequence goes on from JAQWMI010000053.1 coordinate 23,162, forward strand.
AATAATGATGATTTTAGGAAAAAAATTAGGGCAAACATCTTTTCTTGACTCAAATGGCAAGAGGGTTTGTGCTACCGTTCTTGATTATAAGGGTTGTACTGTGGTTGGAAATAGAACAAATGATAAAGACGGTTACATCGCCAATATTATAGGATTTCTTAAGCCTAAAAAACTTAACAAACCACAACAGCAAGATTTTATTAAAAAAAATATAGATCCAAAAAAACATCTAAAAGAAGAAAGATTAGAAGTTGAAGAAAATTTATTAGAAATCGGTTCAGAATTAAAAGTTGACTTTGAAATAGGTGATAAAGTTATCGTTCAGTCAAAATCTACGGGTAAAGGATTTGCTGGTGTTATGAAAAGACATAATTTTGGAGGTCTAAGAGCTTCCCATGGTGTATCTATTTCACATCGATCTTCTGGTGGTACTTGTCAAAATCATAATCCAGGTAGAGTTTTCAAAGGAAAAAAAATGGCCGGTCATCTTGGAGCTGAAGTTGTGACTCAAAAAAATTTAGAAGTTTTAAAAATTGACGAAGATAACAGTTTATTATTTTTAAAAGGCTCTGTACCGGGAAAAAGAAGTACAATAGTGAGAGTTTATAAATAATGATAAAAGAAATTAATTTTACTGATTCTTCAATAAAAGAAACCAAGCTTTCTGTTATTCCAGAATTCACTCAGCCTTCGTCTAAGGTGATTAGCCTTGCTATTAATAAAGTTCAATCACACAAACAAGGTAATAATCATTCCAAGGATAGATCTGAAATAGCTGGATCTACAAAAAAACTCTTTAAACAAAAAGGTACAGGTAGTTCAAGAGCAGGTAGTGGTAAAAATGGAAGTAGAAGAGGTGGTGGAAAAGCTTTTGGACCTAAGTTTCATCAAGTTAGTTTCAAAATTAATAAAAAAACCAAAACACTTTCAAAAGTATCTTCACTAATAACCAAAATTGAAAACAATAATCTTTATATCTTTAATGAAGATGAAGTTAGCGTTGAAAACTTTTCAAAATCATTAAAGTCAATAAATCATAAATCAATTATTTTTGTATTCAAAAGTACAAAAGACGTTGATGTAATAAAGAAGTTCAATAACTATAAAAATATTAGCTTTATGTCTGACTCAACTTATTCAGTTTTTAAAGCTTTAAAGCATGAGGCTTTATTTTTATCAAAAAACTCTGAACTCTTTACAAAACATTTAAACGGAATTGTTAAATGAGTAATTTAAATCAAATTAAACGACCTGTTATAACAGAAAAGTCCACTGCTAATGCTCAATTCAATAAATATGTTTTTGAGGTCGATATGAAGGCTACAAAGAAAGATTTAAAAGTAATTGTTGAGCAGCTATATAAAGTTAAAGTTGAAAAGCTTAATGTACTAAGAACAAAAAGTAAGCCTAAAGTATTCAAAGGGGTTCGCGGTATGAGAAATGAAACAAAACGCATTACCGTTACCTTAAAACAGGGTAACACAATTGACTTAGGAGCTTCTGTTAAGTAAAAATGAGTCTAATATCTTTTAAACCAACAACTCCCTCATTAAGAAAAACTGTTAAAGTTGATAAAAAAAATCTTTTTAGAGGTAGACCTGAAAAAACATTGGCTGTCTCGCAACAACCAAGTGCTGGAAGAAATAATACTGGTAAAATAACTATCAGACACAGATCTGGTGGTGCTAAGAAAAAATATAGAATTATTAATTTTAAAAGAAATACAATGGACGTTTTAGGAACCGTAGAAAGATTAGAGTATGATCCAAATAGAACAGCTTTTATCGCATTAATATCTTATGATGATAAACCAAAAGAATATATTATTGCACCAACTGATCTTAAAGTAGGTGATACGATCATATCCTCTGAAAAAACTGATATAAAAATTGGTAATTCCATGAAACTTAAAAATATTGCTGCTGGTACATCCGTACACAATATTGAACTAAAGCCAGGCGCAGGCGCTAAATTATGTAGATCTGCTGGAACATTTGCTCAAGTGCTTGGTGTTAATGAAGCATACATAATTGTAAAATTAACTTCTAAAGAAACTAGATTAATTAGTGGAGAATGTATGGCTACAGTTGGTGTAGTTTCTAATTCTGATAATAAAAATAAGAAAATTGGTAAAGCGGGTATAAAAAGACATCTTGGAATTAAGCCGACTGTTAGAGGTGTAGCTATGAATCCTGTTGATCATCCACATGGTGGTGGTGAGGGAAGAACATCTGGTGGTAGACATCCTACTTCTCCTTGGGGCTTAAAAACTAAAGGTAAAAAAACTAGAACTAACAAAAGATCCAATAAATTTATAATATCGAAAGGCACTAAAAAATAATGACTAGATCTGTTTGGAAAGGGCCTTATTTCGATATAACTCTTTATAAAAAAATTAAAAAAGCAAAAGAAACCGATGCTAAAGGTCAAATTAAAACTTGGTCTAGAAGGTCAACTATAATACCTGATTTCGTTGGTGTTACGGTTGCTGTTTATAATGGTAAAACATTTATACCAGTTTATATATCTGAGGACATGGTAGGGCATAAATTAGGTGAGTTTTCTCCAACTAGGGTATTTAAAGGTCATGCTGGTAATAAAAAGGCAGTTTCTAAATGATCAACAAGGAAGTCAAAGCAATTCATAAAATGATTAGATCTAGTCCACAAAAAGTAAATTTAATTGTAAAAGATATTAGAAAAAAGAAAATTTCAGATGCAATTAATATACTTAAATTTTCTCAAAAAAGAGTTAGTTCAGAAGTTTTAAAAACACTAAATTCAGCAGTGGCTAACGCTGAAAATAATAACAATCTTGATATTGACAAATTGGTAGTTAAAGAAGTTTATGTAGGTAAAAGTATCAGATTAAAAAGATACAACCCACAAAGTAAGGGTCGAGCACATAAAATAATTAAACCTTATTCTAGAGTTACTGTAGTATTAGAGGAGTCAGCATAATGGGACAAAAAGTTAATCCAGTTTCTATGAGAATGGGAATCAATAAATATTGGGAGTCTACTTGGTTTGAAAAAAAACATTATTCAACTTTATTAAAAGAAGATCACACGATTAGATCTTACATTGAAAAAAATTATGCTATTGCTGGTATTAGTTCTGTTAATATAGAAAGAGCTGCTGATAATCTTCGTATTATTATTCATACATCTAAGCCTGGAGTATTGATTGGTAAAAAAGGTGCTGACATAGAGAAGTTAAAAAATGGAATAGGTAAACTCTCTGTTAAAAATGTTTCACTTGATATTAAGGAAATTAAAAAACCTGAAATTGATGCTACTCTTGTGGCAGACTCAATCGCTAAGCAACTTGAAAAAAGAATAGCTTTTAGAAAAGCAATGAAAAGATCAGGTATGTCAGCGATTAAATTAGGCGCTAAAGGTATTAAAATTGTATGCGGTGGTCGCTTAGGTGGAGCTGAAATAGCTAGAACTGAAAAATTTTCAGATGGATCTGTCCCTTTACATACCTTAAGGGCTGATATAGATTATGCAACAGCTCGGGCTCTGACTACCTATGGTATTATAGGTATTAAGGTTTGGTTATTTAAAGGTGAAAGTAAAACTTCTGCAAAACCAATTAAAACTGAGGAAAAAAAAGATAGTTAAAAAATTATGTTACAGCCAGCAAATACAAAACACAGAAAACAATTTAAAGGTAGAATACATGGCCATGCAAAAGGTAATTATGAGCTTACATTCGGATTTTATGGTCTAAAAGCTCTCGAACCTGAAAGAATTACATCTAGACAGATTGAAGCCGCTAGGAGAACTATTTCAAGATATCTTAAAAGAGCTGGAAGACTTTGGATTAGAATATTCCCTGACGTTCCAGTAACTTCAAAACCTGCTGAAGTTAGAATGGGAAAAGGTAAAGGTAATATTGATAGATGGGTTGTTCGTGTTAAGCCAGGAACAATAATGTTCGAAGTAGATGGCGTTGATAAACAACTTGCTAAAGAGGCATTTGCTTTAGCTGCAGCCAAACTTCCAATCAAAACAAGTTTTATAGCTATGGATAATTATCAATGAAAAATAATAAAGAGATTAGTGATTTAAAAAAAGAAATTTTTAATCTTAAAATTATGAAAAAAAGTGGACAATTAACTGACACTTCACAATTTAAAAAAATTAGAAAAAAAATTGCAGCACAACTAACAAAAGGAAATATAGAAAATGCCTAAAAGAATACTTACTGGTAAGATCGTAAAAAAATCTGGTGATAAAACTGTTTCAGTTCTTGTCACTAGACAAACTACACATCCCATCTACAAAAAAATTATTAGAGTATCAAAAAAATATCTTGCTCATGATGAAACTAATAATTCTGCCGTTGGTGACCATGTTAAAATTAAAGAATCAAAACCATTGTCAAAAAGAAAATCTTGGGAGGTAATGGCTTAATATGATTCAAACTGAATCACAATTACTAGTTGCAGATAATTCTGGAGCCAAACTAATTCAGTGTATTAAAGTTATTGGTGGATCTAAGAGACGTTATGCAAGAATTGGAGATATAATAATAGTATCAATTAAAGATGCTATACCTAGATCAAAAGTTAAAAAAGGAGAAGTTCAACGTGCAGTTATAGTTAGAACAAAAAAACCACTTATTAGAGAAGATGGATCTTCAATTAAGTTTGACAGTAATTCAGCTGTACTTCTAGATAAATCTAATGAACCAATTGGTACTAGAATTTTTGGCCCAGTAACCAGGGAATTAAGAAAAAAAAATATGATGAAAATCGTTAGTTTGGCACCGGAGGTATTATAGCTATGATTAAAAAATACAAAAAAGGTGACGAAGTTATTGTTAGAACAGGTAAAGATAAGGGAAAAGTTGGAAAAATATCACAAGTTATTAATGATGCCGATAAAGTTATCATCTCTGGTATTAATGTGTCAAAAAAACATCAAAAACCATCTCAGGACTCAAAAGGTGGTATAGTAAATAAGGATATGCCTATTCATATTTCCAATATCCTTGCTTATGATGCTAAAAATAAAAAACATAGTAAAGTTGGTTTTAAAATTGTTGACGGTAAAAAAGTTAGAATATTAAAAAGCAATGGAGAAAATTACTAATGACTTCTATTCAAGAAATGTTTGATGTTAAAGAACAATTATCTAAAAATTTAAGCATACCTCATGTGCTTGCACTACCAAAGATTAAAAAGATTGTTATAAATGCTGGTATTGGTAAACAAAAAGAAGATAACAAAGCTATTGAAAAAATTAAGAAAGATATGTCATTACTATCAGGTCAGATGCCAGTTGTTAAGAATGCAAAAAAAGCAATTGCTTCTTTTAAGATTAGAGAAGGTATGCCAGTAGGACTAACAGTTACTCTTAGAAAAGAAAAAATGAGAGAGTTTTATGACAGACTAGTAAACATAGCAATGCCCCGAATTAAAGATTTCAGAGGTTTCTCTAGAAAATCATTTGATGGAAGAGGGAATATAACAATCGGTATTAAAGATCACATAATTTTTCCGGAAATTAGTGTCGAAAATGTTGAAAACATTTTTGGATTTGATATCACTATCGCAACTTCAGCAAAGGATGATATACAGGGATATGAATTATTAAAATTAATGAATTTCCCTTTTTACAATTAACATGGCAAAACAAAGCGCAATACAAAAAAATCTAAATAGAGAGAAACTTATTAACCGTTTAAAGAATAAACGTGACTTGATTAAAAAAACACTTATGGACAAGAAAGTACCTTTTGAAGATAGAATTAAAGCACAAATTAAAATGGATTCAATGCCAAGAAACTCTTCAAAAAATAGATTTAGAAATAGATGTTTTTTTTCTGGTAGACCTAGAGGTGTTTACAGTAAGTTTGGTTTATCAAGAATAGCCATTAGGGATCTAGCTGGTAAAGGACAAATTCCAGGTTTAACAAAGGCTAGTTGGTAAAATTATGAGTGACACATTAGCAGATATGATTACTAGAATTAGAAACGGGCAGAAAGCACAAAAATTTGAAATATCATCGATCTTTTCAAATACTAATATGAGAGTTTGTGAAGTCTTAAAAAAAGAAGGTTTTATTGAAGACTTTTCTCAACAAGGTGATGTTAAAAAATCAATATTAATTAAATTGAAATATTATAACGGCAAGCCTTTAATTAATAAAATTGAAAAAGTTTCTAAACAGGGTTGCAGAGTTTATACATCTTCATCTGAAATTCCAAAAACAATTGGCGGATTAGGATCTACTATCTTATCTACATCTAAGGGTGTTATGACTGACAATGATGCAAGATCAAAAAATTTAGGTGGGGAAATACTGATTTCAGTATTTTAATCAAACATGTCTAGATTAGCAAAAAATCCGATTATTATTAGTGATGACGTAAAAGTTTCATTGGATAATAATCTACTCAATGTCGAAGGTAAGCTTGGTAAATCTTCTACAATGATCCCTAATACCATTAATGTTAACATTGATAAAAACGAAATTATGCTTACAAGTGAAAACAAAGCTTTACTTGGCACTCTATATGCAAATATAAAAAATGAAATTCACGGTAATTCTAAAGGTTTTGAAAAAAAATTAGAACTAGTTGGCACTGGTTACAAGGCAAATATCAATGGCAAAGAATTGGTTTTATCTCTTGGCTATAGTCATGATATTAATTTCACTATTCCAGATAGTATTACCATCAAAGTAGAAAAAAATACGAATGTTTCAGTAACTGGATCTAGCAAACAGTTAGTTGGTCAAGTAGCTGCAAAAATTAAGAGTTTTAGAAAACCTGAACCATACAAAGGTAAAGGTGTAAGATACGAAGGTGAAAAAATTTATCGCAAAGAAGGAAAGAAGAAGTAATCAAAATGACTAAAAATCTTGCCCAAATAAATAGAAGAAAATCAAGAGTTAGAAAAAAACTTAACGGTATTCAAAAACATAGATTACATATATTTAGATCTTCAAAACATATTTATGCCTCAGTAACTTCTGTAAAAAATGATGTAACACTTTGCTCTTTTTCTTCAGCTAAAATTAAAAAAACTGAAGAAAATAAAAAAACTGATATAGCTAAGGAAGTAGGATTAAAAATTGCTGAATTAGCACTAGCTGCTGGTATTAAAGAAGTAAAGTTTGACAAAGGTCCTTATAGATATCATGGAAGATTAAAAAGTCTTGCCGACGCAGCAAGAGAGAAGGGATTAGTATTTTAATGGAACAGCATCATAAAAGAGAAGTAGATAAAGATTTAGTTGAAAAATTAATACAAATTAGAAGAGTTTCTAAAGTTGTTAAAGGTGGAAGAAGATTTGGTTTTGCCGCTTTAGTGGTAAGTGGAGATGGACAAGGTAGAGTTGGTTTCGGATCTGGTAAAGCTAAAGAAGTACCAGAAGCGATAAGAAAAGCATCTGAAGAAGCAAAAAAAACATGGGTTAGAATTCCATTAAGAGAAGGAAGAACTATACACCATGATGTAAAAGCAAAATTCTCATCAAGTACAGTTATTCTTAGAAGTGCATCTAAAGGTACTGGCATTATATCCGGCGGTCCATCAAGAGCTATTTTTGAATCATTAGGAATTTCTGATATCGTATCAAAAGCTATTGGAACAAAAAATCCTCATAACATTGTAAAATCTACCATGAAAGCTTTACAATCTATTAACACCCCAAAATCTGTTTCCGCTAGAAGGGGTATAGATATGAATGACGTTATAAACAAAAGAGAAAATTAAAATGTTAGATAAATTAACAAAACAAAGAGAGACAAATAAAAAAAGAAAAGGACGCGGTGGTGGTTCAGGTCTTGGTAAAACATCCGGACGTGGTCACAAAGGTCAAAAATCTAGATCAGGTGTTGCAGTTACTACTTTTGAAGGTGGTCAGATGCCAATCTACAGAAAGACACCCAAAAGAGGTTTTAATTCACTAAAAAAACAAAACCCAACATCTTTTACGATACCATTAAATAATTTTAACAGTATTGAAGAAGACTCTGTGATTAATCATGATTTTCTAGTCACTAAAGGATTTTTAAAGAAAAAAGATCTTAAGAAGTCTATCAAAATTATTGACTCTGTTAGTTTTAAGAAAAAATTACAATTTAAAGACTTTAAATTTACTGATGGCGCTAAGAAAAGAATTGAATCATTAGGTGGATCAACTCAATAGAACTAACAAATTCATTCCATGAATACCAAAGTCCCAAACATAGATTATAACGAAGCTATCAAAAGTTCAGGTTTATTTAAAAAATTAGGTTTTATTTTATTTGCTCTTGTTGTTTATAGACTTGGGACCTATATACCAATTCCCGGTATTAATTCTGCAGTGCTTGAGCAAATCTTTAGTCAACATAAGGATGGTATTTTAGGTATATTTGATATGTTTTCAGGTGGAGCACTAATGAGAATGTCCATTTTTACTTTGGGAGTGATGCCATACATCTCTGCATCAATTATAATGCAATTAATGCAATCATCATTTGATGGTTTAAAAGCACTTAAGGAACAAGGCACTATAGGAAGAAAAAAAATTCAACAATACACTAGATATTTGACAATTGTTTTAGCATTATTTCAAAGTTATGGAATTTCCAATGGTATGTTAAATATTTCAGATACAGTAGATCCTACACTTGGTAGTGTTTTATTTTTTCAAATTTCATCAGTCATTTGTATGACAGCTGGAACTGTTTTTCTTATGTGGCTTGGTGAACAAATTACTGAAAATGGTTTTGGAAGTGGAATATCAATTATTATATTTGCAGGTATTGTCGCAAACCTTCCGTTTGCAATATTCAATACATTTGAATTAGGAAGAACTGGTGCTCTAAGCGCTATAGCTATTTTAATGATTATAGCCCTGATGTTTATTTTAATCGTTGTAATTTGCTTCGTTGAAAGAGCTCAAAGAAGACTGCTTGTCCAATACCCAAAAAGACAGGTTGGCAATAAAGTTTTTGGTGGTCAGTCTTCATATTTACCATTAAAGGTTAATGTAGCTGGTGTGATACCAGCGATCTTTGCTTCTTCATTATTACTTTTTCCTAATACAATCTCAAATTTTTCATCCTCTTCTGAGGGAATTTTAGCTTCAATAAGTTTTTATCTTGGACACGGAAAACCTTTATATATGCTAGCTTTTTTCTCTTTAATCGTATTTTTTGCTTTCTTTTATACTGGAGTTGTTTTTAACCCAAAAGAACAAGCTGAGAATTTAAGAAATTATGGTGGTTTTGTCTTAGGTTATAGACCTGGTGAACAGACCGCAGCTTATTTAGAGCATGTCATATACAGACTAACATTTGTTGGTGCGATTTATTTAGGGCTAATAGCTTTAATACCTGAAATGCTTATATCAAGACTTTCAGTTCCTTTTTATTTAGGCGGTACCAGCTTATTAATTGTGGTTGTTGTAGCTATGGACTTTTTCTCACAAATTCAAACACAACTCTATTCTTCTCAATATGAAAAAGCTCTTAGCAAAAATAAAGTATATAAAAGTAAATGGTTATAATCTTTATTGGCCCTCCTGGATCAGGAAAAGGTACACAAGCAAATTTATTAAAAGAACATCTTCCGAACCTCATTATACTCACTGTAAGTAGCTTACTTCTTGAAAAATCATCAGACGGATCAATATTTGGTAATCAGATAAAAGAAAAAATGGATAAAGGTGAATTGATCGAAGACAATATTGTTAATCAGGTATTAACTGATAAATTTACGTCTCTTAAAGGAGAAGATATTTTAATTGATGGGTATCCAAGAAGTTTAAAACAGGCTGAGTTTTTAAACAAACTACTAGTAGATGAAACCTCTAAAATAGTTTTCAACTTTAATGTAGAAAAAAACATACTTAAAGAAAGAATTTTGAAAAGATCACAAATTGAATCTAGAAAAGATGATAGCGTTTTTGATAAGAGATTTGATATTTATCAAGAAACATACGAGGAAATACTTAATTTTGTCGATAAAAACTTTGATTTAAAGAATATTGAGGCTGATAATAGCCTTGAGTCCATTAATATTGAAATTAAAGGCTTTTTAGGAAAATTATAGGAGTATTTTTGTTGACTAAATATATTTTTTTTTATAGTTTCACCCCTTCAGGAGATCTCAATTGGCAAGAATAGCAGGCGTAAATATCCCAGTTAATAAAAGAGCAGTTATATCTTTAACTTATATTCATGGTATAGGTCCTAAGTTTGCTGCAGATATTTGTACTATTACTGGTTTAGACTTTAGTAAAAGAATTAAAGATTGTTCAGAAGATGAAATTGTAAAAGTTAGAAAAGTAATTGAAGAAAGTTATACCGTTGAAGGGGATTTAAGAAGAACAGTTTCACAGAATATTAAAAGATTAAAAGATCTCGGTTGTTATAGAGGATTAAGACATAGAAGACAGCTTCCAACAAGAGGTCAAAGAACACACACTAACGCTAGAACTCGTAAGGGTAAAGCTGTTGCGATTGCTGGTAAAAAGAAAGTTACAAAATAGATAATTATGGCTAAAGATAAAAAAAGTGAAGTAAAAAAAAAGAAAAAGGACTACAACCCTAACGGGGTGGTACATATTAATAGTTCATTTAACAATACAATTATAACAATAGCAGATACTAACGGTAATGCAGTTTCATGGTCTTCTAGTGGAACTATGGGCTTTAGGGGTTCGAAAAAATCCACCCCATATGCAGCTCAAATGGCAACTGATGCTGCTGGAAAAAAAGCTTATGACTTAGGGCTGAGAAAATTAGATGTGTTGATGAAGGGTCCTGGATCAGGTCGTGAATCTGCTTTAAGAGCATTACAAAATATTGGTTTTTCAATTTCTAATATTAAGGACGTTACACCATTGCCTCATAATGGGTGTAGAGCAAAGAAGAAAAGAAGAGTTTAAAAGTTAATTTTTAAGGAGATATGAAGTGATAGAGAATAATTGGATTTCGTTGGTTAAGCCTAATAAGGTTGAGTATAAAATTAGTGAAAATAAAAAATTTGGAACTGTAATAATTGAGCCATTAGAAAAAGGCTTTGGAACTACTCTTGGTAATGCTTTAAGAAGAGTTCTTCTTTCTTCACTTCAAGGAACAGCTATGACATCTATTAAAATCAATGGTGTACTTCATGAATTTTCAACCATTGAAGGAGTTAGAGAAGACGTTACAGATATAATTATGAACTTAAAAAATGTTACATTTAACTCTTCTAGCAATCATACACAGAAATTGTCTTTAAACGTTAAAGGTCCTAAAGAAGTATTATCCTCTGATTTTGAGGAAAATAGCGAAGTTGAAATAGTTGATAAAGATGTCGTAATTATGAATTTAGACGATAACAGAGAAGTTAATCTTGAAATTTTTCTTGACGTAAATAAAGGATATTTACCAGCAGAAAAAAATAAGTCTGATGATAGTAAGAGTGTTGGACAAATTGTTTTAGACAGCACTTTTAGTCCTGTTAAAAGAGTTTCATTTAAAGTTGAAAATTCAAGAATAGGTCAAGACACTGAATTTGATAAATTAATTTTAGATATTGAAACAAATGGGGTAATTACTCCTGATGAAGCAGCCGCTCTAGCAGCAAGAATACTTCAAGACCAGCTTAAGCCGTTTATTAACTTCGAAGAACCTACTGAAGAGGAAAGAAAACAACTTCAATCCTCTAACGAACCTCAGTTTAATAAAAATTTATTAAAGAAAGTTGATGAGTTGGAGTTATCTGTTAGATCAGCTAACTGCTTAAAAAATGATAATATATTTTATATTGGTGATTTAGTGCAAAAAACAGAAGGTGAAATGTTAAGAACACCAAATTTTGGTAGAAAATCACTAGATGAGATTAAGGAAGTATTAGTTTCTATGAGTCTTTCAATGGGAATGGATCTGCCTGGTTGGCCTCCTGAAAATATTGACGAGTTATCTAAAAGGTATGAGGATCCATTTAAAGTTTAGTTATGAAACACGGTTTAAAGCAAAGAAAATTAAATAGAACATCGTCTCATAGATTGGCTTTATTAAAAAACCTTTCTATAAGTTTAATTAAACATGAATCTATTACCACAACTACTGAAAAAGCTAAAGAACTCAGACCGTTTATTGAAAAACTAGTTACAAAAGCAAGAACAGACACATTAGCAAATAGAAGGATTGTTTTATCAACTCTCTTCAACAACCAAGAAGCAACAAGTAAGCTTTTTTCAGATATCTCAAAAAAATTCCTTGAAACAAATGGTGGGTACACAAGAATTATAAAAAAAGGCAACAGAGTTGGTGATTTTGCCCACACTAGCATAATACAATTCATAAAATAATTTGATTTCTATTAGCTCTTATCTAGCTCTTTTAACAGGTGCTATGATAGGCGCCTCCTTAAGATATTTAGTAAGCACTTTTGAATACACTATAATGGGTGTACCGGCATCTACATTGATTGTTAATTTGTTAGGTTCTTTAATAGCGGGAATTTTTCTTAATAAATTTACAGGAACATCATATTTTTTAATTTATATAGGAGTACTTGGTAGTTTTACAACACTATCATCGTTTAATATTGAATTATTTAACCTTATGAATAATCAATTATATTTAAAGTCATTTGTCTTCTTCTTCTCTAATATTTTTATTTCCTTCTTATTTTTTGTAATTGGTTTTTATTTTTTTAATAAAAATTGAATATTTTAGTACATCAAGAACACCCCAGATTAGATAAATTCCTTATTAAGTATTTTAATGGACCTCCTATGTCTCTCATCCAAAGATTAATTAGAAAGAAGCAAATCCTATTAAATGATCAAAAATGTAAACCATCACAAAGTATCAAAAATAAAGACATTATTAATATTTTTTATAATTTCAAATCTAATGAAAATGTTGAAAATTCCAATTTGATTAACATTACGGATAAAGAAAAAGATAAATTTATTAAGTTAATTATTCATGAAAATGATAAATTTATTGTCATAAATAAACCAAGCAGCATTGCCGTACAGGGTGGAACAAAAGTCAAAATATCCTTAAAAGACATTTACGAGGTTGTTCTAAATATTAAGCTTTATATTGTCCACAGGATAGACAAAGATACTAGTGGATTAATCATACTAACGAAAGATCGTTTTTCAGCATCAGATATCTCTAAATTATTTATAGATAAGAAAATTTATAAACATTATTTAGCAGTAACAGATAGAAAATTCTTAAAAAATAATGACTTGTTAATTCATACTAATAATGAAAAGCAAATAATGAAACTAAGATACAGATTTATAAATACATCTGATGTGGGTTATATTTATCTTGTTTCACTTCTAACCGGGAGGAAGCATCAAATAAGACTTCAATTTTCCTTAAGTAAAAACCCTATCGTTAATGACATTAAGTTTAATAAAAAAGAAAGTAATGGATTGTTAGGCCTTCGAGCATATTCAATAAAATTTTGGTATGACAAAAAGTTTTATAATTTTAAATTACCACTCAAGGAAACTCTAAAATCATTTGATTTTTAATTTCTTTAACTATTCGATCATAGGAATAATCAATTTCTAATTCTTTTAATGAGCTGATTTCAAATTCATTCAAGCCGCAAGGATTTATTAGTCTGAATTTTTGTAAGTCTGGCTTAAAATTTATTGAAATCCCGTGATAGATAACACCACTACTATACCTTAACCCTATAAAGATAATTTTTTTCATGCCCTTGGCGCTTTTTATCCATAAGCCTCTATTTTTTTCTTTTTTTGGATAAAGCTTTATATTTTCTCTAGCAAAAGCATTAATTATTAATTTTTCAATCTGATCAATAAATTCTATTAAGCCTAATTTTCTTTTTTTAATATTTAGCATAAAATAAATAATCAATTGTCCTGGTCCATGAAATGTCATTTGACCACCTCTATTAACCTTAATCACAGGTATTTTTTCTATATATTCTTGATTCAAACCAATATTAGAACTGCCAGCTGTAAACACACTATTATGCTCTAACATCCATATGACCTCATTGCTTTCACCTTCTGTTTTTATTTTTTCTACATTTTTTTCCATATCTCTTATTATGGATTGGTAACTTTGATAACCTTTTAGTTGTTTTATTAATACCATTCGATAATTTAATGATTGAAGTAAGCGGACGTGGCGGAACTGGTAGACGCGCAGCGTTGAGGTCGCTGTGGGATTATTCCTGTGGAAGTTCGAGTCTTCTCGTCCGCACCAAAATAGGGGTTAATTTGGAGATATGAAAAATACATTTAATAGTATTGAGTTTATAGGTAAAATTCAAAAAAAACACCCCGCAGATCAAGCTGATGCTATTGAAAATCTTGAAACTAGTCATCAAATTTCTTTTTTAAAAAACCATGTTAATAAACTTCAACCTGATTTCATATCTTATCTCAGAGAAGAGACAAGAGAGGAAATTTTAAGTTTTATACCCAAATCTAAATTAATTACTTTCATTAAAACTCTTGATGTTGACGATGCTGTTGAAATATTGAGTGATTTTCAAAAAAAAGACTTAATTTCTATTTTAGCGAAGTTAGGTTCCGATCAAAGAATAAAAATTGAGGAAAATTTATCATACCCTGAAGACTCCGCAGGTAGAATCATGAATAAAGATTTTTTAGCAGTCAGTATTCATTTAACTGTTGGAGAATTAATTGATCATTTGAGAAAATCAAGGAGAGGCCCTAAAGACTTTTATAATGTATTCATTATAGATGATAATAATTCCCCTATAGGTTACATCCCATCAGGTAGAATTCTTAGATCTAAAAAAACTAAAAAATTATCTGATATTTATATAAAAAATGTTTACAAAATTGATGTTGAGTCAAGTTTTAATGATATCTCTTATGTTTTTAGAAAGTATGGTTTAGTATCTACACCTGTCGTTGACCATAATGATAAAATTATAGGTATAATAGCCGTTGATGACGTTGTTGATATTGTTTATGAGGAAGACTCAGATGACATTCAAAAATTAGGTGGCTTATTTGTCAATGATTTTTATAAGGGGGCTTTATCTTCCGCCTCTACTCGTTTTGTTTGGTTAGGTTTAAATTTAATTACAGCTATAATTGCATCTCTAGTAATTGATATATATGCAATCCAACTTCAGCAAATGATTGCCATCGCTGTATTAATGCCAATTGTTGCATCAATGGGTGGTAATGCAGGCACTCAAGCTATGACTATATATGTCAGAGCGATTGCCACCAAAGATCTAATTGGATCAAATTATGTAAACCTAGTTATTAAGGAATTTTTAATTGGTTCTATTAACGGATTATTATTGTCCATTATAATGGGATTCATCGCATATTTTTGGTTTGATAATCTAATTTTAGCTTTTGCTGTAGGTATATCTATATTAATTAATTTAGGATTTGCCTGTATATTTGGTATTTTAATTCCTTTAACGATGAACAAACTAAAAATTGATCCAGCTTTAGCTTCAGGAATAATTTTAACTACTTTTACTGATGTTTTCGGTTTTTTATCCTTCCTATCTATCGCCACATACATTATTAATCTCTAATGAATATTTTAATAATAGGAACAGGTTACGTTGGTTTGGTTTCAGGTGCATGTTTTTCAGAATTTGGTTTTAAAGTTACATGTGTCGATCATGATAAAAATAAGATTAAAAATTTAAAAAAAGGAATTATCCCTATATATGAGCCAGGTCTAAATGATTTGGTAAAAAAAAATATTAATAATAGAAATTTAAATTTTGACTTAAATGCTAACAAATATTTAAATAAATCAGATTGTGTATTTCTTGCCGTTGGCACTCCATCCAGAAGAGGAGATGGTCATGCTGATTTAAAATTTGTATTCAAGGCTGTCGAACAAATTTGTTCAAATGTTAATAAAAAAATAGTATTGGTCACCAAATCTACCGTACCTGTTGGTACAGCAAAAAATATTAAAAATATTATTAAAAAATATAAAAAAGATGAGTTAATAACTGTTGCTTCTAATCCTGAATTTTTGAGAGAAGGTTCAGCAATAAATGATTTTTTAAGGCCGGATCGGGTTGTAATTGGTGCTAATGATGAATACTCAAGATTATTGCTAAATAGCCTCTATAAGCCTCTTAATATACGTCAGGTGCCTATTGTTAATACTGATACTGAAACCTCCGAGCTTATCAAATATGCCTCTAATTCATTCTTAGCCGCAAAAATAACATTTATTAATGAAATTTCTGTGTTTTGTAAAAAAACGGGCACAAATATTGGTGATGTAACAAGGGCCATGGGGCTGGACAAAAGGATAGGTTCTAAATTTTTACATCCTGGCCCAGGTTATGGCGGCTCTTGCTTTCCAAAAGACACACTCGCTATGTCTAAAATATTTAAAGACCAAAGAATTAAATTTAATATTGTTGATAGTGTAATAAAAACAAATGATAAAATAAAAAAAAATATATCAATTGAAATATTAAAAATCATCAAAGCTAATAAAATTAATAAAGTTTTATTTTTAGGACTTTCCTTTAAGCCCGAAACTGATGATATTAGAGAGTCTTCTTCTATTTTTATAATTAACTATCTACTTAAAAAACATAAAAAGCTATCAATAAGTGCTCATGATCCAGTAGCAATTCCAAATGCTAAAAAAGAAAAATTAAATATTAAGTATTATTCTGATTTAAATAAATCTTTTGATAATCAGCAAATGATTATTATTGGTACTGAATGGAATATTTATAGATCGATAAATTTTAAAAAACTACACTTACAAATGAGCTCTCATGTAATTTACGATTTAAGAAATATTTATATTCACGATAAAGAAATTGTTAAACTTGGATTTAGGTATTATTCTCTTTCATCTAAATGATCAATGATGAGATATTAAGAGAGTACGATATAAGAGGTATTTACGGTTCCTCTTTAAAAAAAAACGATATCGTATCAATAGCAGATTCTATTAGTTCGATTATAATTGATAATAAAATACCAGAAATTATTATTGGCCACGATGGGAGAGACTCATCCCTTGAAATAAAAAACTTACTTGTATCGTCAATTAACAATAACGGGGTGAATGTAATTGACATCTCACTTGTTCCAACTCCTCTTTGTTATTATGCTACTAATAAAATAAAAATTCCTAATTCAATAATGATTACCGGATCTCACAATCCACAAGAATATAATGGATTTAAATTTATAATTAATAATGAGCCATTTTATGGTAAGCAAATAAAGAATTTAAATAATATTCAAATAAAAGATAATCCTAAAAAAATAGGCCTATTGAAACATGTGAATATTGTAAGTACTTACGTAAATGAAATTTCAAATAAATTAAATATTAAAAAAGATTTAAAAATAGCTTGGGATATTGGTAATGGCGTAGTTGGATCTATGTTCCATAGTATTTTAAAAGCAATACCGGGTAACCATATAGTAATTAATTCTTCAGTTGACGGTAATTTTCCTAATCACCACCCAGATCCTACTGTGTTGAAAAACAATATCCAAATTTCAAAATTAGTTCAGGAGCAAAATTGCGATTTAGGTATTTCTTTTGATGGTGATGGGGATAGGCTTGGTATAATTGATAATAAGGGTCAGTTTGTTTATTCAGATATTGTGCTCTTGTTAATCTCAAAATTTATGTCTCTTACAATAAAAGACTTAACTGTTGTTGCAGACGTAAAATGTAGTCAAATCTTGTTTGATAATCTAAAAACTAATAATATCAATATTTTAATGAGTAAAACTGGTCATTCTCTTATTAAGAAAAAAATCAAAGAAACTAACGCTCATATTGCTGGTGAAATGAGTGGCCATATATTTTTTAATCATGATTACTACGGATTTGACGATGCAATTTTTGCTGCATTTAAATTTTTAGAATATTTAACTGCTCAAGACAAAAAACTCAATGATATTGTGAATGACTATTTAATTTACTCTTCAAGCCCCGAGATAAAGTTATACTGTAATGAGAATGTAAAGTTTAAAAATATTGATTCAATTATTAATAAAATTAAAGAAAATTCTCAAAATTTAATACTTAATGAGTTGGATGGTATTAGAGTAGAGTCGAAAGATTTTTGGTATTTAATAAGAGCCTCGAACACGCAAAACTGCTTAGTTTTTAGGTTAGAGTGTAAGAAAAATTTAAACTTTAAAGAAGAAATAAATAATATTCAAAAATTTCTTCAAGATTTTGATCTAGATTTATCTGAGTTAAATTCTTTTTACGAAACAATCTAATTTTTTATCTTTTAATAATTCGCATAATTTATATGCATCATTTTTACTTAACGAATTAGTAATAGTGATAAAATACTTACCTTTTATCTCAATATTGTGTGTTAAGTATTTAATTTCATTAAGATATTTTTTTTTAATGAGAGATAATACAAACTCTTTACTTTTTTTAACGTTCCTAAAGGATGAAGTTTGAACTTTATAATTTAAACTATTTGAACTTTTTAAGGGTTCATTCACTTTATTCTTATTGGTATTACGTTCCTTAGCTATTTTATTCATTAAAAAGTGTATCTTATCATTTCTTTCTTTAGCAGAATTACCTCCAAAATATATACCTAGCATTGGTTCTTCATCAAATATTCCTAGCAATGCAATTTGAAAACCTGATTTTCTTATATATCCTGTTTTGAGTCCTTTATAATACTTATATTTAGAAACAAGTTTGTTGTGCGTATTGTATTTAACTCCATTAATAACAGTTTTTGTTTTATTAAAATATTTTCTATATTCAGGAAAATCATTATAAATTGCTGAACCAAGTAAAAACATATCATGTGCAGAAGAAATATTAGATCTATTAGGTAATCCATTGGGGTTAGCAAAATTTGTATTTTTCATATTAATTCTTTGAGCATACACATTCATTAATTTTACAAATTTTTTCTCAGTACCAGATATTTTCTCCGCTATTGCTACCGCAGCATCATTTCCTGATTTGATAATTAATCCTAAAATGATTTCATCAACATTTATTGATTTGCCGGCAGGTATATTGATTCTTGATGGTTGTTGACTTGCTGCATTATGACTAAATACAACCTTATCTTCTTTAGATATTTTATTGTTCTTTAATTCATCAAATATTATATAGAGAGTCATCATTTTAGTTAAAGATGCTGGATAATTTTTTGTATCTTTGTTTACATTAAAATAAATATCCCCGTTAACTGGATTACCTATTACTGAAGCTATTTTTGCATTTAAATCAAATGAAATGATTAAATTAATTGTTAACGCTATTAATATGATTCTCATTTATAAAATATAATCATAAGGACTTTTATTATGAATATTAATATTATATCATAATAATATGTCCCTTGGATTTAAAATATATTCTTACCTAAATGGTAAAGTTATAGGAAAAGATACTTTTGGTAACACTTTTTTTGTGAGTAAAAAAAACTTATCCAAAAGGTGGGTTATTTACGCAAAAGGGTTTGGTCCTGACTCTTTACCTACTAACTATCATAATTGGTTACATAGCACGACTGATGAATTACCTTATTTTGATAAAGACGTCGAAAGAACCCAAAGCATTGTAAGAAGACGTGTTAATAAACATGTAATCAAAAAGAATGCTAACTCTCAAGGATATACTTCTTGGCAGCCAAAGTAGTAAAAGAAATAGACGAAATAAGTAAAAATACTTTGCTTAAATTTGGTCTAATAACTATAGTAATTTTTTTACTTTTTTTCTTTTTATTTACTAAAACTAATTTAGATAAAAACAATTTCTCTTTTCAGGCTACATTTAATACTGTCAATGGATTATCTGAAAAATCAACAGTTTTGTATGCAGGAATTGAAGTTGGTTATGTTACACAAATCACATTACTTGAAAATAACAAAGTGCGCATAAATGGTTTAATTAAAAATGAAATACCAATACCATCTGACTCAATATTACAAATTAATACTGATGGTATTTTTGGAAAAAAATATCTAAATATAGTACCTGGTTATGATGAATATTTTGTAAGTAAAGATATTGTATTTAAGTATACAAGTGACTCATATACTATGGATTATCTTGCAAGAGTATTAGAAAATAATATTAATGAAAAAAATTAACAAAGAAGTATTTTTGGGAGTAATTATTATTTTACTTAGCTTGATAATATTTATTAATTTATTTAATAGTTACAATTTAAATAATTCAAATAACGCTTCTTTTTATCTTAATTCTGAATTCAATAATGTTGGAAGTTTGTCTGTAGGAAATGATATAAAAATTCATGGCGTTAAAGTAGGAGAGGTTACCAAGATTTCAATAAATCCAGAGTTATTTGTTGCTAATGTTATTATTAAATTTAATAATTTTTACAAAATTCCTTCTGATAGTATTTTTACGATAACTAGTAATGGGCTGATGGGAGGATCTTATATTGATATCAAAATTGGATCTTCTGATCTAATATTTAATGAAAATGAAACTAGTAAATATAATATAGATGCAATCTCTATTGAAAACATTATCTCTGATATTATTTTTGCTGATTAGCTTTAATTGTAATCTATCTGCCGAGATAGGATTAAAAAATGCTAATATAGTAATTTTAGATAAATCATCTTCCACAAAATACTATTTATCAATGTCTAAAAATTCAATTTTTAGGTCACTTAAATTTGAAATTCTTTCCTGTCAGCTTTTAAGTTTTGAAAAATATGATGATCAGGTTGCCTTAATTAAAATATCTAATTCTATTGATAATTCTAAATTTACAGGATGGTTTTTTTCTAAAACTGAAGAACTTAATCTTTTTTCTGATAAAATTTATGAAATTAGCCTTATTAATTGTAATGGTTAAAATTTAGTAATTACTTTTTCTAGCCAATTAGTACTATAGCTTCCATTCAAGAATTCTTTTTGAGTTAAAATCCACTTATGTAGTTCAATATTAGTATCTATACCCTCAATAATCAGTTCATTTAATGATCTTAGCATAATTTTAATTGCCTCTTCTCTTTTAGGGGCCTTACAAATCAATTTTAATACTAGGCTATCGTAATGCGGACTTACATTATAATTTGTGTAAATAGCAGTATCTACTCTAACACCTCTACCACCTGGTATATTGATGTAATTAATTTTTCCAGGACTTGGTGTAAAATTTTTTGAATTTTCTGCATTTATTCTGCATTCTATTGAATGTGATAGATGTACATCGTTGGTTTTTATTTTATCACCTGCAGCTATTCTTATTTGTTTTTTAACTAAATCACAATTAAAAGCTTCTTCAGTAACAGGGTGCTCTACTTGTAAGCGTGTATTCATTTCAATAAAAAAAACCTCATTATCTTGGTATAAAAACTCTAAAGTACCTAGTCCTTCATATTCTGTTTCTTTAAGCATTTTTTTAATATTTTTAATTATTGTTTTAATATTTTTAATATCCACATAGTCAGAAGGAATTTCTTCAATTAATTTTTGATTCTTTCTTTGAACTGAGCAGTCTCTTTGTCCGATTATATTAATAATGTTTCTTTTAGGATCAGCTACAATTTGAAATTCAATATGTTTTGCATTTGATAAAAATTTTTCTCCATATAAGGCATCATTTCCAAAATAATTTTTCGCTTCTATTTTAAGATTACTAAAGTGATCATTTATCTCATTATCACTATAAAAAACTCTCATACCTCGTCCACCACCACCGTATGAAGCTTTAATAACTATTGGATAGTTAAATTTTTTAGCAAAATCTTTTGCTTCTTTAATGTTTTTAATCGTTCCAGCTTCGCCTGAACCTAATATTGGGATTGTGTATTTCTTAGCTAATTTGAGAGCATTCTTCTGATTGCCTAAT